>CAZXJZ010000064.1:0-21283 GCA_964641065.1 uncultured Hyphomicrobiales bacterium | reverse complement strand
AGGATCGAATCGATCGCGACGCCCGCCATGCCGACGTCACCCGCGACGCGCGGATGGTCGCTGTCGTAGCCACGATGCGTGGCGAGATCGAACGCGACCGAGAGGCCCTTCTGCCCGGCGGCGAGATTGCGCCGGTAGAAGGCGTTGGAATCCTCGGCCGTGGAGAAACCGGCATATTGCCGGATGGTCCAGGGCTGGTTGACGTACATGGTCGGGTAGGGCCCGCGCAGATAGGGCGCGATGCCGGGATAGGTGTCGAGGAAATCGAGCCCGGCAACGTCGCCTTCGCCGTAGGCGGGCTTCACCGGAATGCCTTCGGGCGTGATCCAGTCAGGCGCGGACGCGGTGTCCGCCGCCGCGATCTGCGGGGCCTGCCAGTCGATGGATGCGAAATCAGGCAGCCGGCTCATGGGTCTACAACGCCTCAATCGCCGCAACGATAGCACATTTTGTGCATCGCATCACGCGGCTTTGCCGAGAGAGCGATGGGCATCCCGAAGCGTCGCGAGGACGTCGCACCCGGCAAAAATGAAGGTCTGCACGCCGGCCTGTTTAAGCGCTTCGGCGAGATCGCCCGGCCGGCCGGCGAGGTAGACATGCCTCGCACCGGCCGCGACGAGGGCGCGCGCCGCTGCCGCCGCCTCGCTGGCATACACCTCGTCCGACGAGCACAGGCAGGCGAGCGCTGAGCCTGACGCCTTGAACGCCGCGGCCAGATCGCCGCCCGAGAACTCCACCGCTTCAATCCCGCCGGCCTCGAAGAAATTCTTCGCGAAGGTCGCGCGCGCGATGTTGTCGGCGGGCTTGCCGAGCGTGGCGAGGAAGACTTTCGGCCGCGCGCCGGTCTCTTTCAGAATGGCGTCCGATGCATCACGCAGGGCCTCATAGGGTTCGGCGAGGCGGATATTCGGCAGCGCCGCGGACTCGCCCGACTCCGTCCTTGCTTGAAGGCGAGGGTTGGGCATCAGCACTTGCACCGCAGCTTCGTTCAAGGATGGAAATTCGCTGGTCCCGGTAAGCGGGTCCTTTCGGGTCGCGACCGCCTTTTCGCGCGCGATACGAGTCTCTGCGACCTGTTTTTGAATCAAGCCGGATGCAAGTGCTGCTGCAACACCTCCGGCTTTCTCGGTCCCCTGAAAAAGCGACCATGCGCTGCGACACAACTCATCGGTCAGCGCCTCGATGCCCCCCGAACCAGCCGCCGGGTCCGCCACCTTGGCGAGGTTCGACTCCTCCAGCAGAACAAGCTGCGTATTGCGCGCCACCCGCCGCGCAAAAGCGTCAGGCAGACCGAGCGCCGATGTGAACGGCAGCACCGTCACCGCATTGGCGCCGCCGAGCCCCGCCGCAAAGGTCGCAATCGTCACCCGCAGCATGTTTACGTAAGGATCGCGCTGGGTCATCATCCGCCACGCCGTCTCGGCGCCGATGAAGATGGCCTGCGGCGCCAATCCGCTCGCTTCCTCCACGCGCGACCAGAGCTTCCGAAGCGCGCGGAATTTCGCCATGGTCATGAACTGGTCGGCGTCGGCGCTCATGCGGAAGAAGATCATCCGCCGCGCGTCCTCGAGAGATACACCGCCCACTTCCAGCGCGCGCCAATAGGCGACCGCGACACTCAAGGCATAAGCCAGTTCCTGCGCCTCCGACCCGCCGGCGTTGTGGATGACGCGAGCATCGGCCGCAGCGAACGGACCGCGGAAGCCTTCGTCGGCCAGCGCTCGGGTCATGCGGGCGAATAGCGGCGCGATCTCGCTCCACGGCATCGGTGCCGACGAGCCCGCCGCCATCAGCCCGATCGGATCGAAACCGATACGCAGATCGCACGCCGTGGGATCGAGCTTGCGCGCCTTGACGATGGCGGCGACGTGGGCAGGCACATCTTTCGCTTCGCGCGTCAGCATGAATTCGATCGGCGCGCCGGCATCGAGATAGATGCCGTCGAGGATGGTCGCGATCCCGTCCGCCGAGACGTCGATGCCGAAGTCCTGCGATCCGATCGCACCGGGGCAGACCAGCACGAGGCCGTTGGCGCCGTTTTCGAGATCCTCCAGCGCCTGCCGGTTGGCCTCTTTCGGAGCGGGGTGATCGACCCGCGCCATGATCTGCCACGGCATGCCCGGCGCGCGCCCGGTCAGGACGTTTGCATCGTCCCTGCGAGCATAGAGCGGCTCGATCCTGAGGCCGTCATAGGTCTGACTGACCAGCTTCTTGTCGAATGGTGCGCCTTTGAGCACGCCGTCGACGAGCTTCAGCCATTGCTCACGGGTCGCGGGGGGAAATTCGGCGGCGAGGCGGAGGTCGGTCATGACAGCAAAATGCCACGAGCCAACGCTCCGCGCCATCATCCTCGCGTAGCAGGCCGGAAAGAGGGGCCGCGATGCCCCGAGGCGTCGCGGCCCCTCCTGTCCTGGTTACTGCTGGGTGCCGGTTACGTCCGGCTGCTCGGCCGGAGCAGGACCCGCATCCAGCGCGGGCTCATCCATGCCCGGCGATCCCGCGCCGGTGGTACCAGAACCGGTGGTGCCGGATTCGATATCGCTGGCGTCATCCATGGACGCGACCTGCACGCCGAGAGCCGACAGCGTTTCCTGATCCAGGTCGGCTGTGGTCGACAGGTTCTGCTGGGTCTGGAATTCGGTCAGTGCCTGCTCGGTCTGAGGACCCCACTGGCCGTCCACATCACCGGGGTTGAATCCCTGATCGCTCAGCGCCTGCTGGATCTGCCGGATTTCGGACTGGCTCAGGTCGTCTGGCGAGACGCGCTGCGCGCCCTGCTGCATCCCGGGCTGCTGCTGCCCGCTCTGATAAGTCTGCTGCGCCGAGCCGGCGGCTGGCTGGCCTGCGGCGCTGCTTTGACCGCCGGCCATTGCGGGAGCCGAGAGGATCAGTGTTGCGGCGGTTGCGAGCAGGTAAGGTTTCATGAATAGTCTCCGTCAAATTTGCCGTGCCCTTGTGTTGCCAATGCATTGCGATGGCGATCGTTCTGATCAAGCGTATGCAGATCGCTGCGGCAAAGTGGCTGCGGCACGTTTGACGCGAAGCGCTCGCGTCATCGTGATGGAGGCAGGCGCGTAACCCCTTCGCAATCGATGCGCCCGCATGCATCACGAAGCGGCATATTCGAAATTATCGCGTCCGGCGCGATTTCCAGAAGCGGAACCA
Organism: uncultured Hyphomicrobiales bacterium; assembly: GCA_964641065.1. GTDB lineage: Bacteria > Pseudomonadota > Alphaproteobacteria > Rhizobiales > Xanthobacteraceae > Pseudorhodoplanes. The sequence goes on along the minus strand of CAZXJZ010000064.1, from coordinate 18,118 downwards.
AGACGAACGCGCGCTGGAACAGCCGCGGATGCGGCAAGGTCAGCATCGGATCGTCGAGCACGATGCCGTCGTAATCGATGATGTCGATATCGAGCGTGCGCGGACCCCAACGGGTTTCGTTCTTCCGGTCGCGGCCGAAGGCGCGCTCCACCTCGTGCGCGCGCTCGAGCAGTGCATGCGGCGACAGGCTGGTCTCGACCGCGATACAGGCATTCACGAATGGCGGCTGGTCGATCACGCCCCAGGGCGGCGTGCGATAATCCGACGACCGCGCGCGCAGCGTGACGTTGTCGCCATCGCCATCGCAGAATGCGCCGATGGCGCGGGCGATGGTGTCGCGCGCATCGCCGACATTGCCGCCGAATGCGACGAAAGCGTGCGGCATCGCCCGCTATGTCCCCCGGCTGCGGGTGATGATGACGCCGACATCGTCGAACGTCGCGGCAATCGGCGCATGCGGCTTGTGCACGGTGATGCGGACGCGCGTAACCCGTGGAAATGTTTGCAGCAATGCATCGATCACGGCGCCCGCGGCGGCCTCGATCAGCTTGTAGCGCTTGGCGCAGAACGCCTCGGACGCAATCGTCGCAACCTGGCCGTAGGAAACGGTGTGCCGCAGCCGGTCCGAGCGCGCCGCCTCGTCGAGATCGATATCGAGCGTGATGTCGAGCTTGAAACTCTGGCCGACCTTGCCCTCGTGCGGCATCACGCCGTGATGGGCGTGCAGGGCGAGCCCGGAGATGAAGATGGTATCGGTCTCTGTCACGTCGGGCTCCCCGTCACTTTTTCGTGCTGCAGTCACTTCGTGATCCAGTCATCTGGCTCTCCAGATCGATTCCGCGACACGAAGCGCCTGCACGGTTTCGAACACATCATGCGTGCGCACGATCGTGGCGCCGTCCTGCACCGCCATGAGGTGGCCGGCAATCGAGCCGCCGAGGCGCTGGGTCGGTTCCGACGGCACGATGGACGAGATAAAGCGCTTGCGCGACAGCCCGATCAGGATCGGAAGACCGAAGCATGTCAGCTTGCTGAGCTTTGCAACCGCGATGACGCTCTGTTCCGGCGTCTTGCCGAAGCCGATCCCTGGGTCGATCACGATCTGCGCGCGGCGGACACCGGCGGCATCGGCAATCGCCAGGGAACGCTCGAAATAGCGGAGCATGTCATCGACGATATCGATCGCGGGATCGGCTTCGTCGCGATTGTGCATCACGATCACCGGCACGCCGTGCTGGGCGACCACGCGCGCCATGTCGGGATCGCGCTGCAGGCCCCAGACGTCGTTTGCGATGGCCGCGCCGTTGCGGATCGCCCAGTCGAGGACCACCGCTTTCATCGTATCGATTGAGACCGGCCGGCCGAGGCCGGCGACGGCGGACAGCACCGGTTCGAGCCGGGCTTGCTCGATCTCGGCGGTGACCGGCCGCATGCCGCCATAGGGCCGGGTCGATTCCGCTCCGACATCGATGATGTCGGCGCCTTCCGCCACCATCTCCACGGCATGCGCGATCGCGACCTCCGGATCGACAAAGCGGCCGCCGTCGGAAAAGGAATCCGGTGTGAGATTGAGAACCCCCATCACCGTGGCGCGGTGGGGGGAGATCAGGTCAGTGAGCGCAAGGCGGCTCGCGGGCTTGGGTCCGGACGCGGTCATGGTCTGCGCTTTGGGGCGCAGGAGCGGCCGCCTGTCAACCGTGGATTATGAACGTCAGCGATAGGTGATCTTCGGCGGCAGGGTTTTGGCGGCTGCGACCCAGCGGCCGACCGCCTTTTCCGTCGGCACCAGCCGGACCAGCTTGCGCTTGTCGTTTTCCTCCCGCATCGCGGCCGCGAGCTTGGCTGGGTTGCGGTACTTCAGTTCGCGCACGGTATCGACGCCGACCCGGCAAAGAAGCTCGGCGTAGCCCGTGCCGAGACCCTTGACCCTGAGCTTGTCGGCGAGGTTGGCGAAGCGCAGCAGTTCGCGCGGCTCGATTCCGGTCTTTAGCGACAGCGCTTCCCGATCTTTTGCGCTTTTGGTGGCTTCCAGCAGCTTGTCGGAGGTCCGAATGCCCGCGGAACGCAGGCAATCGATCACCTCCGGATCAAGACAATCAAGATTTTTGAGCGATTTCGACACAAGGCTGTCCCCGAAACAGTCCGACAGTTTTCCGGTCAGGCGAATTGCGAGAGACCCGGGATCGCACCGACCATTTCGTCGACCTGGTCTGCTCCCATCTTTTCGCGCGCGAAGGCCAGCAGGGTGCGGGCGACGCCCTGCACCTCGCCCATGCCCAGACCGAGTCCCATCAGCTGGGTCCCGACGCCCATGATGCCACCCATGCCGAACGCGCCTCCCGAGGGAGCCGCAGCCGCGGCCTCTGCCGCGCCCGGCATTGCGTCGATCAACGGTTTGATCTTGTCCGCCGGCGCTTCCTTGATCAGAAACGCCAAAATGATTCCGACCGCCTTCTCAGCGACCTGACGGTCGATGCCGAGTTCGGCGACGAGTCGCCCGACGAGCTCGTCCATGTGTTTGCTGCCCCCTCCCGCACTGACGGCGGGTAATGAACGGACATTGATAATGGAAACATCCACAAAGGAAAGTGACTGCCTGACAAATATGCAACTGTGTGACACGCTGGCCACTATGCGATAACGGCACACACATAGATGTTGGGTTCACTTCGGCACCGCAGACGTTGACCCGGCGCTGGCGACGCATCAAAAATGCGTTTGATTTCGAAAGGATGCGGGGCGATGGCAAAGCGAGCCAGCAAGTCGGCGAAGAAGAAATCGGCATCGGTGTCGGTCGAAGCCGATGCGACCGCAAACGCCTCGGTCGAACCGAAAAACGGAGCGAAGGCGCCCAGGGCAAAGCCCGCTGCGACGGCTTCTGCAGCGCCGCCGGTAAAATCTGCGGAGCAAATCGAGCCCGAAGGGACGATCTTCGTCGGGCAAAGCGTCAAGCCCGAGCGCATTCTGCTGCGCATGGCCAACCGTCACGGCCTCGCCACCGGTGCGACCGGCACCGGCAAGACCGTGACCCTGCAGGTGCTGGCCGAAGGCTTTTCACGCATGGGCGTTCCGGTCTTCGCCGCCGACATCAAGGGCGACCTGTCCGGAATTTCGATGATCGGCGAGGCGAAGCCGTTCCTGGTCGAACGTGCGCAGAGCATGGGGCTCGAATTCCAGCCCGACGATTGCCCCACCATTTTCTGGGATCTGTTCGGCGAACAGGGCCATCCAATCCGCGCGACCGTCTCCGAGATGGGACCGCTGCTGCTGGCGCGATTGCTCAATCTGAACGACGTGCAGGAAGGCGCGCTGAATATTGCGTTCCGGATCGCGGACGATCAGGGGCTCGCGCTGCTCGATTTCAAGGATCTGCGGGCGATCCTCGAGGCGATCGCGCCGTTCGGCACCAAGAAGGAGGCGGAAGAGGGCACCGGCAACCCGCAACTCGACGAGATCAAGCGCGCGGTCGCAAGCTACGGCAACGTCACCAAGCAGACCGTCGGCACCATCCAGCGTGCATTGCTGGTCCTGGAGAACCAGGGCGGCGAGAAATTCTTCGGCGAGCCCGCGCTCGAACTGAAGGATTTCATGAAGGTCGACCGCGATGGCCGCGGTTATGTCAGCATTCTCGCGGCCGAAAAGCTGATGGGCAATCCGCGGCTTTACGCGACCTTCCTGCTTTGGCTGTTGTCGGAATTGTTCGAGGAACTGCCCGAAGTGGGCGACCCCGACAAGCCGAAGCTCGTGTTCTTCTTCGACGAGGCGCATCTTCTGTTCGACGAAGCGCCCAAGGCGCTGCTCGACAAGATCGAGCAGGTGGTGCGGCTCGTGCGCTCCAAGGGCGTCGGCGTCTATTTCGTGACGCAGAACCCCCTCGACGTGCCGGACAAGGTGCTGGCACAGCTCGGCAATCGCGTGCAGCACGCCTTGCGCGCCTTCACTCCGCGCGACCAGAAGGCCGTGCAGACCGCGGCCAACACATTCCGTCCGAACCCGAAGCTCGATACCGGGCAGGTGATCATGGAACTCGGCAAGGGCGAGGCGCTGGTCTCGTTCCTGGAAGAGAAGGGCACGCCCTCCATGGTGGAGCGGACGATGATCCGTCCGCCGTCCGGCCGGATGGGGCCGATCACGCCGGAGGAGCGCGCCGCTATCATGGCGAAGAGCCCGGTCAAGGGAAAATATGACACCGCTATCGACACCGAGTCCGCTTATGAAAAGCTCACCGCGCGGGTCGCCAAAGAGGTGGCGGAGGCCGGGCAATCCGAGGATGGCGGTGGCATCACCGGCTGGATCGGCTCGATCTTCGGCACCAACAGGAAACGCGGCGAAACCCTGACCACGAGCCAGCAGGTCGCGCGTAGTGTCGCCCGAACCGTGACCACCACTGTCGTTGGCGGCGTGGCGGCCGCGATCGGCAAGCAGATTGGCGGCCGTGCTGGCGCATCGGTCGGACGCTCGATCGTGCGCGGCACGCTGGGCGGAATATTGCGGCGATAAGTGTCTCGCGTCCCGAACGCAATGCAGCACGCAGCGAAAAGCGGAGTGATGCATTGCAGAGCCGGGACCCATATTTGATAGGTCCCGGGCGCAGCGCACCGTTTCACGCTGCGCTGCGCCCGGGACAGGAGCGCGGAGCAAGCATGACCCCCACCGAAGCCCTGCCCAAAGTCCTCGACCGTATCGACGCCGATCTCGACGCCTCTTTGGTGCGGCTATTCGATTTCCTGAAGATCCAGTCGATCTCGACCGATCCGGCCTACGCCGACCAGTGCAAGGCGGCAGCCAGCTTTGTCGCCAAGGATCTCGATACGCTCGGCCTGAACGCCGAAGTGCGCCCGACCGCCGGCCATCCCGTGGTGATTGCGAAGCCCGAGAAGCGAAATGGCGGACCGCGCGTCCTGTTCTACGGCCATTACGATGTGCAGCCGGTCGATCCGCTCGAGCTGTGGACCACGCCGCCGTTCGACCCACGCATCGAAGACCTCGGCAACGGCCGCAAGATCATCGTCGCGCGCGGCGCTTGCGACGACAAGGGTCAGCTCATGACGTTTGTCGAGGCCTGCCGCGCCTGGAAAGCGGTGACCGGCACGCTGCCGCTCGACATCACCATGATGATCGAGGGCGAGGAGGAATGTGGATCGAAGTCGCTGTTCGCCTTCGTCAAGGACAATGCCGATGAGTTCAAGCTCGACATGGCGCTGGTGTGCGACACAGCGATGTGGAGCCCGACCACGCCCTCGGTCACGACTTCGCTGCGCGGCCTTGTCTATGAGGACGTGAAAGTGACCGCAGCCGACCGCGACCTGCATTCCGGTTCGTTCGGCGGCGCTGCGCAAAATCCGATCCGCGTGCTCACCAAAGCGCTGGCGGCGATCCACGACGACAATGGCCGCATTACCATCCCCGGCTTCTATGACGGCGTGCCGGAGTTGCCGAACGACATCAAGGCCGATCTGAAGGCGCTCGATCTCACGGCCGAGGAATTTCTCGGCCAGATCGGTCTGAAAATTCCGGTCGGCGAGAAGGATCGCATGCTGATCGAGATGATCTCGACGCGGCCGGCTTGCGACGTCAACGGCATTATCGGCGGCTATACCGGGGAGGGCGCCAAGACCGTGATCCCGTCCGTGGCCAAGGCGAAAGTGTCGTTCCGCCTGGTTGGGGATCAGAATCCGGAAAAGATTCGCGATGCGTTCCGTGCCTTCATCCGGGCGCGGGTGCCTGCCGACTGCAAGGTCGAGTTCGAGAACCACGGCTGCGCGCCGGCCTTGCAATTGCCGTTCGACAGCCCGGCGCTGGTGAAGGCGCGGAAGGCTCTGCAGGAGGAATGGGGCCACAAGGCGGTGACGGTCGGCGCCGGCGGCTCGATCCCGATCGTCGGCGATTTCAAGCGCGTGCTCGGCATGGATGCGATCATGGTCGGTTTCGCGCTCGACGACGACCGCGTGCATTCGCCGAACGAGAAGTATGATCTCGCCTCATTTCACAAGGGCACACGCAGCTGGGCGCGCATATTGGCGGCGCTGGCAGGTTAGCGCCGATTGCAATGTGAACTGGCGGTCGCCGGTTGCGCGGTCGCGTCGGTATCAGTGCTGAAGCTTCGCCAGTGGCGCGGTGATGACGACGCGCAGGCCATCGGCGTCCCAGTGATGCACGATCTCGGCGCCGAGACTCGTCAGCGTCGAGCGCACCAGCGTCGAACCGAAGCCCTTCTTCGCCGGCTGGGCGACCGCGGGACCGCCGCGCTCCTGCCAGTCCACCACCACCACCTCGTTGCCCAGCGTCCAGCGCACGCGCACCGTGCCATCGTTGTGGCTCAAGGCGCCATGCTTGGCGGCATTGGTGGCAAGCTCGTGAAACACCAGCGCGATATTGTTGGTAGCGTGTTCGCCGAGCCGCACGTCCGGTCCTTCGATATCGTTGTCGCCATGATACGGACGCAGGATGCGGGCGATGATCTCGCCGAGCGATATGTGCTGCCCATCGCCGCTTTCGCTGAACGAACGCCGGACCAGCGCATGCGCTTCCGCTAGCGCCTGCAGCCGGCCGGTCAGACTCTCGGCCAATTGATCCTTGTTCTCCGCATTGCGCGCACTCACGCGAATGAGTCCATTGGCAATAGCGAAAACGTTCTTGACCCGGTGGCTCATCTCCTTGGTCAGGGTCGCCTGTTCCTCCAGTGCGGTCTTCAGTTTCTCCTCGCTCTGGATCATGCGCAGCGCGATGCCGGCAAAGGCGGCGAGTTCGGTGAGCACGCGGAGGTGCCCGCGGTCAAATTGCTGGCCATCGCGCGCCACGACCCACAACGTACCGAGATGTTCGCCGCCCTTGACGAGCAGCGGCACCAGCAGGACTTCGGGCACAGCGATGTTCGTGTCCGCAATCCATGCGTAGACCCGTTCCGGCCGCTCCATCAGAATGGCGCCGTCGCAATCGAGACAGATGCCGCAGGGCGAATGGTCGCGCGGCGTGGTGGTGCCCTCGAATACCGATAGCGTGCCCTGCAGGCCCAGCCATCGAAACACCTCGGCGTCGCTGTCCAGGACGCTGACGCCCGCGGACTCCGCCTCGCAGATGTCCATCGCAAGCTTCACCAGACGCGGCAGCAGCTGGGTCGGATGCTCCGCCATTTCGTTGGCGAGATCCTGGATGGCGAGCTTCTCGCGCAGATAATCGGGGCGCGCCTCCGGACGGCTGGCCAGCCGGTCGGTGATGACCACCTCCGCGATCGCGGCGGGAATGGGGTCAACGTGTTGCGTAGCAAACTGGTTCATGTCGTGCCTGTCGCTTCAAGCATACCGTTCCGCACCAATCCTGACCACTTGCAAACAGGCCGATGGTGTGTCCGCCGGTCTGGAATTCGCAAAAATTGAGGCGTTTGTTGTGTCAAATGACGCTTTTTCGCTCGGCTCAAACGCGCATTGGTGGTTACGGTATCCATGTTGCGGCCGATCACCGCGCATTGAACGATGCGTCCCGCTTTGCGTTCGATCTCCGGGAGTACCCAACGGAGAGCGAAACAATGCGAAGATTTCTGATAGCGGCGGCGACGGCGGCAGCCGCGACGGCGATGGGAGCGGCGGCGCCGGCCCACGCGTTCACGGTTCCGGGTGGCGGTGGCCTGAGCGGTGCCGGCGCGGCGGTTAACATCGTCGATGACGCGCAGGTCATGGTCTATAGCGGCCGCCGCTATTGCTTCTACATCAATGGCTGGAACGGACCCGGCTGGTACCGCTGCGGCTATGCGTGGCGCAGTGGCTTCGGCTTCGGCGGCGCCTATGGCTGGAACCGCTGGTATCTGCCGCGCTACCACACGCGCTTCTATCACGGCCGTGGTTGGGACCGACGCCGCGATATGCGTCAGGGCCGTCAGCAGTTCCGCCAGAATCAACGCCAGCAGCGCCGCGATATCCGCCAGGGCCGCCAGGAATTCCGGCAGGAGCAGCGTCGTGGACGTCAGCAATTCCGCCAGGAGCGGCGCGGTGACCGGCAGCAATTCCGGCAGGAGCGTCGCCAGCAGATGCAGGGCCAGCGTGGTGGCGGCCGGCAGATGCAGGGCCAGCGTGGCGGAAACCGCAGCATGATGGGCGGCGGCGGTAACCGCGGCGGCATGGGCGGCGGCGGCATGGGCGGCGGCGGCGGCGGTGGAGGCCGCGGCGGTGGAGGTGGAGGCGGCATGGGCGGCGGCCGCTAAACTTGGCCCGCCGGTGACCCTTCCTTTATAATCGAAAACCCTCTCCCCGCTTTGCGGAGGGAGGGTTTTTTTGTGAGCCGCTACCGGTTCACCGGTGAGAATGTGGCCGGGACGCTTGACACGACACCGGTCTGGCTTTTCTCGCTGAGGGGCTAGCCTTCCGCGCTGTTTCCGCGGTACTGGCGCCGGCCCGCGACAGCTCCAGTTCCAGCAGCTTCGTCCGCGCCTCGTCTTCCGAAGTATCGGGCCCGCCATAGGCCGCGGCGACTGCCGCATCGAGATCGCAATGCGCGTCGGTGCGTCGTCCCACGAGCGCATGTCGGATGTTTCCGATACGCGCTTTGCAAACGCCCGTCGGGCGCATTCGCGCCGCGCGGATTGTCATGAGTGCGCGGCCCACGAACGTTTGCAGATGCGAACGGCGCATGCATGGAACCGCCACGTCATCTTCGAAGAGTGCATGGCCTGCCTCACAACTTGCGTGTTAAGCCATCTCGCCAGCCGGGATTTCCTTGATGACGCCGATTACCATCGACGCCAGTCCGCCGCGCGTAGCCGATCTGCGTGTGATCGGCCTGGTCGGATCGGCGCATTTCATCAGCCATGTGTTTATGCTCACGCTGCCGCCGGTGTTCCCGTTCGTGCGCGCGGAGTTCGGCGTCAGCTACACCGAGCTCGGATTCGTGATCGCGGTGTTCAACATCGTGTCCGGGTTGCTGCAGACCCCGGCCGGCTTTCTGGTCGATCGTACATCCGGCCGCGCGGTGCTGATCGGCGGGCTGCTGCTCGGATCGGTGTCGCTCATTGCCGCGGCGGTGGCCCCGGTTTTCCTGCTGCTTGGCGTAGCGTTCGCTTTTCTGGGGCTCGCCAACACGGTCTATCACCCCGCCGATTATGCGCTGCTCTCGAACCGGGTCTCGCCCGGCCGCGTCGGTCAGGCGTTTTCGATCCATATTTTCGCGGGCTTCATCGGCACCGCGATCACGCCGGCGGCGATGGTGATCCTGGCCAGCACGCTTGGCTGGCGCACAGCGTTTCTGATCGCGGCCGGCCTCGGCATTGTGGTGGCGGGCGCGATCCTCGCTTTTGGCGCACCGCTCGCCGGGCGCGAAGCCGCGCGCGCCAGGGCCGCGGATGCGTCGGCGCCTTCGGCGGGCGACTGGCGCGTGCTCGCAACCTGGCCGGTGATGCTTAATCTGCTGTTCTTCACGCTGATCGCGGCGGTGTCTGTCGGCGTTCAGAATTACGGCATCGTCTCGCTGCAGGCGCTGTGGGGCACATCGCTGTCGAGCGCGACCACAGCGATCACGGTCTATCTGATGCTCAGTGCGCTGGCGGTGCTGGTCGGCGGCTGGCTCACGTCGCGCACCAACCGGCATGAGATCGTGGCGCTGATCGGACTTCTGGTAAGCGGCGTGGCGCTGGTCCCGATCGCCTTCATCGATCTCGGCGCCGCGTTGCTGATCGCGCTGATGGCGGTGTCGGGCTTCTTCAACGGCGTGCTGCAGCCCTCGCGCGACATGATCGTACGGGCGATGACCCCACCGGGCGCGTTCGGGCGGGTGTTCGGCTTTGTCACCACCGGTTTCAATATCGCCGGCGTGCTGGCGCCGCCGGCCTTCGGTTACATGATGGATGTGGGCATGCCGGGCGGCGTGTTGGTCGGCACCGCGGTGTGTTCGCTCGCTGCGATATTGGTGGTGCTGGTGAGCCTGTCGTCGCGCCCTCGGCAGGCGTGAGGGAGAGCGCGCTCACGGAATTTTAACCTTAACAAAGTCTAGTGATGCTCCGACGGGGCGCGTGTCCCTGCAATGGAGATTGCGATGCGGAGCATCCTGCTGGCCGCGGTTGCGGCCGTCGCGCTCGCTGCAACATCGGGCGCTGCCAATGCCCAGTTCGAAGGGCGCGGCGTGGTCACCGGTGCAGCGATCGGCGCAGGAGTGGGTGCCGTGATCGGTGGACCTGCCGGTGCGGTGGTCGGAACCATCGTCGGCGTCGCGGTCGGCGGCCCGCCGCTCCCCAACTGGGGCCGTCCCGGGCAGCATCAGGAATGCTGGTACGACCGGGCAGGCATGCGTCAGTGCCGGTTCTACTGAGCTAGCGACTCAGATTTCGCTGTAAAGCCCGGGACATACCCGGGCTTTTTTGCGTTGCGACGGTACGGTGACGAAAGCGTGAAGAAATTGTGGATAAACGGTGGACAACTACCATCACGCGAGGATTACGGCCGCACGCAGCGTAGAGTCCATCTCAGGTGGAGGCCGCGCCCGTCATGTTGAAATACAAATGCCCGCGAAGCGGGCGTGTCATCACGACAAGTATCAAGACCGACACGGTGACGCTTCTCGAAATGCGGAACATGAAGCTTTCGGTCTGGTGCACGCATTGCGGAACGTCGCATCAGATCAAGGCGACTGATGCCTTTCTCGATGAGCCGCTGTCGCAGGCTGCCGAGTAGGCGCGAACGAAGCGTGTCGTGACGCCGTCCACGCGACCCCGTCGCGGCGACGCGTCGATTTGCATGCCGCGTAACATCACACCGATGAGTCACTGAACCGGCGGGAGCGTGAACAGGTCCGGAATATTGCGTCCGCGCAGATCGTAGACCCGTGCGTAGACCACTCCCTCGCGCTCGATACGCACGAGTTCAGGGGCCTTGAGTTCGGCGCAATAGAATTCGCCGAGCATCAATGCGAAGTCGGCCCCCTTGGTGTTCCATGTCGTAATGAAATCGTCGCCGAGCCGCACCTCGGCGGGAGGATGCGGTCCGCATACGGCGACGATCCAGTGGCGGCCCTCCGGGGTCTGGATTCCTTGCTCGTCGAGAATGCCGAGCAGTTCGTCGGTCGCCTGCTTGAAGGACAATCCCCAATAATCAAGCATATAGCTTTTGTCGGCAGCTCTTACGCCGCCGGCCGACATGTTGAAATACGTATATTGGTAAGGGTGCAGCGCAATCATCGCCGATACCGGAAGTGCAAGCCCGACCATGATTGCAATTCCGGCGGCGATGGCGGCCACGCGTGAGCGGTTCGCCAGCCAGGTCAACAGCGCACCGCCGGCGAGGCCGCCCAGCACGCAGACCGGCGGCAGCAGGAAAACAAAGTGCCGGATGCCGTTATACATGGCAGGTCGCGTTGCGATTGCGATCGCGATCGGGATGACGACGGCCATCGCAACCAGCAGAAGCGCCGCGCGATGAGAGGCGGGAGTGTGACGTCGGAATTGTGCGGCGATTGCGCCGCAGAGCCCGGCTAGGCCAAGCAGAGTGAGGATTTCCGGCAGCTTCACGAGAAGATAGGTCGGCAAGTAAGCGCGTGGCATGTCCGGCACCGGAATAACCTGACCGGCGAACATTTCTTTCCACGGCTTCTCGAAGAAGTGCGAGAAATACTCGACCGCGCGGATCGGATTCAGCGGCTCGATCACCGACCATGGCCAGAGCAGCGCCATCACGGCGTAGGCGAGTATGAGACCCGGCACCAGGCGCAGGACAAAGCTCCCGAATGCGCCCGCGGCCGGCTTGATTCCGGCCTCGCGCATATCGTGGCCCACGACCACTGACATTGGCAGGATCACGTAGAGCGCCGTCATTCCGCCCATGATGCGCGTGCCGAGGGCAAGCCCCAGCCCCAGACCGAAGATTACAATCGTGGCGGCGCCTGGCCGGGGATACTCTTCCAGCGCCCGCACCAGCCCGAATAGCAGGAGCGTCATCGCCAGCGCGAACGGCGCGTCCTTCGCGTTGATGAACATATGCCCGTAGAACATCGGGGTGGCGGCGATCAGCAGGAGTGCGATCAGGCCCGCCAGCGGCCCGCCCAGTCTGCGCGCCAGCCGCCAGACGACAATCATGCAGAGGATCCCGACCGCGGAGCCAACCAGCCGCCGTGTCTCGAACAGGTCGAAGGGCAGCACTTTGGCGACCAGCGCCGCGAGCATGTCGAACCCGCCGCCATACATGTACAGATTGACGAAGGAGAGGGCGCGGCGGTCCGAGAATCCCGACGCGTAAAAGTCGATCAGCAACTGCCCGTATTGCGAATGGGTGTAATCGTCCCATCCGAGCCCGTAATCGGCGAAGGTCAGACAGGCGATGCCGGCAAGCGACGCGATCGCGATCCAGGCCAGCGCGTCGCAGAACCGCGCAACGGAGACGTGAACCGATGGCTGCTGCAAGGTCGCGTCAGGACCTCCAAACAGCATTGCGGCCGCCGGGTCGGGCGGCCGCATGTCATATTGTTGTGGCTGTCGCAAAGCTTCGTGGAAAGGCCTACTTGGCGGCCTTCTCGTACATTTCGGCCACGTAATCCCAGTTCACCAGGTGATCGACGAAAGCCTTCAGGTAGTCGGGACGGCGGTTCCGATAATCGATGTAGTAGGAATGCTCCCACACGTCGCAGCCGAGAATCGGGGAGGCGCCCTGGACCAGCGGGCTCTCGCCATTGGCAGTCTTCATGATGACGATCTTGCCATCCTTGACCGCCAGCCAGCACCAGCCGGAGCCGAACTGGGTGACGCCCGCCTGTGCGAAGTCTTCCTTCATCTTCGCGACCGAGCCGAGATCGGACACGATCTTCTTCTCCAGCGCGCCGGGAATCTTGTCGCCGCCGCCGCCGGCCCTCATCCATTTCCAGAAATGGATATGGTTGTAGTGCTGACCGGCGTTGTTGAAGAGGCCGGGATTCTTCCCGAACGATCCCTTGACGATCTCTTCGAGAGATTTGCCTTCCCATTCGGTGCCGGCGAGCAGCTTGTTGCCGTTGTCGACATATGCCTTGTGATGCTTGTCGTGATGATATTCGAGCGTCTCGCGCGACATGTAGGGGGCGAGGGCGTCGTAAGAATAGGGCAGATCGGGCAACGTAAATGACATGGGGGCTTGCTCGCGTTTCGGGTGACGTTAAAGGCGTCCGGACGGCGGATACGGCGCCGACCTTTATTGAGTTAGGCCCTGATCAGCAAGGAAGCAATATGAAGGGCGCGTCCGCCGACAGCAATTCCGGCCTTGCGCAAGGAACGAAGCTTTTCTTTTGGCGTTTCTTGTGGTTGAGGCTTGGATCAGGCTTTGGGACGGCGACTGCACGATTGAACAGGACCGAAATTTGTCGGGGCTTTTCAACGGCGCCGCTTGCCTGTCACTAGGAAGGTCGTCACAATTCGCTTAGAATTGTGACGTGGGGCGCGAGGACTGGCGGAATGTCTTTTGTCTTGATGATGGTCGGTTTCCTGGCGATCGCGCTGGGGGCGATCCTGATCGGATTTGGCATTCCGATCAATGAGTTCAGTCTCGGCAATACATTGATCCTCGCGGGAACGGTCACGGCCGCGGGGGGGCTCGTCACCTTCGCGATCAGCCGTGCGGTCGCCCAACTCTCGCGAATTGCCGATCTGCTCGCGACACGGCCTGTCGCGGCGGCGGCTGTGGCTGCACCTCCGCCTGCCGCTCCTGTTGCGCCGCCGGCACCGCCGCGTGCATCGCAACAGCGCGCCCAGCACAACGATGAATTCGACCTTCCGGAGATGGTCGAGCCGGTGCGTCCGCCGCCGCCGCGGGCGCCGATTCCGGCAACGGAAGAAGCGGCTCCGGTCCCGCCGCCCTCTCGTCCGAGCGGTTGGCGGCCGCCGCGTCCGTCTGCCGAACGTCCGGCAAAAGCGCCTGAGCCGCGGCGCCCGGCTTCGCCCGACCCGGTGCCGGTGGCACCGCGCCGCGAACCCACCCTTGAATCCCCTGCCGAAACAGCGGGCCGGGCGGAAGCCGCGACCGTGCTGAAATCCGGGGTGGTGGATGGCATGGCCTATACGCTGTATACGGACGGCTCGATCGAAGCTGAATTGGCCCAAGGCGTTGTGCGGTTCGGATCGATCGAAGAACTTCGCAACCACCTGGAAAAAAGCAGCTAAAAGTCCGCCGTCCGGCGCCCCGCCAGCGGAACAGAGGCGGCCTGCTAGGCCAGCGCGCCAGCGCCAAAAAAGTTATCCCCCTGCCTGCAAGGCTGTTGCATGCTGTAGGTATTAAGTCCTACAGAGGGTGCCATGGACCAGCAAGCAATCGACGGGATAAGCAGTGCGGGTGGTCTGTCGCCTTTCCGGGGCGGTCCCGTCCGGAACTGGACGCCGTCGCAGACACGCCTGTTTCAGGCGGTTGAGAACGGCTTCGGCATTCGCCGTGACGAACTGCGCGCGGCGACGCGCGGACGCCATAATGTTGCTGTCGCGCGTCAGACCGGAATGTATCTCGCCCGCGTCGCGCTCGGAATGACGCTGGCGAATGCGGGCCTGTTGTTCGGCCGCGACCGCACCACCGCCTCCCATGCCTGCCGCGTGATTGAGGATCGGCGCGACGATCCTCGTTTCGACGCACTGCTGCAGAAGATGGAGGCATTCGTGGTGCATCCGGAGTCTCCGACCGGGAGAGCGCGCCAATGAAAAACCTTCGATCCGGGAACGCGCGATCGTCACTCGAAGCCGCCGCTGCGATCGATCGCTTTCGCGCGCAGCACATGTCGCTCGTAGACGGCCGCGGGCACGACATCGGCATTGGCGCGAAGATCGATGAATCGGAAAGCCCGCTGATCTGGCTGGCGCGCCGCAAGGGCACCGACGGCCGACCGTTGATCGAACCGCATCAATTCCAGGCCGGCGAGCGCCTGCGGGCCGATTTTACGCGGGCGCTGATGATGCCGCAGACCACCACAAACTGGCAGACCCCGCTGTCCGGGCGCAAATCCGACCAGACAATTGGCCATGTTGCCGAGTGGGTGGTCGCCGCGCGTCAGCGAATTCTTCATGCTCTGGATGCGGTCGGGCCGGAATTCTCCGGTCTTCTGCTGGATGTCTGCTGTTTTCTGAAAAAGCTCGATCTGGTCGAGCGGGAGCGGCAATGGCCGGTGCGTTCGGCCAAGGTCGTCCTGCAACTCGCGCTGGAGCGACTCGCCCGGCATTACGGTTATGCATCCGAAATGCGGGGCAGGACTTCGACAACGATCAGGACATGGGCCGCCGAAGCGGAGCCGGATCCGGCAGCCCAAGACGGTCAGGCTGCGAGCGCGGCACGTGCGTCGGACTGAATGCGATCGACCATGGCGCGGAAGCCGTTCGAGCGCTGCGGCGTGAGATGCTCGCGAAGCCCGAGTTTCTCGAACAATGCCTGCGCGTCTGTCTCCAGTATGGAGCGAGCCGGCTGGCCCGAATAGAGCGCGAACAGGATCGCGATCAGCCCGCGGACGATATGAGCGTCGCTATCGCCCTCGAATTCGAGAACCGGGCCGTCCGCGCCGTTCGGCCGGGTTCTGGTTGTCACCCAGACCTGGCTCGCGCAACCGCGAACCTTGTTGGCTTCGCTCCGCGCCTCGTCCGGCAAGGCGGGCAGCGATCGGCCGAGCTCGATGATGTAGCGGTAACGATCGTCCCACTCATCCAGCAGTTCGAAATTGTCGGTGATCTCGTCGATCGTCATCGGCACCCGTCCCGTCTCATGCGGCCAGATATAGGCAGCCGCACGCGTCGGGGAAAGCGCCGCAATTTGCGCGGGCGTCAGGCGGGACGGCGCGGGTCGCGCTGCGGCAGCGGAGGCCGCCATTCCGGCTGCAGATCGGCCGGGGTGAGGGTGCTTTGCGATGGCGGCATATGGCCTGTTTGCGCGCGCGGAACCGAACCGGTCGAGGCCGGGGACATGCTGTCATGCAGGAGGTCGAACAGATAGCGCGCCCCGGCTTGGGCCCGCTGCCCGAATGCAATCGCGGCCTGACCGCCAACCTCGCACGCAGACGGCTGGCGGCCGCAGAAGCCGCCGAGATCGGACACGGCAGCGGTGGCGGCGTTTACCGCGTCGGCGGCGCCGATTCGCGGTTCCTGATCCTTCGGCCGGTAGTCGCCGCTCGGCAGCAGCACGAGCACGATGCTCAGCCAGAATGCCACCCGCAACAGAAAGAACATGGCCCTTACGCTCCCCACGGCTCGATCGGCCGTTTACGCGCAAGGTCTAGCAAGGGCGGCTGAAAAGCCGGTTGGAGATTTGGGCCTTATTCGAAGCGAATAAGAATCGATTTTGATTACAATTTGAGTCGAATCCGCGCGAAGGCTGCGTGAAGGCCCGCGACACCGGCTTTTCCGGAACGCCGTAAAGGATTGCGATACCTTTCGTGGAAACCAAGCATTCACCATGCCGCGACGATGCCGCGCGAGCGACCCATTTGCGCGACGGTGCGGCACGCTTGCCACCGCCAAAGTCCGTTCCCTTAGCGTTCGCTTAAGCGGCGTCTGACACGATCTCCTGCAAATGGGGAGTGCGTCGGCCGGCAACGAGCTGACGTAGTTTGAGTGTGTTGAGTTTCGTCCAGCCGCTTCGTGCGTATATCGACAGCCTGGTACATCCGTCCGTTCAGCAGGAACCGCTGACCGCGACCCGGCATCGTGCCTTCATCGCATCGCGTGTGCTGGGCTCGCTGATCGCGCTTGCTGCATTCCCGGTTTATCTGGCCATGCGCGGCGTGCCGAGTGCGCTGGAAATCGCCGTGTTCGCATGGCTCGTGGTTCCGCTTCTGATTGCCTTTTACCTGTCCCGGACCGGACGTTATGAGGCCGCTCATATTGCCTCGTCGTTCTCGCTGACCGGTCTCGTCTTTGCCGTGGCGTATCAAACCGGCGGCATGTCTTCCTTCGCAGCGATTTGGCTGGTGGTCGTGCCGATGGAAGCGGCGTTGTCGGCCTCCCGCCGGGTCGTGGCGCTGGCATCCACCTTCGCACTGGTTGCCGCCGGTGCGTTGCTGACGATGCAGGAATTCGGCCTGACACCCGCCTCCACGATCCCGGATCACGCCGGCCTGGCCACACTCGCGATCGTTTCCGCCGCGCTCTATGCGACGGGATTGGCGCTCGGCGCGGAAACGCTTGCGCGAACCAGCTACCGCCTCCTCGATGCGGAGGAGGACCGCTACAGCCTGCTCGCGCGCAACATGACCGATGTGATCACCCGGCATGGCCGCAATGGCGCGGTGCTGTTCGTGTCGCCGGCGGCACAGGCGCTGTTCGGCGTGCGTGACGAGGATCTGATGGGACACGGGTTGTTCGATCGCGTCCATGTCGCCGATCGTCCGGCCTATCTGACGGCACTTGCCGATGCCGCACAGGGCGAGCAGCAATCGGTCGAATTCCGGGTGAAGCGGTCGCAGGGAAGCGACGAGACCGGGATCGCGTTCGTATGGGTAGAGATGCGCTGCCGGCCGTTCGAGCAGACCGCAGGCGCGGCGGTCGAGCGCGAGGTCGTCGCAGTGATGCGCGACATTTCCGAGCGCAAGACCCAGGAGCAGGAACTCGACGCCGCGCGGGTAGAACTGGAGCGTGCGAATGCGGCGAAGACGCGTTTCCTCGCGACCATGAGCCACGAGTTGCGCACGCCGTTGAATGCGATCATCGGATTCTCCGACATGCTGGCGAACGAGGAGCAGATGCGCCTCGATGCGGCGAAGCGGCAGGACTATGCGCGGCTGATCAACGATTCCGGAAGCCACCTCCTGGCTGTCGTGAACGGCATTCTCGACATGTCGAAGATGGAAACGGGTGACTTCGAGATCACGCCCGAGCCGTTCGCGCCGGCCAGGGTTGTCGGCAATTGTTGCGACATCCTCGCGCTGCGCGCGCGCGAAGCCGGTATCGATCTGGTGATGCGCCATGGTAGCGAATTCCAGGACATCGTGGCCGACAAGCGCGCGTTCAAGCAGATCATGCTCAATCTCTTGTCCAATGCGATCAAGTTCACAGATCGCGGCGGCCGCGTGGTCATCGCGTCGCGGGTCGAGAATGGCCAGCTCGTCGTGTCGGTCGAGGATAACGGCGTGGGAATAGGCGCAGCCGATCTTCCGAGCATCGGCAATCCGTTCTTCCAGGCGCGGTCGGCCTATGACCGGCGTCACGACGGCA
>CAZXJZ010000063.1:0-21621 GCA_964641065.1 uncultured Hyphomicrobiales bacterium | reverse complement strand
GCCCACGTGATGTGCCACCAGCCGGATGATGCGTTCTCCATCCGCGGGCAAGAGCGTCGCGCCGGTCTCGGAAAGGCCTTCGGACAGCCTGTCGATCCAGAGTCGCCCGTCGGGATTCAGCATTACCTCGACAACGGCCGGGTCTTCCAGAAACGCGGCGATGTCCGGCCCAAGCGCCGTGCGCAGCATGCGGGCACCGCGCGTGAGCGCTTCTGCCTTGGGAGTTGCGTTCCCCATGTTGCCTCCCGGAGATGCCCCGGCCTGCGGAGGCCGGACATTGGGGACGAATAGAAGAAGCAGGAATGGGGGCCGCGCAACAAGAGTCAGGCTGTCATCGTAGCGGTGCGAAAAAATACAGAAGGAGTGCGAGTTCTTCCGGTCAGTTTGCTAACTTCCAAGGCATCAGTCAGCACGGGCGGAGGCTCGCAGCACGAAGGAACTGCTTCAACGTGGGATTGTCATTGTGGTGCCGGCAGTATGCGACAGAGCCGACCCGAGTCGGCCGGTCGCCATCGCGTACGTCGCGATAGACCACCCCTGCCACGAAGGCTTTGCGAGGATTGTTTTGTTTTGCGCCATTCTCTGGTTCGAATCCTCCCGCCCCAGCCAACCAGTCCGCGGTTTGGAGAATTTCCCAGCTACTCGCCAGAAATGCCCGCTAATTGCGGGCTTTCGCGAGTTGCTGAGAGTCTCTGCGTACCCATTCATCGGACTTTTGCCCGCGGAATTGACGAAAGTCTCCGGCTCAGTGCGGCGGAATTCCCAAGTTCGGGAGATGCGCGGCGGAGACTCGGTTCGATACCCACTGAGTGCCGTAGCAGGCATTGCCGGACGTTGGAAACATACAGCTCGCATCTCAACGGCTATTGATTTCATCGCCGTTCGATATTTCCAATGAACCTTGCTCCCGATCGACACCGGCTAGAGATACCGAACCGAATAGAAGATCTGGGCTTCAAAGGACAAGGTGTCGTCACCACCGGTGGGAAAACTCGTGAAGGCCCTGACGTTGACCGCCTCCTCCTTTCCCTCGCCGGCCGGGAAGAAGAGCGCTGCACCTACACCCGCTGCTCCGCCGGCGCTCGCCGTATCGTCTTCGTCGAAGGGGGTGCCGCTATCGTCCTCCACCGCGGTTATTCGGACGGTCACTCTCCCGGAGGCTCTCGGAGGCATCAATACGACTTCCACCGTGCCGGGGGTAATCACCGGTGGATGCGAACCGGTAGCCATCGGGTCCCACCTATACGGAGCACTGACGTCAACCCCGTTGCTGTCCCGTACGATCAGGAGGAAATCAGCTTCTCCAAAAGTCGAAGTGTCGCTATCATCAAGGCAAAACATCGAATTTAGGCGTACCCCAACGCGCCGATCTTTGAGCGTGATCTTGGCGGGTGCCTGACTTGGCGCCGCCCCTGCGGCGGACCATACGTAGTCCCACTTTCCGTCGGGCGTCCAAGCGAGGATTGTGAAAAACAATGTGGCGCCGGGGATCATTGGGCGGTGGTCGGTCGTCTCCGCATCGGTGAGCAAGTCCTGCAGCGACACTCGGTGTAGAACCTTCGGCTCAATTGACACGGCAGTGGCGACGACGTCTGTAGGCTTGAAAAAGGGGAACTGGCCATCCCTGGTGGGCGCGCTCGTTGCCAGTTGCACTCGCGCCATCGTTTTGACGTTCGTGGCGAATGAGATCGATGCGAAGGTGCCGCCCACGGTAATGTCGACCTGCGGCACCTCCGCGCACGCCGTCAGGTGATTGGCGCGGTTTTCGCGCCCCAGCACCGGAAGATCGAGCGTTCCCAACAGAACACCATCGGGACCTTCGTCTTTGCGGAATAGCCGCGCCTGGAAGAGACCACCTAGCGGAAGAGCACCCGATGGAATTGTAGAAATCGAACCGAAGATCCCTAGCAGGGAGAAGGCGGGAGCCGCCGCCCCGAAGCTGACCGTACGCGTCCAAAGCTCGTACTCGCCCGTGGGTCCATCGGGAACAAGCAGAACCTTCGCGCCAGCAGTGTCCGCTATCTCCAAATCCCCGTCTGGAAAGATATTCGCCATGACATGACCTCCGCCGACGAGCCCCGCCGCCGCCGCTGCAGGTATCCATGATTGTCCGAGCCGCAGCTTGGAAGAGCATCAGGTTGGGCCAAATCACTGACAGATTCAAGTTTGATAGGCTCGTGTACGCGGCTCTGCGCTTCTCGCAGTCTCAGGAATCGGCGCCGAAGACTCTAACCAAGAACGATCCAGTTCTACGGCCTCAAAACAACAAACCGCCTCAAACGCGATCACTTGTCCCTACCGTAAATCCAATCCGGTTGGTGGGTGGATGAGAATCGGGTGATGGTTGAGCCCGATGTTGGACCTGTGCCGCCTCGTTGTTGGAATCGTCACCGATCTGTTCCGATCGCGGGCCGCTCTTGAAACTGAGCTGCTGGTCCTACGACAACAAATCAATGTCCTGCGACGAGCGGCGCCGAAAAGGCTCTTTTTCGGCGCGATTGACCGGCTGATATTGGCCGCTGCCTGTCGATCGTTTCCAAAGGCGTACAATGCTCTGGCAATTGTCAGGCCGGACACGGTCATCCGCTGGCACCGGGCTGGATTTCGATCATATTGGCGCTGGAAGTCGAGGAGCCGTCCCGGTCGACCGGCGGTCCCGTTAGAACCTCGTCGCTTGATCCGCCAGATGAGCACCGACAATCCATTGTGGGGTGCTCCGAGAATCCACGGGGAGCTTCTGAAGCTCGGCATCGATGTCGGCCAGACCAGCGTCGCAAAGTATATGGCGCGGAGGAGGGGACCACCGTCCCAGGGCTGGAAGACGTTTCTCCGCAATCACGCCGACGGCATCGCCGCGATGGATCTGTTTGTGGTGCCGACCATTTCGTTCCGGCTAATTTATGGATTGCTGATCATGGGGCATGGCCGCCGGCAGATGCTTTGGGTTGGGGTGACTGCGCATCCGACTGCGGAGTGGATCGCCAATCAGCTCACGCAAGCCATTGGCTGGGAGCCGGCGCCTCGATATCTCATCCGGGATCGTGATGCAGCCTACGGCGAGGTATTCGCCCGCCGCATCCGATCCCTGGGGATTCGGGATCGACCTACGTCCCCTCGCTCGCCTTGGCAAAACGGACACGCAGAACGGCTCATCGGCTCGATCCGCCGGGAGTGCGTTGATCATGTCGTGGTGATCGGTGAGCATCATTTGCGGCACCTGCTGCTCCCGTACATGAGCTACTACAACGAGGCGCGCACTCACCTGTCACTGAACAAGGATGCGCCGATCTCACGCGCCGTCGACACAACAGGACGCATTATCGGTCGTCCCGTCCTCGGTGGGCTGCACCACCGATACGCCCGGATTTGATTTGCGGTAGGCACAACGGCGTGAGCGGGTCCGCGGCGCGTGTGATTCCGAAATTGATACCGTCATCGAGTAAGACGTTCTTGGCAGAGTTGAGGATCTTATTTTTGGCGAAGTAGATATCCGGGTACAGGCCAAAAACGTCTTAACGTGCTATTCGGTCTCGTAAGGTCTCCTGCTGTTGAGTACCGAGGAACCGTCAATGGCAAGCTTCGACGGGGACTTCCGGGCGTCACCAAGCCGCCTTTGAAACGACTTCATGATGTGGTCGCAATTGCTTGCTCCCGGACGGCCGGAGGCAACGACGCTGCTGCAGACTCTAGAGTGCGGATTGCGCCATGAATTCTATTCTCTTCGAAGACAGCCCGCCGCAACTTGAACATTTGAGCCCGTACGATGAGAACCATTTGGTGACTTACCTGCGGCTCCTTGATGCCGAAGCGGAGGGCGCTGATTGGCGTGAGGTTGTTACCATCATCTTCGGCCTTGATCCCGATGCGGAACCGGACCGCGCGAAGCGGATGCATGACAGCCATCTCGCCCGCGCGCGTTGGATGACGGAAAAGGGCTATCGATATTTGCTCAAACCGCGAATGCAGTAGTTCAGCCTCCCTTGCGGTGCGCGCGCCACACCTGCGAAAACCCTTTATGGAACGAGGCGATTGCCGTTTCTTATTTGGTCTCCTCAAGTTGCGATCAGGCGATTGAGAGCGTCAGCACTGCTTCAATCAAGCCGCCATTTTTAAACTCAATCTTTACATGAATACCTCGCGTCATACAATTTTCACTTGCATAGAAGAATCTGCTGCGCGAAGGTCCGATTGATCCTCTTCTTCGAGTTCACCTCTGAGATGCGGTAGCCAGGCGTGGAAGGTGGAAATTGCGTCGTACCGTGCTGGTCATCGTTGCGGTGGTAGCAGTGGCAATTGTCGCCACGCTTCTATGGAAAGCCGCCTATCCCACGTACTGTTGCTGCCGCTCAAAAAAATACGCACGGACGCGTACTGTCAGATCTGAAGCCGCGAGCACACAATGACTGACGGCCATGAGCGCGAAAAATCCGATAAAAAAACACTGCCTCGCGTGGCACTGATGCGGGGCCTTCGAAATCTGCGCATTATATATCAATCGAAGCTCGGTCGAGGCATTGTAGTATCTGCCTTAGTACTTGCATTTGGAGTTCCGATTGTTGCGGCAACACTTAGTTATAACGGATACTGCTTTGCGGAGAATCGATTTCTTTCCAACACAGAATTTATTGATTCCGCTCTTCGTGCGGCCCTAATGCCTGGCGGCCTTCGTCTAGCGAAAAATTACCAAGCCAATTCATCACCCTCACTGAATGATGCGCGGTCGTTCCGTGATGCACATCCAGACTGCTGTACGTTTGAAAAGCACAATAGTGGTGATAGCGGCCCTTACGTCTCGTTTTCACAAAGGGTTTTTGGGCGGGCAGCCAAAATAGTTCGGGTGTCGATTCCTTCAAGATCCGACCCGAGCGCCACTGCTAGTACCGCACAATACGCCGTAGAAAATTGCGGCCGCGCCTGGAATTCGACTCATTAACTGTTGTCTCGCTTCTATCAACGATGCCTCTGACGGCATTTGGAGATCCCGATGGCTTTGATAACCGCAGCTCAAATCACAAACCAATTCCTCTATGGCCAAACAACGACTCCCTCCAATCTCGCCAGCGCAAATCTTATTCGCCCCGCAACCGCGACTCCTCCTCCTCTTACTCAAAACGTAAATGAATATATGAATGTAGGTGGTGGCCGTTTCGCTATCGGCTCGTCATTCACGTTGGTGCAACTCTTTTTTAGCTCGATTCAAATACCGGTCGGGACATACACTAAGGCTGCTCTCGCTTCAATGTTAGGCGTCAGTTATTACGGTTTGATCCTTGACCAATGGAGCGTTGAGGACGGAACAAACGACTATGCCGAGCGCGCCTATATCTGGAATCGCGGTGAGTTTAAGATATCAGATTCGGCGACATTTACGGTCTCTGCGTCGGGCGATCGATATATTCAAGACTTTGGCGTCGAGCCAGTCGGCAATGAAAATTTTGATTTTGTTGGTGGGGTACCGCAAGGACTAAACGACGGACTTAGAAATCTTGTCGACCCATCGAAGATCGGGCGAGCTGTGAGCATCCAGTTCACAGGACAAGTTTCAAAAGAACCTATTTATGATCAGAATGATTACCTGGACGATTTAAACACTGCTTCTCAGTGGACATATCCCACGCTAATTAACTACGACCTGAGTTCAGGCATCGCTGAAGGGGCCAATATCGACGCGGTGGAGCTGTCGGTGGGGCTTCTCCCGGCCGACCTGACATTCGCACGCGCCACCGGTACTCAGAACCTCGTCATCACTATTACAAGTTCAGGCGAGACGCTCACGATCGTCGACCAGTTCCTGAAGCATGCAACCGGTCCGATAGCGACGGAAATCGAGGAATTGCGCTTCTCCGATGAAACCGCCCTGACGGCGGAGGATATTCGGGAACTGGTACTCGCGCAGGCCAAAACCTCCGGTGATGATGAAATCGTGGCGTTCCATACCGCGGACACTTTGGACGGCGGTGCCGGTAACGACACCCTGGTCGGCAATGGCGGTGGCGATACATTTGTCTTTGGCCTGGGTTATGGCCAGGACATCGTGGACGCCTACATTGTCTACGTTACGCGCGATGAGCCAGACCGCATTCTCTTCGATGCTGATGTTGCGCCGGAAGACCTGGTGTTATCGCGGTCCGGAGACGACTTAGTCCTGTCAATTTCCGGGACGGATGATCGGCTTACGATAGCGGATCACTTCTCATCGTTGGGTTATTGGGAGGTTGAGGAATTCCACTTCTCGGACGAGACAGTCTGGACAGCGGCTGACATTCAGTTGCGCATGCTCGCCGGAACCTCCGGGGGCGATGTTCTGATCGGTGGTACCGATGCCGACTACCTGGACGGTGGTGCCGGCAACGACATCCTCAAGGGGCGTCAGGGCGACGACACCTACGTTTTTGGCATCGGCTACGGACGCGACACGATCGACGACGACAACAACAGCCTGATTGGTGACGCGCCTGATCGGCTGCTGTTCGGTGCTGGGGTTGGCATGGAAGACCTTGAGTTCGTCAAGGTCGGGACCGACGATCTCGTTGTCCGTATCCTCGGAACTGAGGATGAGGTGACGATCAAGCAGCACTATACCCCTGTCTTTAGTGTTTCCAATTTCGAGCTCGCGGACGGGACGACCTTCACCGCAACGGACGTCGAGACCATCATCCAGCAGCAGGGGCCGGGGGTCGTTACCCATCGGGGTACGAGTGCCGCCGAGACCATCAATGGCACCGGGGAAGACGACATTATCGATGGCCTCTCCGGGGCAGACACGCTGTTGGGCGGGTGGGGGTCCGACACCTACCTGTTTGGCGTCGGGTCCGGAAACGATGTGATTGAAGAGGACGGCCTGTCGAACGATGTCGACACGATCAAGCTGCTGGACCTCGACCCATTGGATGTCCTGGTCGGCCGCAATGGCAACGACCTGTACATTACGATCATCTCATCCAATGAGGTGCTGAAGGTCACGGATCACTTTAATTCGCAGGGTGAAGGAATTGAACAGATTGTCTTTGCCGATACGACGGTTTGGGATCGTACAACGATCCAGGCCCAGGCCATTATGCTTGGCACCCAAAGTGCTGAAAGCATCAACGGGTCGGGCGCTGCCGATACTATCGATGGCCTAGGAGGCGCCGATACGCTCCAGGGCGGATGGGGTGGCGATACCTACATCTATCGTGTCGGTTCAGGGAACGACACGATCATAGAGAACGGGCTCTCCGGAGACGTCGACAAAATCCGGCTTGTCGGCCTGAATCCGGCCGATGTGGCTCTGGCACGCATCGGCGACCATCTCTTCATTACCGTGAACAGCACCGGCGAGCAGCTCAAGGTTCAGGAGCACTTCGACGGCACGAACTGGGGCATCGAGCAGATCATCTTTGGGGACACCACCACCTGGGACCGAACGACGATTCAGGCAAATGCGATCCTGACTGGAACGAGTTCTGCGGAGACCATCACGGGTACCGGCGCGGCCGACATCATCAATGGCCTTGGTGGCAACGACAATCTCAATGGCGGCGGCGGGGGCGACACCTACATCTTCGGTGCGGGGTCTGGCAATGATACAATCGGCGAGAACTCCGACGGAACGGCCATCGACAAAGTCAGGCTCGTGGGCCTTGATCCATCCGACGTTACGTTCAGCCGGACCGGCGATCACCTGTTCATCACCATCACGAGCTCTGGTGAACAGCTGAAAATCACCGATCACTTCTACTCGACGACCTATGGTGTAGAGCAGCTCGTCTTTGACGACAATGTCGTATGGAACCGGACTGCCATTCTTCTTGAAGTGCCGCAGATAGGCACTGCGGGCAACGACTGGTTGTCGGGAACGGGCCGGGACGATGCCTTCCGGGGAGGCCTTGGAAACGATACCCTTCTCGGGAGCAATGGCTCAGACTACTACGTCTACGCGTCGGGCGACGGCAATGACAAGTTCGACGACGAGTCCTGGCTGGCGTCGGACGTCGACGTTGTGTGGTTCACTGACATCAATCCCGGCGACATCACCCTTACAAGGGCTGGCAATGACCTCATGGTCAACATAACCGCCACCGGCCATCAGATTGAAAACGACGAATTTTACTGGAATACGACTGACTACTACGGCGTAGACCAGCTCCGGTTTGCAAATGGCACGACCTGGACTCGTGAGCAGGTCATACAAAATGCCTGGTGGAACGGCACTGGCGGCAACGACACCATTTCGGGTTGGGGGTTGGTCGACAACATCAATGGTGGCGGCGGCAACGATACCCTCAACGGCAATGCTGGAGCCGATACGATCGTCGGTGGGTCGGGCAATGACACGCTGACAGGCGGGTCAGGTAACGACGTGTTTGTGTTCGGGGCGGGCTTCAACATCGACACGATCACGGATTTCGCTGGTGGATCTGGCGCCGGCGATATCATCGAGTTCCGCGACGGACTGGTGGCGGATTTCACTGCGCTGCAGTCGATCAGCATCCAAAACGGGAGTGATGTCGTCATTACCGTTGACGGCTCGAACGGCAGCATCACGCTGCAGAACGTCACGCTTGCCAATCTCGCACAGGACGATTTCCGGTTCTTGTGACGATAACTCGTGGCTTGTCCAGAACGGCCGCTTCATCTACTGCGTCGGAAGGGGCCGCGAAAGCGGCCTCTTCATTTCCGAGCCGCAAGACGACTGCACGGCTCCGCGTTTTCCGCGCGAAGCTGGCGAGGCTCGGCCTTGACGGCCTGAAGCCGCAGCTCGGCTGAGGGCCGAACAATTCGCAACATTGCGGCCGCAGGAGCGTCAATACGCGGACCGACTGCCGCTGCGGGGCCGGCTAAAAGGGCGGCCGCAGGACATCAGCATAGCGCCTCAACGTGGGGATGCGGAACTGACTGCTTCCGGCGAGCAGCACCTTATTGCTCTTCGCGAGGGATCGAAGCACTTTTGTGAACGACAAATTAAAATAGAATCAAACGATTCCCTTCTATGCGGTCGAGTCGGATTCAGAGGAGAATTTACGTGGTCCGCCGGATGACGCCCTCACAGTACAACGCCTGGGTTCGTCAGCAGCAGAACCAATATAACCAAGCGGTTCGGCGCCATAACCAGGAAGTTGATCGTGTAAACCGCGCCAACAAAGCTGCGGCAGAAAAGTTCGGTCGTGATTACAACCGGGAAGTCGACCGGGTAAACCAGCACAACAAACGTGCGGTCGACGACTACAACCGGCGTGTCAGAGAGAACAATCGAAACACGCAAGCGGCAGTCACGAAGTATAATCAAGCCGTCAGAGCTCATAATTCGCAACTCGAGCGTGATCGACAGCGCAGGCTTTCAGCTCTGCGGTCGCTATCCGGACCGCGCTATGTTGAGGTGCGGAATTCCGCCCTGGATTTGAGCGATAGGTTTGCTCGTGTTGAGCGCACGGTCGATACCGCGGCCTACGGCGACTTGCTGGCACTATCAGAGCGCGAAGCGAGCAATAGCGCGGCCCTGGCGGAAACACTGCTTGCCGAAGGACCGCCTCTTCCTGAAGAAGTACCGGATACGGGAATATTGGAGTACCTGTCCGGGTTCTCGCAGGACCTGTGCGACCGTTGGCGTGGTGCGTTGTTTTCGCTCAACCCGGGAAATCCCGATGCCGGCCGACACTTTTGCACGAGCGTGCGGGAAATTTTCACGGAGATTTTGGACAAATGGGCGGACAACGATGATGTCCTCGAAGCGGATCCGAATTGCGAGCTCACACCCAACAAGACGGGTCCATCACGCCGCGCCAAAATTCGCTATCTCCTGAAGAAGAAGGGCGCGGATACGCCTGAAATGCTGGGCTTCGTCGAAAAAGACATCGAAGACATTCTTCAGCTCTTCCACGTGTTTAATGAAGCCACGCATGGCGCGGCTGGAAAGCACGGTTTCGCGAAGCTGCAGAGCATCCGTCAGCGCGTCGAGGGCGGAATCATGTTCTTGGCGGCAGTGGCCCTCTGAGCGTGAAACTAATGTAGAATTACTCTGTGTGGATTTCAAAGACGTCGGTTGAGAAAATGTCGCTGGCTCTTCCACTCCAAAGGAATACAACCATTAGAGCATTCTAACTCGATGTTGAAATTCGAACTGCTGATCAACTCAGAAACAACACCCGGCGCAAGGAACGCCAGGCGCAGGCGGTTGCGGAGTATCTTGGGGTGCATTCCCTCGCGCTTGGCCAGTTCGTCGATGTCTTCGACTTCGCTTGATGCAAACAACTCCACCCAGTGATGCGCCTGGACGATCGAATGGATGAGCGCTTGGCGTTGTGGATCGCGTTGGTCCGGTCTTGAGTAGTCCGCATTTCCATAAACATCGCCCATATCTTTCCATTGCCGCTACACCGTAACGATAATTTTTCCAACGTGTTCGCCAACCTCCATATAGCGATGCGCGTCGGCGATATCCTTGAGGAGGAAGGTTCGATCAATGACCGGGAGAAATGTTCCAGAAGCTAATGCAGTTAGGACGAAGTCTTTGGCGTTGGACAGGCGCTGCGGATCACGGGTAATTTCAAATAGGGTGTAGCCGCGCATTGTGAGCCCTCGTACCATCGCGAGGCCACCGGGAAAGGGTGTGGACTGCGCACTCAGTCCCCCATAGATGAGGATTGTTCCGCCGGGCGCTGTCGCTTTGGCAAGCGTCTCGACAAACGGCCCGGCCACCGGGTCAAACACCAAGCGCGCACCGCGGCCGCCGGTTATCTTACGCACTTCCGTAGCCAGATCCTGTTCCTGGGTGGCGATCACGCATCTGGCGCCGGCACGAAGCAAAGCTTCCCGCTTGGCGCCGGTGCGCGTCGTGGCTATCGGCACGGCGCCTGCGGCTAACGCGACCTGGATGGACGCGAGGCCCACACTGCTCGAAGCAGCCGTGATGAGCACGTGCTCCCCCGACTTAAGCGAACCGATTTCCACCAACCCGCCGTATGCGGTGATGTACTGCATCCAAGCTGCCGCGAAAATTGTGCTGCTGACGTCTTTCGGGCAGGGCACGACGGCCGCTGCCGGAATAAGGATCTCTTCCCCATAGGTTCCGTACTCAGTCATTGAGAACGCCGGAATGACCCCGACGCGCTGGCCGAGAGCGAAGCCCTGTACTGTGTTGCCGATGCCGATGATTGTGCCGGCAGCTTCGTAGCCGAGTCGTGAAGGTAGTTTGGGACGCTCCAGATAACGGCCGGTCCGAAAAGCGAGTTCTGCCCGATTGAGGCCGATTGCCTCGACCCTGATCTTGACCTCCGTCGGGCCCGGTGGAGGCACTTCGAGATCCTCCAAACGCAGGACGTCCGGGCCACCGAGTTCGTGAAATCTCACAACAGTTGTCATTAGAATCTCCGACGTCTCGACGGCCCCTACTCCGGCGCAGCTCAGCGGCAAGTGACCTGTGCAACTCGGACTATCGCTTGCAATGATCGTCGCTAAGCTTCTCAGCCAATCATCGTTGCTTCGTCCGAACCAGTTAAACTCCTAGATACAACTTTCTTATTAGATCGTTGTTATTGAGCTCATCTGCCGATCGGCCCTCGAATGCGATTCGTCCGTGAACGATGACGTACCCGCTATCCGCGATTCGGGCTGCTTGGCTGAAGTTTTGCTCTGCCATCAAAACAGTCAGCTGATATTCGGATTTCAGCTCAGCAATAGTTTCGATTGTCCGGCTAACCAATAGAGGTGACAATCCGACTGATGGCTCGTCGATGAGCAAGATCTTTGGAGATGACATTAGAGCGCGAGCGAGCGCCAGCATTTGTTGCTCGCCGCCGCTCATTGAGCCGGCGAGTTGCTTCTTGCGCTCGGCAAGTCGAGGGAACGTAGAATAGCAAAAATCGAGATTGTCTCGCAGCTGCGCGCGCGCTTTCGTGCGGAAAGCTCCAAGGAGTAGGTTTTCCTCGACGGTCAAAACAGGAAATAAGCGCCTGCCTTCGGGAACCAGGGCAATTCCGAGGTCTACGATCTCCTGTGTGGTCTTTCCGATAAGGTTGTGTTGAACGTCTTCGATTGTAGCTTCGATAGTTCCTTGTGTGGGCGGGCAAAGTCCCATGATGCACTTGATCAGTGTGCTTTTGCCGTTTCCGTTAGTCCCTAGCAAAACAACTGTCTTTCCGGATCCGATATCCATTGAGACGTCTTCAAGTATTCGAACCGATCCGTAGCCCGCGTGAACATCTTTTATTGTCAAATTATTGGCCAAGGTATGCCCTCTCAACCTCGGGGTGACGGATTACGTCATGCGGGCTTCCATCAGCGATTGTCTTCCCGCTTACAAGCACGAGCAGCCGCTGTGAAAACCTAAGGACGGCCGTCATGATATGTTCAATGAGGATCACAGTAACGCCCGTCTCGTTGAGCCGTATCAGCAGATCTACGATGTCTCTTGTCTCGGACTCTGAAAGCCCTGCCATTGCCTCGTCTGCAATCAGAAGCTTGGGCTCCGATGCCATGGCCCGTGCCAACTCCAGTTTTCGCATCTCAACTTGAGTCAGATCACGCGGATACTTCGCCGATAGATGTTCCAAAGAAACCATACAGAGCAACTCGTGGCACCGCTCCTGCAATTGGAGGAGGCTAGTTGTCTTCTGAAATCGTGCTTTGCCCATGTACAACAAAGGCACACGCAAGTTGTCAGCTACTGAAAGGCTATGGAATGGGCGAGGGAGCTGAAAGCTACTCGTTATGCCGAGGTGACAGCGCTGATGCGCCTTCAGTCCGTCGACTACCTCGCCTGAGAGCCTTACAGATCCTTGGTTGTAGCGGAGCCGGCCTGTTAAACAACCGACGAGGGTGCTCTTACCCGAGCCGTTTGGTCCAATTAGCCCCAATCGTTGCCCGCTTGGGACTTCAAAACTAATGGAATCTAACGCGACAAAGCCTCCAAAAGTTTTCCTGACGTTACTGACGCTCAGAAGTGGGCCTGCGTTTGTCATTGTCACGACACTTCCGCTCCCATCTTTGTCTGCAGTACGTCATTGGAGCGTTTCTTTTCTTTGGGATGCCTCTCTCGTGACCAAGTTTGCAACAGGCCAACTATTCCATTCGGCGCAATGATTACGCAAACCGTCAGCAAAATACCGACGATCAGCAGACTAACCGCTGAAGATATTGTGACGGTTGCGACTTGCTGAAGGGTTCCCAGAAGGATGGCTCCCAATAGAGGCCCGATCCAACTTGTCGTGCCGCCAATCATTGGCATGGCGATTGCGTTGACAGCATATGAAAGACTGAATACCGAGGCCGGCTCGATGTACCCGACGTAGTAAGGAAAGGGCGCGCCTGCCATTCCCATGAGGGCGCCGCTCAGTGTTGTAGCAATCAGCTTTAGCCGGAGTGTAGGTACGCCCGCAGCTTCTGCTGCCCCTTCATCATCTCGTATGGCCGCAAATCCAAAGCCTAGTCGTGAGCGCTCGATGCCGCGGGCGATTGTAAGGGCCATGACGGCCAATGCTGCCATCGTAAGAAACAGATACTCGATGTAACTAATCCCCAGCAATTCTAAAGTTGGCGGGCGGATGACATAAGCTCCGCGTGATCCTCCGACAAAATCCCAGTTTGTGATTATCGTCATCAACACGACCGATAGCGCAAGGGTAGCAATTGAGAAGAATGTGCCGCGTAAGCGTAGAGTGAGATAACCCATTGCAAATCCCGCAGCGCCGGCGAAGAGTCCCGCAGCTGCTATGGTGGCCGGCAACGATGGCGGAAAGAACGTGTTAATGAGTGTAGCCAATTCAATGGGAAGGCGAGCGTTGGCGAACGCAGGTAACTTCGAGAAGGCAACCGTTGTGTAGGCGCCTATTGCGAAGAAGGCAGCGGATCCGAAATTCACATATCCGCAGTAGCCCCCAAGAATATTCCAGGCTGTTGCGAGGACTACGAATTGTAAGACGACATAGCCAGCAAAGAAGACGTATTGATTCGCGAACAATATCCCGGCTGCGAAGGTCAGGAGTGCCGCAGACATCGCAACGAGGCAGAATTGCCAATTCTTCATACCTATCTCCCTAAAATGCCTGATGGCCTAAATGCCAGCGTCACTAGCAAGAAGCCAAAGGCGATCGCGGGAGACCACGAAGGACCGTAGAATGTGGCGGTCATGCTGTCAGCCACGCCTAGGATGATTGCTGCGATCAATGTTCCCGGCAGGCTTCCCATGCCGCCGAGCACGCAAATGGCAAAGATACGACCAATATACTCGCGGCCGATTGAGGGCTCGACTGGCTGAACAATGATTAGCAAAGCGCCGGTGATAGCCGCCGTGGCGATCGAAATAGCGAATGCGATCCGTTTTATTCGAACGGGATCGGCTCCCATCAAGGCCAGCGCATCTTGGTCTTGAGCGACTGCCATGATCGCCCGCCCGTTGAAAGTTCTCCTGAGAAATAATTGCAACGAAAAAAGCATCAATATCGATACGGTAAACGAGATTAGCATTCGAAGCGGGATGTCAAAAGAAGAGAAATGGATCGTATGATCGATGTAGCTCGTCTGAACGAATCTGAAGTCAACACCGAAAACCAAAATAAGAAGAACTTCAGTGACGAAAAGGAGCCCGAAAAAGAATGCGAGCCCGCGAAGGCTATCGCTCCCTCTCTTTTCGAAGGATACGTAATAAACCTGGTAGATCAGCGAGCCCATCAAATAGAATGCTGGCAATGCAGCGATGCTGATGAGTAGTGGATCCCATCCTAGTTGCTGGTTGGCGATATATGCGATGTAAGCGCCGACTATAATAAATGCGGGTTGAGCGATATTGACGATGTTAAGAATTCCAA
Source organism: uncultured Hyphomicrobiales bacterium (assembly GCA_964641065.1). Lineage (GTDB taxonomy): Bacteria > Pseudomonadota > Alphaproteobacteria > Rhizobiales > Xanthobacteraceae > Pseudorhodoplanes. The sequence continues at coordinate 6,838 of CAZXJZ010000063.1, read as the reverse complement.
ATGAGATGGAAATTCCAACGGTCATGCCCGCATAGAGTCCTCCAAGTAGGACGCCTGCTACCAGCGCATTGGCGAACAGCTCGAACGGGAAACTCATGGCGTCGCCGTTGTATAAAGGCGCGTGCACTGAAGTGTTCGAATTAGGGTGCGCACTACAAAACTCCCGGAACGGTCGGTTACGAACTCAGTGATGAATGTTGAATCGCGTTTGATCAGGCATTGTCGAGAAAGCCATTGATCGACTCCAGAAATGCCGTTGGCTTCTGAAGCTGTGGAACGTGGGCGCAACCCTCAAGAACGACGAGACGTGCGTTGGGCAATCCGGCAGCGAGTTCATAAGACATCGGCGGTGGCGTCGCTTCGTCATGGTCGCCGACCAACACCAACACTGGCGCAACCACTCTCTCTAAGTCCGGACGGAGGTCGAGTTCTGCTAAGGCCTTGCAAGCAGCTTGGAACACGGTTTGGTCGGTGCGAAGAAACGCTTCGCGTCGATTGCGCATCAGATCGGGATTGCTGTTCTGAAATTCCGGAGCGAACAATCTCCGCATTGCGCCATCAGTGACTGACGGCAAGCCGTGCGAGGCCGCGGCCTGCGCCATTTTCCTAAACGCCTCGCGGCCAGGCTCGGAGAAAGCTGCGCCGCAATTGGCGAGAACAAGCCGGCTCGCGAGCGTCGGAAACCGAATGGCCATTTGAAGCGCCACAAAGCCACCATACCCGTTCCCGAGCACGATAGCGTTCTCGCTTCCCGCGGAATCCTTTACCGCTTCGGCCATTCTGTCCGCCACGGCGATGAGCCCGCCGTGTACGGACTGCGACCGCCCGAATCCCGGAAGCTCGGGAATGACGACCCGAAAGGATCTGGACAGTACGGGAGCGATCTCATCGAAGCTCGTTCGGTCTGCGAGTAGGGAGTGAAACAGGACGAGAGGCGGACCCTCGCCAAATTCGGTCGCGTTGACGGTCTGATTTGCGAGCCGCCTGTCCATGGATGTTTTCTGCCCTAGCGGTGCGCCGTCATTTCGGGTGCAGCTCGCGTCAAATCTATATGCCAAAGAAATATCGTTGACAATAGTAATATACTATTGTGATATATTACAAATGGCGAAATATCCGTAAAAAGACAGGATATGTTATGTTATTGCGCGATGATATCTATGAAAAGCTAAGGTCTGACATACTGACATGTAAGCTGGCGCCGGGTAATGATATTCGTGAGATAGAATTAGCGGAACGATATTCCGTTAGCCGCCAACCTGTTCGGGAGGCGTTGGCAAGGCTTGAGCGCGATTATTTGGTGACGGTTCAGCCTCGTCAGGGATACCGCGTGAATCAGATTTCAATTTCTGATGCGCGAGATTTGCTTCGCTTTCGCCTTGCGCTGGAGCCTGCATGTGTTTCGGAGGCGGTCGAACATGCGCCCGAAAGCGTATTGCGCTCCCTCAATGAATTCCGCGAGTTTCATGGGTCGGGCGATGCATTCATTGAATACAACCGAGCATTCCATTCGGCCCTTGCGCGGTCCTCGGGTAATCGCCGTATGGCGGCAGCGGCGATGGACCTGATCGAGCAGGCCGACCGCTTGGTTCGCGTAAGCATCGCGAACGTCAAGCGAGACTATCTGCAGCTGGTTGGAGAGCACGTCGACCTTATTGACGCGATGCAGCGCCGTGACGCGCGGGGAGCTGTTCGCATCATCAAGGCGCACATTTTGAAAACTGAAAAGCGGGTGCTGCCAGCGTTGGCGCGCAATGCAGTAGTTGTTGAGGGGTAATGTCAGATGAATGATCAAATCAAACCCTCCATCACCAACGTCGAAGTCCACGGCAATTTCGTTCATGGTCGTGAAGTCGAGGCCGGAAGCGGTGAAATGCTGGATGTTCGCAATCCGGCCACGGGGGACGTTATCGCCCGCATTCCAAATTCGACCGCAGAGGATATTGATCGCGCCATGAAGAGCGCGCGTTCTGCGTTCGAGGGGCGCGAGTGGGGCGGAATGGATATTCGATCGCGGTCGCGGTTGATCAACCGTCTCGCAGATGCGTTTGAGGCAAACTTGGATTCGTTGTATCGCCTCGAGACGCTCAACAATGGGCGGCCTGTCAACGAGACTCGTGCGCAATTAGCGAGGTTGCCGGATTTTTTTCGTTATTTTTCCGGGCTCGCAATGGCGCGTCGCGATTCAGTAATCCCGGTTGAGGGCTCTTATCTAAACTACACGCTCCGTACACCTATCGGTATCGTCGCAAACTGCACGCCTTTCAACCACCCTTTGATGATCATGTGTAAGTCGTTGGCCGCAGTGCTTGCGACCGGCTGCGTGACTGTGGTGAAGCCGTCCGAGTACACACCGCTGACCACGTTAAGACTGGCGCAGATTTTTTCGGAAGCCGGTTTGCCACCAGGCGTATTCAACGTGGTCTTGGGGCTCGGCCAGAGTGCCGGAAAGATGCTCTCAGAGCACGCCGATATCAATAAGCTGGTATTGACCGGGGGCACCGAAGCGGGGCGTATCGCCGGTAGCGCTGCGGCAAAGGTCTTCGCTCATCAAACCATGGAGCTCGGTGGAAAAACGCCGGTCTTAGTGTTCGACGACTTTGACGTTGACCAAGCCGTTAACTACGCAGCCTTCGGCGCATTCATAGGTGCGGGACAAACCTGCGTATGCGCTTCGCGCCATATAGTTCAGGCGTCTATTTATGATGAGTTCGTCGAGAAGCTGCAGGCGAAGGCGAAGGCAATTCGCATGGGGGATCCATTTGACCCGAACACGCAGCTCGGTCCGGTAATTTCGGCGCGTCAGCGCGATCGTGTTCTATCGTATGTTCGGTTTGGTCATGATGACGGCGCGAAACTCGTGGCTGGAGGCAATGCGGCCCGCGTCCCGGGGCACGAGGACGGGTTTTTCGTTGAGCCTACCGTTTTTGCCGACGTCCGCTCCAGCATGCGCATTTTCCAACAGGAGGTGTTCGGCCCTTTTACATCCGTCACTCCGTTCAAAGACGAGGAAGATGCGCTGCGACTAGCAAATGATTCCCCGTTCGGGCTGGCTGCTGCTATTCGAACGCGTGACGTTGCACGCGCTCATCGCGTCGCTTCAAACGTCAAGGCGGGAATAGTCTGGATCAACGATCATCATCGTCTCGACCCGGCGTCACCCTGGGGTGGCGTTGACGACAGCGGAATCGGCAGAGAATTCGGAACGGAGAGTTTTGACGACCATTTCAACGTGAAGAGTGTGATGGTCGCGACCTCCGACAAACCGTTCGATTGGTATCAAGGCACGGCAAGCCACACGCGGCTCAATTAGCCGAGCTTCGGCGAATGGGCTTCAGTTCGACGACAACGACAATCAGCGAGGGTCAAGCTGCCCGGCAGAGTGCGGCCAGCCCGAGCATTACAAGTGTCACTGTTCCAAAAATGAAACGTGGGAGGACTATGATGATCGGATTTACAGGATGTTCGCTTCGCTTCGTCCGGAAGCATCTCTTAGCCTTTGGGCTTATGCTAGTTTCCGCAGGCAATTGCATCGCAGCAGATGCGATTAAGATCGGATTTAGTGTTTCCTTGACGGGCGCGCTGGCCTCCTCCGGAAAAGCTAATCTCCTCGCGAAGCAGATTTGGGCGCAAGAGATTAATGCAAAAGGTGGTCTGCTCGGGCGCCCTGTGGAGCTTGTGTTTTACGACGATCAGACCAACGCGTCTTCAGTACCTGGAATCTATGCCAAGCTTATAGACGTAGATAAAGTCGATTTGCTGATGGGGCACGCGACAAACCTCATTGTCGCGGCGATGCCGCAGATCATGGAGCGGAAAAAGCTCGTGATGGTTTTGGTAGCCCTCGGAAGCAATGAGCAATTCAAGTATCCGAGGTTCTTTCAAACAGCGTCTTGGGGAGCGAATGTAAGTAACATTGCTCACGCATACTTTCAGGTTGCAAAGACCATAACGCCGCGACCAAAAACGGTTGCTCTTGTCGGCGCGGATGCGGAGTTTTCGAACAATGTGCTCGCTGGCGCACGCGAGGTCATCAAACAAAACGGATTTGAGATCGTATATGACCGAACGTATCCGCCGAACACCATGGACTTCAGTCCGATCGTCCGAGCGATTCAGGCGCGAAGTCCCGACTTGGTTTTCGTCGCGTCCTATCCCATCGACTCGGTAGGTCTGGTTCGAGCTGCTAGCGAAATTGGACTAAAGACACAGCTTTTTGGCGGCGGCATGGTTGGCATGCAATACGCAACATTCATGCAGCAGTTATCGAACAAGTTGGACCGCGTCGTAAATTACCACCTTTTCGTTCCGAGCGAAAAACTCAACTTTCCTGGAATCGAGTCTTTTCTGAAGAAGTACCAATCACGAGCTCCTGCGGAAGGGGCCGATCCGCTCGGATTCTACCAACCTCCCTTTGCTTACGCCGCAATGCAGGTTCTCGAGCAGGCGGTGAGCGCTACTGGCTCTCTCAACGACGAAAAGCTCGCCGAGTATATTCATAAGACGAGCTTCCCGACGATTGTTGGAGATATCAAATTCGATAAACATGGTGAATGGGCGGCGCCCAGACTTCTGATGGTCCAGTTTCGTAATATCCAAGGATCGAACCTGGAGCAGTTCGTGAAGCCGGGAAAACAAGTAGTACTTTTTCCGCTCGAATACAAAGACGGAGAAGTCGAATCTCCTTTCACGAAGTAGATTAAAAGGGGCCCGATCCGATATGAAAATTGCAGCTGCAGTTGTCTACGAAAGATCGGGCCCTTTTCAAATTGAGACCTTAAATCTGTGTGACCCGCGTTCTGACGAGATTGTTGTTCGCGTCGTCGCAAGCGGAATGTGCCAGACTGATTTGCACGGCCGGGATGGATACTACTCAACTCCGTATCCAAGCGTGTTTGGACACGAAGGATCTGGCATTGTTCATGCCGTTGGGAACAACGTCACCACCTTCGTGCCCGGCGATCATGTCGTGATGACCTATCCATGGTGCGGGGCTTGCCCAAATTGCTCAAGCGGCCTCCGAACGTATTGTGTTCATGCATTCGATTTGAAGATGAATGGTACACGTGCCGACGGCTCCACGCTTCTCCGACGAGAGAAAGAGCCAGTGTTTAGTGCGTTTTTTCAGCAATCGTCGTTTGGAACGTACGCGATTACGCAGGAGCGGTATGCCGTCAAGGTTCGAAACGATGCACCACTAGAGCTGCTGGGCCCGCTGGCTTGCAGCGGCCAGACTGGTGCTGGAGCCGTTCTGAACGTGATGAAACCGAGTGCAGGTGACGGCATCGCGATCTTTGGTATCGGTGCGGTAGGCCTGTCTGGGCTAATGGCTGCGAAAATTGCCGGTTGTGATCCGATTATCGCAGTTGATTTGTTTGACGAACGTCTAAAACTTGCGAAGGAGCTGGGCGCGACCCACACGATCAATCCCAGAATCTTCCAAGAGGTCGTTGCGGAGATTCGTCGGATAACCGGTACAGGGGCGCGCTTTACACTCGAGACATCGGCAATTCCGTCGGTCTTTCGTCAAGCTATCGATTCTTTGATGCCCGCGGGTACCTGCGTGCTTTTAGGGAGTGCCCGAGGTGGCACTGAAGTGTCGTTTGACATGAAATTTTTGCAAGAGGGCCGGGTTATTCGTGGTGTCATGCAAGGAGATAGCGACGCAAAGAATTTCATTCCAAAGCTGGTGGATTTCGTTGTCGACGGAAAGTTTCCGCTCGAAAAGCTCGTCACCTTCTATGACTTTTCTGAAATTAACCGCGCAGCAAAGGAATTGTCAGAAGGACTATGCATAAAGCCGGTGTTGAGAATGCCGGCAGACAGCTAGGCGGTTTGCAGAATTGGCGCGACCTGTTGAAATACTAAAGTGAGTTGGCGTTGTGTGCATGATAGGTGCACCGAGATCGAAAAAAAAGCTAGCGGCGCGCCGACGTCCGTCGGCGATCGTGAGCGCCGGACAGCGAGATCAGCGCCTAACCGAGCCACCCCGCCGGGCGCACCTGCACAATCTCAGTCACCAGAGGCCCATCGTCGCCTGCCGAAGACTACTCCAGCATTGGGTCGGAGAAACCGACTGCCGCTTTCGAAGCAGTTCGGGGGATCATAGAGGGAACACTTGGGATGCGTGAGATCGGGCATTTTATAGACGGACGGCACGTCGCTGGCGGCAGCAAGCGCTACGCTGATGTCTTTAATCCTTCGATTGGGGAGGTCCAAGCGCGCGTCGCGTTGGCCAACGCGGAGGAGGTGCGCGCAGCAGTCGCGAACGCCAAAGCAGCTCAGGTCGGCTGGGCCGCGCAGAACCCGCAGCGCCGAGCGCGCGTGCTGATAAAATTCCTTGAGCTTGTCCAGCGTGACTATCAGGCCCTTGCTGAGATCCTGGCCAGCGAGCATGGCAAGACCATTCCTGATGCCAAGGGCGACATCCAGCGCGGGCTCGAGGTCGTGGAATTTGCCATCGGCATTCCGCATCTGCTGAAAGGCGAGTACACCGAGTCGGCCGGGACCGGCATCGATGTCTACTCCATGCGGCAGCCGCTTGGCGTTGTCGCCGGTATCACACCCTTCAACTTTCCTGCCATGATCCCGCTGTGGAAATGTGCCCCGGCGCTCGCGTGTGGCAACGCCTTCATTCTCAAGCCGTCAGAGCGGGACCCGTCAGTGCCGCTACGGCTTGCCGAGCTATTCCTTGAGGCTGGCCTGCCGGCCGGCGTGTTTAACGTGGTCAATGGAGACAAGGATTCCGTCGACGCTATCCTGGACGATTCCGACATCAAGGCGGTTGGCTTCGTCGGCTCGTCGCCGATCGCGCAGTACATCTACACACGCTCGGCCG
>CAZXJZ010000062.1:0-21815 GCA_964641065.1 uncultured Hyphomicrobiales bacterium | reverse complement strand
AATTCAAACTTCGAATCTGGGGGTCAGGGGTTCGAATCCCTTCCGGCGCGCCATCCAAGCATGGTCCATGAAGGTGCGGGTCCAAGCTAGTCGCCGACCTGTTTGATTTCGACGTTCTGGCCAGCGAAGACCTGTGATTGAAAACCTGGATGAGATTGATCTTCCGGCAGTTGAAGCGAATGCGGCCGCACGTGGTCACGGTGGCAGTCTTGGGACGCAACAATCGCCGGTCCTTCAAGGGAAAGCACGTCAATGAATGGTCCGGCCTCCGTACGGCTTGTGAGATCGCGCTGGCTTTCAGTCGCTACGGTGTTGTTCGCGCTCTGTATCTTTCTCGTCGATACCTTCACACCACTCGATATCGCGATCGCCGTACTTTACGTCGTCGTGGTATTGATGGCGGCCAACCTGTTCGAGCGCCGCGGTCTATTGCTGGTGTCAGGCGTCTGCATGGTGCTCACCGTCGCCGCCTTCGTGGTCTCGCACGGGTTCAAGGCGGATGCGGCTTTCCTGCGTTGCCTTGTCAGCCTCTCGGCCATCGTCATCACAACCATTCTCGCCCTGTCTAACCAGGCGACAACAATGCGGCTGCGCGAACAGGCAGAGCTTCTCGATCTCACCCATGATGCCGTCATGGTGCGCGACATGGACGGAAAGATCGCATACTGGAACCGGGGCGCCGAACAGCTCTATGGCTGGCGAAAGGACGAGGCGCTCGGCCGGTCGTCGCATGATTTGCTGCAGACGGTCTTTCCCGGACCGCGCACGGCCATCGAAGCAGAGTTGCTCGAGAGCGGCCGGTGGGAGGGCGACATCGTTCACACCGCGCGGGATGACAGGCAGGTGGTTGTCGCCAGCCGCTGGGCCCTGCAATGTGATGACCGCGGCCAGCCGGCGTCCGTGCTTGAGACCAATACCGACGTGACAGAGCGCAACAGCGCTCAGGAAAACCTGCGTCAGGCTCAGGTGCAGCTTGCGCATGTTTCCCGGGTCACCACGCTCGGGGAGCTGGTTGCCTCAATCGCGCACGAGGTGAATCAGCCGCTGGCGGCGATTGTGACCAATGGCGAGGTGTGTCTGCGATGGATGGACCGCGATCCGCCGGATCTGAAAGAAACACGGGACGGCGTCACGCGCATGATCCAGGCCGCGCGTCGCGCGAGCGAAGTGATCGCGCGGTTGCGCAACTTGTCCCGCCGCGAAACCTCCGAGCGATCCCCGCTCGATATCGGAGACGTGGTCGCCGAGGTCGTTGCCTTGTTGCAGCGTGAGATGTTGGCCCATCGCGTGTCGTTGCAAGTCGATGCGAAGTCACCGCTCATGACGGTCGGCGATCGTGTCCAGTTACAGCAGGTCATTATGAATTTGCTGATGAATGGAGTTCAGGCTCTTTCCGGGATTGATGACCGGCCTCGGGAATTAACGGTCACGTCGATGCGTCACGATGAGAGCGTTATGGTCAGTGTCGAGGACAACGGCATAGGCGTGGCGCAGGAAGACGAGCCGAGGCTGTTCCAGGCATTCTTCACCAAGCGGGCCGACGGCATGGGCATGGGATTGTCGATCAGCCGCTCTATCATCGAATCGCATGGCGGCCGCATCTGGGTGTCGCGCAACGGCGGTCCGGGGACGACCTTCCGGTTTACGCTGCCGGCGGCCGAAGCCGCTGCGCCCGCATGACGACCGGCGCCACGGTCAAGCATGCGGCCGGCCTGCTTGTTGCTGCGGCGGAGCAGGGATGCGGACACGATTGTTGGATTGAGCACGTATTTGCCGCATGATGAGGCGTTCGGAACGTTCGATTTTGGGTGAGCCATGCCGATGAGATATCGCGGTTCGGTCGGGGATGTGGCCAACGCGCCCGAATACCGGCGCAATCGGATTTGACGTCGAGCCATGGCCGATCGCATGCCCCAGAAAGCCGCACCCAAGAATCAGCCGACGGTCCTTGTTGTCGATGACGATGACATGATGCGCGAGGCCCTTTCCGGCCTTTTTCGCTCGGTCGGTCTGCAAGTGCTGACGTTCGCGACGGCGGCCGACCTTTGGCGCGCCGAACGGCCCGACGCAGCGTGCTGCCTCGTGCTGGATGTCCGGCTCCCCGGTCTCAGCGGTCTCGACTTCCAGGGCGAACTGGCAAAAGCGAACATCCATATTCCGGTCATCTTCATCACGGGGCATGGCGATATTCCGATGACGGTGAGGGCGATGAAGGCCGGTGCGGTCGATTTTCTGAGCAAGCCCTTCCGCGACCAGGACATGCTGGACGCGGTGACGGCTGCGCTTGAGCGCGATCGGATGCGGCGCGAGAACGAGACTGCTGCTTCTGACGTCAAGCAGCGGTTCGAAACATTGACGCCGCGGGAACGCGAAGTGATGGCTCACGTCACGGCCGGTCTGATGAACAAGCAAGTGGCCGGAAAACTCGGCGTGTCCGAAATCACCGTCAAGATCCACCGCGGCCAGGCCATGCGCAAGATGGGGGCGAGGTCTTTGGCCGACCTCGTGCGGATGGCCGAGACGCTGGGCGTCCGCGAGAATTCGTAGAAAACGTTCGGCAATCTAACCGGTAGGTATGATTCCGTTCTGGTCCGGCGAAGCCTATTTCCACTGAGATGTGATGGCGGGTCGCGCAACCCCGACCGCATGAAGATTCCGCGCGGCCTCGAAGGCTCATATGATTGCTATTGTTGACGATGATGAAGCCGTACGTGTCGCGACCCGGCACCTGGTACGGGCGCTGGGCTTTGAGGCCCAGGCGTTCGCGTCCGCCGAGGAGTTTCTGCAGGCTTGTTCGGGGTCCGAATGGTCTTGTGTGATCAGCGACGTAAATATGCCTGGCCTCAGCGGCATGGAACTGCAGCGCAGGCTCGCGTCCGAAGGGCGGCTCGTGCCCTTTATCTTCATCACCGCCTTTCACGATCAGGCGACTCAAGACCGCGCGCTGAAAGCCGGAGCGGTCGGGTTCCTCAGCAAGCCATTTGCCAGCCACGAACTGATCGCGTGCCTGGAGCGCGCGATGCAGGGCGGTAGGTACCCGGACCACAATTGATCGCCATCGCGTCGCCCGTGCTGCTTTGCCCTCTCCAACGGAGGTGTGCCTGCTCGCATGAGCGATTGTGGGCATCATACCTCAGTATGAGGGCATCCCACCAAGACATGGGCTTGCGCCAACCTTCGTAAAGCATCGCAAAGCCAATTGGCTGCCTAACCTAATGATCGAAGTCGAGACCCCCGCCGGGACAACCGCTTCGAACGTGAAAGGTGAAAGCCAATGTTGACTACATCCACTGCCGCAAAGAGCACGAGTCACCATGCCAGCTTCGCGAACCTATATCCGGCGACGATCGGCATGGAAAAAAAGCCGATTGGATGCGCGCGCCAGCACATTCCGGCTTTGCGCGACCTTGAGCAGGCTCGTCCGGTGGCGAGCGTTCAGATCGCTCCCGCGGAAATCGCCAGACGCCGCGCCGCCGCGTGGACGGGTATGCGAGCGGAGATCGTCCAGGTTACCCGGCGGGAAAAGGTCGAAGTCAGGTTTCGCGCGCAGTCTCACCTCCTGGTGATTTATGAACAGGGCGCGCGCAGCGACGGCGAGAGCGTGGTCGATGGTCTGTTACGATCGACGCTCCGCGATCTGCGGCACAAGCTCACCTTTGTGCCTGCTGGTCACGAGTATCGCGAATGGCACGATCCGAGAGTTCTGCCGCGAGTAATCTATTTCTACATCGATCCTGAAATTGTGCCGACTCGTCCTGACGGGACTGGCGTTACGTCGATTTCGCCGAAGCTGTTGTTCGAAAATGCCGCGCTGCGCGATACAGCGTTCAAGCTGGCTTCGGCAATCGAATCCGGTCTGGAGCATGATGTGCAATATCTGGAGGCTTTGGGCTCGGTACTCGTACAGGAGCTTATTAATCTCGACCGCACCAGCAACAAGAAAACGCAGGCGCGCGGCGGTCTTGCTGGTTGGCAGCAACGTGCAGTCGCGTCGTACATCGAAGACCATCTCGACGAATCGATCCCTCTGGCCAAGCTCGCCGAACTCGCGCGGCTGAGCCCTTACTATTTCTGCCGCGCGTTCAAGGAATCGTTCGGGCTACCACCGCATCGCTATCATACCGGCCGCCGGATCGAGCGCGCAAAGGCGCTGCTCGCGGAAGCGACGCAATCGGTCACCCAGATCGGGCTGTCCCTGGGCTTCAGCGAGACCAGTTCCTTCACCGCAACCTTCCGAAAAACAACCGGTACGACGCCCACGGCCTATCGCAGAAGCCTCGCCTGAAGGCCGTGTCCGGCATTCGGTTGCCTGGCGAAGAAGGGATCCGTGACAAAGCCAATCGATCATGAAGGAAACGAAACCATGATGATGAACAGACGTACGTTCTCTGCCGCGCTTGTCGCCGGCGCCGCTGCTTCCCTCATCTCCACCCGTGGCATGACCGCGACTTCTGCAGCCGTGAAGGCGCGGAACGTGGTCCTTGTGCATGGGCTTTTCGCGGATGGGTCATGCTGGTCTGAGGTGATCGCAAGATTGCAGGCCACCGGTCTCAACGCCACCGCTGTTCAAAACCCCTTGACGACCCTGCCTGATGCCGTCGCGTCGGCTCAGCGCGTGCTGGCCCGTCAGGATGGTCCGACGGTCCTGGTGGGTCATTCCTTTGCCGGGATGATCGTCACGGAGGCAGGTGTGCATCCCAACGTCTCCGCGCTGGTTTACGTCGCGGCTCGTGCGCCTGATGCAGGCGAGGACTACACCGCTTTGGCCAAGACCTATCCGACGCCGCCGGCCTCCGCAGGTATCATTTTCGATGGCGACGAGGGGCGCCTCAGCGAAACAGCTTTCCTTCGGGATTTTGCGGGCGACCTGCCCGAAGCGAAGGCCAGGGTGCTCTATGCGGTTCAAGAGCCGTTCCGTAAAGCTCTCCTCGACGGCAAGACCACGCAGGCCGCCTGGCGTTCGAAGCCGAGCTGGTATGCCGTCTCAACGGAAGATCGCACGATCAATCCGGATCTTGAGCGGTTCATGGCCAAGCGCATGGGTGCCAAGACCATCGAACTAAAGTCGAGCCACCTCTCACTGATCTCTCATCCCGACGAGATCACCCGCCTCATCCTCGAGGCTGCGGGTCATGCTGGCTGATTGAGGTTGTGTAGTATCAGTAGCCACGGTTTCCTTCCAGGTGTGCCAAGACGAAGCCGGGCGTTACCGCCCGGCTTTTTTGCTTTGTAACGCGTTGCTTTCAGAATCGTGGCTGGCACCGGGATCCAGTGAGATCGACCGCAGGGAACAACCCGACTGGTCCGGGTTTGGGGAAGTCGCTCGTGGATCGTTATGTGCCTGCCGCGGAGCGTTTTTTGCGATAGGATGATCGATCTGACGGAACCGGCAGAGATGCGCGATTGAAGCGATGACCGAGCATTCCGGACAATCACCTGCAGCGGACAAGCGTGCCACAACGCCCACCCGGCCGCAGCGCGAGAGCTTGGAGCGGGAGGTGCCGCTCGCCGCACTGCCTTTTGTCTGGCCGCTTCGGGTCGCCGGCGCCATGAACCAATCCGCTTCATCGCTCCTGAACTGGTATGCCGGACTATTCGATGGCGCACGCAATGAGGCGCCGGCGGTCGAGCCGCACTGGACGACGCCGAATGCGGTCGTGCTGGAGTTACCGACGCTGCGGTTGCGCGATGTTTCCACCGGCAGGGACGGCCGGCCGACGCTGATATGCGCGCCGTATGCGCTGCACGGCGCGACGATCGTGGATTTCGCGCCCGGACATAGCATCGTCGAGGCGTTGAAGAAGGCCGGGATCACGCGCCTTGCGGTCACCGATTGGCGGTCGGCGACTGCCGAGATGCGCCACTTTTCGATCGATACCTATCTCGCCGATCTCAATGTTGCTGTCGACGAGCTTGGACCGCCCGTCGACCTGATCGGCTTGTGCCAGGGCGGATGGATGGCTCTGGTCTATGCCGCGAGATTTCCCGAGAAGGTGCGCCGGCTTGTTCTTGTTGGCGCTCCGGTGGATGTGCGCGCTGCGCAATCGCGATTGAGCAGGGCGGTCGACGAGTTTCCTCTTGACGCTTTCGAGAACCTGGTTCGTCTCGGCGATGGCCGCGTGCTCGGACGACATGCATTGAGTTTGTGGGGATCGTCGTCCGACGCAACCAATGTGCATCACGTCCTGCAGATTTCCCGGGACGATCCTCACTTCGACGCGCTGGAACGGCGTTTTGCCGATTGGTATCAATGGACTCTCGACTTGCCCGGGACCTACTACATGCAGGTCGTCGAGCGCGTGTTCAGGGAAAACCAGATCGCGGACGGATGTTTCATGGCGCTCGGCCGCGTCGCCGATATCCGCGCCTTACGAAAGCCGATGTACTTGTTGTGCGCACAGGATGACGAGGTGGTCGCGCCCGGGCAACTTTTCGCCGCGGCCGGCCTGACGGCGACGCCGGAAAGCTGCATCGAGAAAGATACCGCACCCTGCGGGCATCTCGGATTGTTCATGAGCGCCGACACGATGGCCTCTGCCTGGCCGCGGATCGCACGCTGGCTCTCCCGCGATCTGCGCCCCGATGAGAATTATGAGCCCGCGCCGTCGGACCACGAGAAAGCCGTGAAGGCTCGTGGAGCCGCTACGCCCGAGCAAGCCGGTTGATCGCTCGCCCGGGGAGGACGGTCCTGTCGGCGGCCTAGTGGCCGTCGGATGCGTTAAGTCTTGTGAACCGGTTCCGGCTGCGTGAAGAAGCTGTGGATCAGGTGCAGCACGATCATGTAGTTTTTCTGCTGCAGCGAGGCATGCGCAATGCCCGGCATGATCGCAAACTGCTTGTCCGGGTTCGGCAGAAGCTCGAAAAACTTCAAAAGGTCCGACAGCGCCGCGATGCCGTCATGCTCGCCTCGCATGATAATGGTCGGGCAGGTGATCCTGGCCGGATCGACCAGCGGCAGATTGTTGCACATGTCGATGTAGGTTCCGTTCGGGATCGAGTCGTCGAGTTCGAGGATGTACTGTGTGTGCGCTTCGATAACGCGATCGTCCGCAGTGCCCGGGTGATCCCGTTCGAAGATCGACCGTATGAATTCGCGGCTCAGCGGCCTGCGCTTGGTCTTGAGATAGTCCGGCAGCTTCTTGCGGCGCTGTTCGAGCGTCGGACTGCCTTCGCCGGTCCACACGAATGCATCGAGCGCCAGCCTCCGCACGCGGTGGGGGTAAAGCTGCGCGAAGGCCGCCGCGCGCAAGGCGCCGGACGAAATGCCGTAAACCATCAGGGGGCCGGAGTTCCGATGCTGTTCGATATAGGCTGTACCGGCGGCCAGGTCTTCGACGCCGTCGGCGATGGTGGCGTCGATGCCGCGATTCTTGTCAGAGCGGCCGTAGCCTTCCATGTCCATGCACCAGGTATGGAAGCCGCGCTCCGCGAGATATTCCATGGCGGAGGAATTCGGCACGCCGGCGACATGCAGGTCGAAGACCGGCTGCGACGGCATCGACGATCCATGCACGAACAGGATGGTTCCCCGCTCTGTTGTTCCTGGTACCGCCTGTTTTTCCCAGAGGAAAAGATTGACGTCGCCCTTCTTGGCCCAATGTTCGTGCCCGGCGATCTTTCCGGCGGCGTAGTCTCGCGTCATTCTTCTCTCCGTACAGGATAGCCTGGCGGACCAAGGCCGCCCTTAATTGCATAACGGGCCGATCGCGCAGCAGCGATCGGCCCGTTCTTATTCGTCAAGCCGGTTGGCTGTCGGCCTATTGAACCTTGCGCTCCTGGAGCGGCGGCAGGAATTTCTCCGTATAGATCTCCTCGGCCGCCGGGGCATTGGAGAGATTGAAGGCGCCGACCACGGCGTCGATCGTTTTCTTCATGCGCGCCGGCTGGACGACACTGAGGCCGTTCTCCTGCACCCATTTCGTGTTGGTCAGCCCAAGCGCGATTTCGAGCCGGACCTTTTCGATGTCTTCCTTCATCAGCGGATCGCGCGCCTTCATGATCTTCAGGGCGGCGGCCGGATCCTTGATGGTGTCGATGGTGCCCTTGTTCAAAGCCTTGACCATCCCGCGGACGATCTCCGGGTTCTCTTCCGCATATTTCTTGGTCGTGACCAGGGCGAGTCCGTACATGTCGGCACCGAAATCCGCGTAACGGATCGGATAGATGTCCTCCATCTTGATCCCAACCTCGAGCAGGGCGGGAATGTTGGAGTTGGTGAAGCCCGCGGTGCCTTCGGCTTCGCCGCGCGCGACCATCGGGCCGAACAGTTGCGGCTGGACCGGCAGCCAGTTGATCTTCACGTTTTCGGCGTTGGCGGCTTTCAGCAGGATCGAGATGGTGTCGTACACCGCGGTTCCCGGGCCGCCGGCGATCTTGGCGCCATTAAGATCCGCAGGCTTGCGGTAATTCTTCGACTTGAGCGTGATCACCGCCAGCGGGGTATCGTCGAAGCTGATATAGACTGCGACCAGCGGCGAGGTAGGGTTCTGCGCGTTGAACTTGATCATGGTCGGCAGGTCGACCCAGCCGAAATTGTAGACATTGCTGGCGACGCTGACCGCAACGTTGCCTGCGCCTTTGCCAGGATCGATGGCAACGTTTAGACCATTATCCTTGAAGTATCCCTTCTGCTGGGCGACGAAAAACGGCGCATGAGTGGCCTGGATGACCCAATCGAGCATCATCCGCACGTCTTTTTGCTGGGCCAGCGCCGGCTGGCTGCCGACGCTTACGGCGGCAGCGACAACGGCAATCCCGACCATCCGACGCAATTTGCGAAGCACTAACATGGAGAACTCCTGCTGAGAGGGTGACGTTTGCGAAGTCCCAGGCTCACTTCAGCTGAGGAACAGTAACTTTCGTGTTGGGAAAGTCAATTGAGAGACCTCTCCGGTCGGCGTATGCTGGCGCGCCGACAAAGATTAACCAGGCAAAAAAGCGCAATGACAACAAAACCAAAATCGAAATCTGCCCGATCGGTAGCGCCCAAGACTGCGTCAATTCGCGCGCGCAAGACAGGTGCAGAGCCGAAGCTTACGAGCGATACGCCCGCTTCGCAGAAAGCGAATGTTCTGGATCTCGCGCGATACGAGATCGGAACGCGATTGCGCCACGCACGGTTGATGAGGGGCGCGCGCCTCAAGGATGTTGCCGACCAGGCCGGTTGTTCGGAAAGTCTTGTGTCCAAGATCGAGAACAACAAGCTCGAGCCGTCGTTGCAGGTGCTTGGAAAGCTATGTGCGGTGCTGAAAATCGGGCTCGGCGACCTGTTTGCGCCGCCCGAAGAAGACGATCCTGTGGTGACGCGAGCCGGGCAGCGCGTTTTTGTCGAGACCGATGATTTTCTCAGGCGCGGGAACGGCATTCGTATGGAGCGCGTCATTCCTTATACGCGCGGGCATCTGCTGCAGAGCAACATCCATGTCGTTGCGCCGGGTGGCGGCAGCTTCGGCATGATTTCGCATGCGGGGGAGGAGGTCGGTTATCTGATCGCCGGCGATATCGAGCTGTTCGTTGGTGACAAGGTCTATAGTCTGTCTGCCGGCGACACGTTTTGCTTCCGTTCCGAAATCGGTCACGGTTACCGCAATCCGGGTGCGACTGAAGCACGCATCCTTTTCGTCAACACGCCGCCGGCATTCTAGCACTTTCTTGTTGATCAAGTGACTTGAGTACGCATAGGATCGCCCGCCATCGCCTTTAGATTGCGGGAGAAGATCAATGCTGAGGTTGCCGGCCCACAAGCGTTACGACTATTCGCCGATCGGCGAGCGGAAGACGTATAGCTGGCCCGGGCAAAAGCGGCTCGCGTTCTACATCGCGCTCAATATCGAGCATTTCGCGTTCGGCGCGGGGCTCGGCATGGACCCGCACAGCCGCGGCGGCCCGCAGACCTCCCGCAACTGGGCATGGCGCGACTACGGCAATCGCATCGGCAACTGGCGCCTGTTCGAGATGCTCGACGAGCTCAAGCTGCCGGCGTCGATCCTGTTGAACTCGACCGTCTGCTACGAATATCCGCAGATCGTCGCCAAGATCAAAGAGCGCGGCGATGATGTTCTCGGCCACGGGCGCACGAATGCCGAGCTTCTGCGCGGCATGTGGGAAGACGACGAGCGGCGCGTGATCCAGGAATGCGTCGAGGTGATCGAAAAGCATGTCGGCGTTCGTCCGACCGGCTGGATGGGTGCTGGTGCCGCGGAGAGCGGGGTCACGCCGGACCTGCTGAAAGAGGCTGGCTTTACCTATCTGCTGGATTGGCCGGTGGACGACCAGCCGATCTGGATGAAGACGCGCAGCGGGCCGCTTCTGTCCGTCCCTTATCCAATGGAATTGAACGACGCCGGCACGCTGGGGCTGCGCGATCATTCCGGGCGCGAATTCGCGGACATGATCGTCGATCAGTTCGAGGAACTGCTCGAAGCGTCCGAGAAGCAGCCGCTGGTGTTTTCCCTGTCACTGCACGGCTTCCTGGTCGGTCAGCCATTCCGGCTGCGGCCTTTGCGGCAGGCCATCAAGCATTGCGTCGAACACAAGAATGCGGATCAGGTGTGGTTCACGCGCGCCGGGGACATTGCGAAATACTGCTTCGACATGAAGCCCGGAATCATCCCCGGCAGCTGAACGGGAGTTTGTGATGAATATCAGCGCGAAGACTGCGGCTCCGACAACCCTTCTCAAGGCGACACCCGAGACCGTTCATTGGGGCTATCTCGACGCCAGTATCGAACCGGCGCTCACGATCAATTCGGGCGAGCGGGTGCGCATCGAGTGCGCGACCTGCAATCCCGAGTGGATGCCGCCTGTTGAGGACGGCTTCGACATCCTTCCGGACATCGTGGAGATTCACAAGAAGGTCAAGAAAGGCTCGGGCAATCACATCTTTACCGGCCCGATCTATGTGCGTGACGCCAAGCCCGGTGACGTGCTCGAAGTTCGGATCCACGAGATCGAGATCCGCCAGAACTGGGGCTGGAATCTGTTCCGCGGTTACATGGGCACGATTCCGGAGGACTTTCCGTACATGCGTCTCACTCATGTGCGGCTCGATCTGAAAGCTAACGTGGCGTTGATGCCGTCTGGCTTCAAGATTCCGCTGGCGCCGTTCTTCGGTCAGCTTGCGGTCGCGCCCGCCGCGAGCTTCGGTCGCCAGAACAGCAAGGAGCCGCGCGAATTCGGCGGCAATCTCGATTGCAAGGAACTGACGGCGGGCAGCACGATCTATCTTCCGGTCTGGAACGATGGCGCGTTGTTTTCCACCGGCGACGGTCACGCTGCTCAGGGCGATGGTGAAGTCGACGGAACCGCGATCGAGACCGCGCTTGCCGGAACCTTCGAGTTCGTCCTCCGCAAGGATCTCAAATGGACGATGCCGCGCGCCGAGACACAGACGCATTACATCGCGTTCGGTCTCGACACCGATCTCGACGACGCTGCACGCCAAGCGCTCAAGGAAATGATTTCCTGGATCGTCGAGATGACCGGCATCCATAAGGACGAAGCCTACGCGATGTGCAGCTTCGCGGCCGATCTGCACGTCACGCAGACGGTGAACAACGTGAAGGGTGTGCACGCGATGCTCCCGAAGAGCATCTTGCAGCGTTAGCCGAGCGGGTACGAGACTTGCATGGAAAGCGCGACGGATAAGTTGAATTGTCCGTCTTTTGTCGGCCGATAGGTGGAGTACGCCATGCCGGACTTCGTGCAGTTGCAACAGGTCTCGTTGAAGTACAACGAGGACGAAAGTGCGCTCGCGCTCTACCGGACGAGCTTCGGCGTTGCGAATGGCGAGTTCATCGCCGTGGTCGGGCCATCGGGCTGTGGCAAGTCGACCTTGATGAAGGTGGTCACCGGATTGTGGCCGGCCACCGCCGGGCATGTGACGGTGGACGGCAAGCCGGTGACGGCGCCTCTCAGCTTCGTCGGCATGGCATTTCAGAACGCCTCGCTGCTGCCATGGCGGACCACACTCCGGAACGTCATGCTGCCGCTCGAGATCGTCGAGCCGCATGCGAGCCGCTTGCGCTCCGATTGGGAGGCCTACGAGGCGAAAGCGCGTGAACTGATTGCCCTGGTGGGGCTCAAGGGCTGCGAGGACAAATATCCGTGGCAGCTCTCCGGCGGCATGCAGCAGCGTGCGCAGCTCTGCCGCGCGCTGATCCACGAGCCGTCGCTGCTGATGCTCGATGAGCCGTTCGGTGCGCTGGATATGTTCACGCGCGAAGAGCTTTGGCTTGCGCTGCAGGACCTTTGGCTCGCGCGCCGCCCGACCGTCATCCTGGTGACGCACGATTTGCGGGAGGCGGTCTTTCTCGCCGATCGCGTGCTTGTCATGAGCGCACGGCCGGGGCGCATCATTCTCGATCGCAAGATACCAACGCCGCGACCGCGGCGGCTCGACAGCACCTACGAACCGGAATCGGTCGCGCTGGTACACGAACTGCGGGAGCATATCAGTGCAGCACGCGCCCAAGCAGCGGCCTGAGGACGACGAGATGAGCGTTGCGGAAACCTACGATCTGCCGCCGGTGACGCGGCGGAAGACCTTCTTCGAGCATAAGGCGGTTCGCCGCGCGCTGCCCTGGTTCGTGATCATTGCGATGTTCGTGATCTGGGAAATCGTGGTTCGGCTGTTTGCCATCCAGGAGTTCGTTCTTCCCGCGCCGTCCGCTATCTTCAAATCGATGTGGCAGTGGCGGGAGCCGATTGCCATCAATGCGTGGCAAACGCTGATGACGACCCTCATCGGTTTCGCGTTGGCGATTATCATCGGTGTGATCGGAGGCGTCGCGCTGGGTTCGTCGCAGGTCGCCTATGACGGATTCTATCCGGCGCTGATCGCATTCAATTCGGTACCGAAGGTAGCGGTGGTGCCGGTGCTGGTGATCTGGTTCGGCATCGGAACGATCCCGGCTGTCATCACCGCTTTCCTCCTCGCCTTCTTTCCGATCCTCGTCAATGTCGCGACTGGAATAGCGACCGTCGAGCCGGAGCTGCGTGATGTGCTGCGCGCGCTTGGCGCGAGCAAGCGGCAGGTCATCATGAAGGTCGGTCTGCCGCGCGCGATGCCGTATTTCTTCGCCTCGCTGAAGATCGCCATGACCGTCGCCTTCGTCGGCTCGATCGTGGCCGAGAGCATCGCGGCGAATGCCGGCATTGGCTATCTGATGCTGGTCGCCTCGTCTCGTTTCGAGGTGCCGCTCGCCTTCGCCTGCCTCATCGTCACCGGTCTGATGGGTGTCGCCATGTACATCGTCTGCGTGGCGATCGAACAGCGCACCACGGGCTGGGCCACGCGCGGGGCCGACGGTGTGGCCTTCGGATCTTGATCTGGATTGGTAGGGAGCTGGATTGTGGCTGACGATACCATCGAACAGATAACGGCAGATCGTTCGGCACATTACGAGCCGTTTGGCTGGCATCACTGGCCGGAGCATCCCTGGCTGTCCTATCAATTCCGCCGCGGCCTTGGTGAGACCCAGGAAGGCGGTGGCTCGGTCAGTGAAGTGCTGATGGCGGGATCGCGTATGATCCCCGGCGATCTGGAGAGCTGGCACGCGGAGTGGATGCGGATTGCCGATCGTAACTGGGATCGCGGCCTCGCCGAAGAGCGTGAAGGCCACATCCGCACGGCGATGAACTGCTTCCTGCGGGCGGCCGATTATTACCGGCAGGCCGAGTTTCATCTCGAACCGAAGGATCCGCGCCGGCTGCCAACCTTCGAGAAGATGGAAGCCTGCTCGAAGAAGTTCATCGGATATCTGAATCCGCCGGGGGAGGCGGTCGATATCCCCTACGAGCCGGGCAAGCCGATCTGCGGCTATTTCGTCCGCGCGCCGTTTCCCGGCGAGCGGTTGCCGGTGCTGATCTGCATGGGCGGCCTGGATTCAATCAAGGACGAGATGTGGTTCATGCAGGCGCATGGTTGCCTGCAGCGCGGCATTTCGGTTCTGATGATCGACGGCCCCGGCCAGGGCGGCACGCTGCGCCGGCACGGCGTTCACAGCCGGCCGGATTCCGAATTTCCGATTGGCAAATGCATCGACTGGCTGGTCCAGCGCGCGGATGTCGACCCCGATCGTATCGCGGTCTGCGGCTCCAGCCTGGGCGGCTATTACGCCGCGCGCGCCGGCTGCTACGAGCACCGCCTGGCGGCAGCCATCTCCCATGGCGCGATCTGGTCGGTACCGGACATGTGGGGCAACAAGGGCGATGATTTCGGCCTCGCCATGCATATCAAATGGGTGCTTGGAGCGTCGTCGATGCGAGAGGCGCATGAGATCATGAAGCCGTTCACCCTGGAGGGCCATCTTGAAAACATGCAGTGTCCGTACCTGATCCTGCATGGCGGCCATGATGTGCTCACCGTGTCGGCGGCGCGCCAGACCTACGATTATGCGAAGTCGCACGGGATCGACGTCACGCTGCGGATCGTGGAGACCGACGAGACCGGCGCGGAACATTGCCAGCATGACAATCCGACCATTGGCCAGGAACTGCTGGCAGACTGGCTGGCCGACCGGTTCGGGATCGATCAGCGCAAGTTGCTGAAGACGTCGGCAAATCCGCTGATCTAGGAGGGCGCTGTGATCCAGGGCGTTGACGTCGCAATACCGGGCATCGTGGCGATCGATCTGCATCGCGGCCACCTCGATCCGGCGGTCGCGACCATGCCGCTCGAGCCCGAAGCCGCCGCCAGGGTGGTTGCGGCAAACGAGCGCTTTTTCCGGCAGGCACGCGCGGCCGGCATTCCGATCTTCCACTGCGTCGCGACCTATCGCGATTCCGACGAGATCCGGCTGAATCCGGCCTGGAAGCACCGTGGCGAAGATCCCAAGAATCCCCGCGGAAACGTTCTTCGCCATAACATCAAGGGCATGCCGGGCTGTGAGGTCATGCCATCGCTGCTCGACCCCACCGACTTCGTCGTTGATGCGAAGAAGCGCTACGACTGTTTCACGGCCACCGACCTTGAACTCACGCTGCGTGCGCACGGCGTCAACACGGTTCTGGTTGTTGGTGTGAACACCAATTCCTGCGTCATCGCGACGGCCATCGCGGCCTGCTGTCGCGATTTCGCGGTCGTTGTGGTGTCGGACTGCGTCGATACGATGGACGGCGGCGCGCTGCACGAAGCGGCGCTTGCGGTGATCGGCCGCGCGTTCGGTCAGGTCATGACCGCCGGCGAGGCGCTGGCCAGTCTCGGCGCTGTAACGTCAACCAAAGTGACGGAGCCGGCAGCATGACCGGACATGTTCTGCCGGCAATGCCGGAGACAGTCGTGTCAGTGACTGACGGCGGCCTCTTCCCCGTCCGCCGCATCTATTGCGTCGGACGCAACTACCTGGACCATATTCGCGAAATGAAGGAGGCAGACGAGCGCGATCCGCCTTTCTTCTTCCAGAAGCCACGCGATGCGATCGTTCCGACCGGCGCGACTGTCGCTTATCCGCCGCTGACATCCGATTACCAGTTCGAAGGCGAACTGGTGGTGGCCATCGGAAAGTCCGGCCGGGCAATTTCAGTCGACCGTGCTCTCGATCATGTTTTCGGATATGCCTGCGGTCTCGATATGACGCGCAGAGACCGCCAGTTCGACGCGCGCGACAATCGGCTGCCTTGGGAAGTCGGCAAGAGCTTCGATGACTCCGCGCCCTGCGGCATTATTACGCCGTCGTCTGAGGGGCACCGGTTGTCAGGGACGCTGGTGCTGTCGGTGAACGGGACGGAGCGCCAGCGCGGCGATCTCTCGCAGATGATCTGGAGTCCGCCCGAGATTATCGCTCAATTGTCGAGACAGGTAACGCTCGAGCCGGGCGACCTGATTTTCACTGGAACCCCGGCTGGGGTCGGGGCGGTTGTGCCCGGCGACACCATCCGGCTCGATATCCAGGGGCTGGCCCCGCTGACGATCGCTATCGGCGAGCCTGCCTAGCCAAACTCAACCTGGCCTCAAACGATCGGCACTTCGCTCACCATGGCTTGCCGCGAGGTGCGCGCCAGTCCGTGCTCGGTTTTCTCCCAGTGGTAGGGTGATCGGATGATCTGGAACACCGCGCGCCAGGCCGCGGCCGAGAGCAGCAGCCAGTAGAACGGCAGCAGCACCAGATAGCCGGCAGAACGCAACAGCCGCCGCCGCGACAGGCCGATAAAGCCGAGCAATCCCGACAGGCAATAGCCCGTCGCCAGTGTCGCAAGGTAAAGGCCGGCAATGGTCTGCTCGAAGATTCCGGTCTTCCCTGACAACAGCAATCCGGTTGCGATCTGCCAGCCCAAAACACCCGCAAAGACGCCATGCACAAGCGCAGCCAGCACCGCGCAGCCGATCACCAGTTGGAACACCAGAAATCCGCCGGTGCCAAGCTCGCGCCAAAGTCTCAAGGGGCTGCGCATATGCACGGCCCAGGTCTGGAGATAGCCCTTGAACCAGCGCGTGCGCTGTTTGATCCATGGTGCAAGCCGGGCGGGCGCTTCCTCATAGGTCGATGATTGCGCGAGCGCAGTGTGATAGCCCGCCCGCGCAAGGCGGATTCCGAGATCCGCATCCTCCGTCACGTTGTAAGGATCCCAGCCGCCGAGCGCGCGTAATATGGTGGTGCGGAAATGATTGGACGTGCCGCCCAGCGGCAGCGGCAGTCGCCATGCCGCAAGCCCCGGCAGGAATACATCGAACAGCGCGGCATATTCCGTGGTGAACAATCGGGTGAGCCAGTTGTCGGCGGTGTTGTCGATGGTCAGGCGCGCCTGCACGCAAGCAAGCTTTGGATCGCCTGCCTCGAAGGCCGCAAGCGCAATACGGAGCTGTTGCGGTTCCGGTCGGTCTTCGGCATCGAACACCGCGACATAGCGGCCGCGCACGAACGGCAATGCGGCATTCAATGCTTTCGGCTTTGTGCGCGGACCGGCGGAGGGAGCAATCACAATCTCGAACGGTGCGGCAAGATCCATCAGATCGAGCGCAAGCCGCGTTTCCATGTCGTCGCACTCGACCACGAGTTTGATATCGAGCCGCTCTTTCGGATAATCGAGGCTCGACAGCGCGGAAATCAGCCCCCGCACCGATCGCGCTTCCCGGTAGATCGCTACGATGATCGAGTAGAGTGGCACGTCATCGTCGATGCGGAGTCGCGGCGGATCAGGCGGCGTGGACGAGAGCAGCATGGCGAAAACCCGCAGGCCGCTCCAGCCAAGGAAGATCAATGCGAATACGATATTGACCGCGATCATGAGCTCGGACTGGACGGCGACCAGGCCTGCGATGCCGGCCAACCCCGCGGCGAACCACGTCAGTGGCGTGCGGCTGCGCATGGCTGCTGCCGACAGGCGCGGTTGCCGCGCGCGCAGGTCGAATGCGGCCAGGCAAGCGATCGCGGTCTCGACTTCGCGGTGAACGAAGTTTCGCAGATCCTCCATCGTTGCGACCCGGAGCCGCGAGCGCATCTCCGGATGGCGCTGCAATGTCCCGATCAGAAAGCGCGCCGACAGATGCCACGGCGCGACGACCCAGATCAGTTCGTTGTCCAAGCGTACGGGAAGGATACCGCTCGCAAGCCCCGAGATGAGGTCGGCGTCGTCGACCGGGCAGGCGGACCGCGGCACCCCCTGAAGCGTTTCGACCGCCACGCCGCAGTGGCGCGCCAGCGCGCGCACATAATCCTGGTCCTTCAAGGCGCCTTGCGTCACCAGCACGCGGTCGGCGCCGGTTCGCGTCTCCGCCGCACGCAGTTCGGCTGCCGCCAGCAGGGCCGGCGGCAGGAGGTGGCGAATGCAGTCGATTTCGGGGCAGTTCGCGAGCCGGGCACGAATTCGTGCGTGGTCTGAATCCGGCCTTGAACCCGGCCGCTGGCCGTAAGACAAATCGCGCGCATGCCGGCCGCTGGGCTCGGCATGGAACACGGACTTCTGCATGCCCGCTCCACGACCGCACAAATGCTACGCTGCCGACTGCAAAGCGATCCCCGCCCTGCTATAGACACGCGAAATATCGTTTCAGACAACGGATGAGAGTATTGCCTATCTCCTCAACGGGTTTCCATCAAAAAGTGTGCCGCCGGCCGGCTGCCAGTTCGGCGATCATTGCACTAGTGGTGCTCCTGGCGGCCCCGGCGGTGATGGTCGGTTCAGTCCAGGCGCAGCCCCATCTGCCGCCGCTGCGGGAGATCGCCCCGGCCCCATCACCCTATCCGGGATTTTGGGATCCCAAGCGTCGTCCGGAGCGGCCGGATCTCTCGCGCCTGTCGCAGATCCGGTTCATGACCGAGACCGACTACCCGCCGTTCAATTATGCCGACAAGGACGGCCATCCGATCGGCTTCAATGTCGATCTGGCGCGACTGATCTGCGAAGAACTGAAGGTCACCTGCACGATCCAGATGCGCCGGTTCGATACGCTGGTGCCGGCGCTGAATGAAAATCGTGGAGAGGCCGTGATCGCTTCGATCGCGGTGAATCGTGAAACCCGCAAGGCGATGGATTTCACCGATCCCTATTATCGGGTGCCGGCGCGGTTTGCGGCGCTGAAGGCCGCGGCAACGCCAGTGCTGAAACCCGAGCAACTCGAAGGCAAGAAGATCGGAGTGGTCGGCGGCTCGGCGCATGAGGCCTATCTCAAGACGCTGTTCACCGAGGCGCAGCCGGTCGCTTATCTCACCGCGGATGCGACCCGAGATGCGCTGCGGCGCGGTGAAGTCGACTACGTCTTCGGCGACGGCATCGCGCTGTCGTTCTGGATCAATGGTACCGATTCCGGCGGGTGCTGCGCGTTCGCCGGCGGCCCGTTCTTCGAGAGCCAGTATTTCGGCGAAGGGGTCGGCATCGCCGTCAAGAAAGGCAACGATACCGTGCGGCTGGCCCTGAATTATGCGCTGTTCCGGCTCTGGGAACGAGGCCGCTTTACCGATCTGTGGCTGCGCTATTTCCCGGTCAGCCCGTTTTGATCGACAACTGGAAACGATATGTCTGTGACTGAAGCTGAAAGCATCAATGGTTTGCGCGAGCTGGCCGAGCAATCGGGCGCCTGGCCGTTCGAGGAGGCGCGCAAAATCGTGGCGCGACTGAAGAAGAAGCCGAAGGACGAGGTCATCTTCTCGACCGGTTACGGCCCGTCCGGACTGCCGCATATCGGCACCTTCGGCGAAGTGGCGCGCACCACAATGGTGCGTCACGCCTTCCGCGTTCTCACTGACGACAAGATCAAGACGCGGCTGCTGGCGTTTTCCGACGACATGGACGGCCTGCGCAAGGTGCCGGACAATGTGCCGAACGGCGAGATGCTGGCGCAGGATCTCGGCAAGCCGCTGACCAGGGTGCGCGATCCGTTCGGCACCCATCCGAGTTTCGGCGCGCATAATAATGCGCGGCTACAGAAATTCCTGGACCACTTCGGCTTCGACTACGAATTCCTGTCGGCGACCGAGTGCTACACCTCCGGCCGCTTTGACAAGGCGCTGCTGCAGGTGCTGTCGCATTTCGACAAGGTGATGGCGGTGATGCTGCCGTCGCTGCGTGAGGAGCGTGCGCAGACCTATTCGCCTTTCCTGCCGATTTCCGAGCGCACCGGCATCGTGCTGCAGGTGCCGGTCACCGCGCATGATGCCGCGGCCGGCACCATCACCTACGAAGATCCCGACACCAAAGAGAGCATCACCACGCCGGTCACCGGCGGCCGCTGCAAGCTGCAATGGAAGCCGGACTGGGCGATGCGCTGGTATGCGCTTGGTGTCGATTACGAGATGGCCGGCAAGGACCTAATCGATTCGGTGAAATTGTCGGGCGAGATCAATCGCGCGATCGGCGGAACGCCGCCGGAAGGCTTCAATTACGAACTGTTCCTCGACGAGAAGGGCCAGAAGATCTCGAAGTCCAAGGGCAACGGCCTCACCATCGACGAGTGGCTGCGTTACGCCTCGCCGGAATCGCTGTCATTGTTCATGTATCGCGAACCGAAGGCGGCGAAGCGGCTGTATTTCGACGTGATCCCGCGCAATGTCGACGAGTATTTTCAGTTTCTCGACGGCTACCAGCGGCAGGACGGCAAGCAGCGGCTCGGCAATCCGGTCTGGCATATCCATGCCGGCAATCCGCCGCAGCCCGACATGCCGATCAATTTTCAGCTGCTGCTGACGCTCGTCTCCTCATCGAATGCGGAAAATCCCGAAACGTTGTGGGGCTTCATCGGTCGCTACCGTCCGGGCGTGACGCCGGCGACGCATCCGAAGCTCGACGCGATGGTCGGCTACGCAATCAACTATTATCGCGACTTCGTGTTGCCGACGAAAAAGTTCCGCGATCCTGCGGAGCAGGAACGCACGGCACTGTTCGATCTGCGCGATGCGCTCTCCAATATGCCGGCGGATTCGACGGCGGAGAAAATCCAGGACGTGGTCTACGAGATCGGGCGCCGCGAGCCGTTTCTCGACGAGAAGAAGAAAGCCAAGGATGGCAAGCCGGGTGTCTCGCTCGAGTGGTTCAACATGCTCTATCAGGTGCTGCTCGGGCAGGAGAAGGGCCCGCGCTTCGGCTCGTTCGTCGCCGCGTATGGTCTGAAGAACACCGTCGACATGATCGACGGCGCGCTGGCGCGGAGTGCCTAGTTCGCAGTCACAAATCTCAGCCCCGTCATCCTGTGGTGCTAGCGATAGCGAGCCTCGAAGGATGCACGGCCACCGCCTTGGCCGTCGCCCTTCGAGGGCCGGCTTTGCCGGCCACCTCAGGGTGACGGATCAGATATTGCGGAGCTTTAATCTACTGGCTCGCCCACATGATGCGCGCGACCCACAGCACGTCCGACATCGCAAGCGTGCGTGCGGGGTGCTCGGGATTGAGCGAATGCAGCTCGATGGTCTTCGCGGTCTTGCGGGCGAGTTGCTTGACCATGACCTCGCCGTCCTTGGTCTTGACCACAACCCGGTCGCCACGCCGCGTGGGAGCGGCGGGCGACACCACGATCACGTCGCCTTTGCGGAACGCTGGCTCCATCGAATTGCCGGAAATCTCAAGCGCGTAGGCGTGCTCGTCGTTGACCGAGGGGAAAGCGATCTCGTCCCAGCCCTTGCCGACCGGAAAACCGCCATCGTCGAAATAGCCGCGCGAGCCGGCTTCGGCGAAGCCGATCAGCGGCACCGCCTGGGTGATCGGGCGCGCGGTCTCGGAGATCAGCGCGATAAAGGTTTCGACGCTGGTGCCGGTCGCGGCCAGCGACTTGGCGACCGATTCGGTCGAGGGCCAGCGCGCCCGGCCGTCCGGCGTGATCCGCTTCGACTTGTTGAAGGTGGTGGGGTCGAGCCCGGCTTTCTTGGCGAGGCCGGACGCGGAAAGCCCGGCGCGCGCCGCGAGCCGGTCTATGGCAGTCCAGATCTGGGCATGCGTCAGCATGGCGAACCCCATGCACTGCGATCAGGTCGAAAGGTGTGACTTCTGTCCTACCTTGGGGTAGGAATTAGTCCCGTTTGGTGGCGCTGTCCAGCCCCTCCTGTCAGGTTTCTTGTGCGACGCGCGGCCGCGCACTAGGTTCGGCCCGGAAAATTGGAGTTCTCGCGGCGTGATCGCCCTGCTGGAGCGCCTTGCGCGCCCTTTTCTTCATCGTTTCGATCCCGAGGAAGCTCACCGGATCGCCCTGCGGACCCTGCAATGGGCACCGCTACCGGCCGCGCGGCCCGACGATTCGCGGCTGCAGGTCCGCGCCTTCGGACTGAATTTCCCGAATCCGGTCGGCCTCGCTGCCGGATTCGACAAGAACGGTGAGGTGCCCGACGCGCTCTTGCGGCTCGGCTTCGGCTTCGTCGAAGTGGGCGGCGTCACGCCGCGCCCGCAGCCGG
>CAZXJZ010000061.1:8905-22286 GCA_964641065.1 uncultured Hyphomicrobiales bacterium | reverse complement strand
GACCGATCTGGGTTTCGCCAATGCCGTGAACGCGCAGCAGATGTATGGCGGGCACGGCTACATCGCCGAATGGGGGATGGAGCAATTCGTGCGCGATGCGCGCATCCCGATGATCTACGAGGGCGCCAACGGCATCCAGGCGCTCGATCTGGTCGGCCGCAAGCTTGCGAAGGACGGCGGCCGCGCGGTGATGGCGTTCTTCGCCGAAGTGCAGGGCTTCATCAATGCGCACCGCGCGGACGAGGCGATGAAGCCGATCGTCGAACCGCTCGACGTGTCGCTCGGCCACCTGCAGCAGGCGACGATGTGGTTCATGAATAACGCGCTGAAGGCGCCGGACAATGCCGGAGCCGGAGCTGCCGACTACATGCACATGTTCGGGCTGGTGGCGCTCGGCCTGATGTGGGGTCGGATTGTGCTGGCGGTGAACGAGCGGCTTGCGAAGGGGGAAGGCGGCGCGGTTGGCGCGCTCGATGCGCAGGCGCTGAGAAACAAGCTGATCGTGGCGCGGTTCTTCGGCGAGAAGATGCTGCCGGAAACCGCGGCGCAACTGAAGCGGATCGAAGCGGGCGCGGGCAGCGTGATGGAGATGACGATGGAGGGGTTTTGAGAGGGCTACCCTAGCGACGGCATCTGTTGGCGAGTGGTGAGTCATCTCCCACCCGCCTGAATTTGATTCAATCTCTGTATCAAGAAAGCGATCGTAGCAGAAACCATCCAAAAGAAGTGCCTCCGAAATCTCCCAGCTCTGCAGGTCGTCAACCAAGCCACCGCAGTATGCGGCGCGTAAAGAAATGCTCTTTAGCGAGCCTGTAATTGCTTGAAAGAATAGTCGCCCCTGCACGTTCGATCGGCTCAAGATTAGCTCCGCTGAGGAGTCGTAGTTGGCAAATGTGCTCTTATAGAACTTCAATTCTCCGTCGATTTTTGTACTCAAGAACCAGACGCTTCCACCAAATATGCCATGGCTGCAGTCGACATCCCCTCCGACGCGAGTGCGAATGAAATAAGCGTTGTCTAAGCAATGGAAAGTCGTATGGCTTCGTTCTTCGCCCAACATGATGTCGCCGCCGACAGCCGCTCCTGAACAATCAATTGCCCAAACTGTCGATTCACGGCAATCAATGTCTCCTGCGACGCGTGCCCCGAGCAGACGAAATGTTTCATTTGTACGGCAAGCTTTATGAAAGTGAATGGAACTGCGACAGTTAAGGCGATCACCGTCGAATTCTTTTACATAGGTCCTTTCAAAAAAAGGCCTTGAGCCTCGGAGTCGCGCAGGAGCAGAGTGCCGTCTAAATAGCAGTCTTCAAAAGTCAGCGGGACTTTTACGTTACATGCTTCAAGATCTATGTCGCCTCTGATGCGTGCGCCGGCTATATGAATACCTTTTTCGTGTACTGGATTGTCTTTGTCGCCACCAAGCGCAAGAAACCTTATGATACTTGAACGGATTGAAGGTCCATTGGCAGGGGCGACAGCTGATTGGTTTTCGCGGAAATTGGCTAGCGTACCGTGCCGCGCTGCCGAAACAACGTGAGCTTCAGCAATGTTTAGCGGCTCGAAGTCTGAGCGTGAACGGCCGGCCGCCCGGACATTGGAATAGACTTCGTCACTCATTGTGCAGCTCGCTTTTGCAAGAGGATAACAACCACAGCGTGTTTAGGCTAGCGAGTGCCGTCTCGAAGCGCTGCTCGATGACAATTGGCGCCGCATCGTAAGACAGGGCCGCCACGATTGCCGCCTACGTCCTTATACGGCGCTTCGCGCTCCTCAGGATGAGGACGTGGAGAGGCGTTCGCGTGTGGTAACCCGCCGATTGGACTTGGGCGACGGATTGCGCTTGTCTGATCCATCCCGATCCATCGGGTGTTGCGCGCTCGTTTATCGAGCGTCAGCCAGGACAGAGCTATGAAAAACGCCCGCGCGTGCACAAAGTGCTCCTCCTCCGATATCCTGAGAGTGGCTGGACAGACGGGCGCATTCGGCACCGGCAACAATATCCCCGCCGGGCGAACGGTCTTTTCGTCCGTCAATGTGACGCGGTTCGTGTGCGCACAATGTGGCTACATCGAAGAGTGGGTCGAATCCGAAGCCGACCGGCAGAAACTGCGATTGAAATATACGCAGCAAGCGTAGCCCGGATGAGCGCAGCGACATCCGGGGCGAAGTTGGCCGTTCTATGTTCCCGCATGTCGCTTCGCTCATGCGGACTACGG
Source organism: uncultured Hyphomicrobiales bacterium (assembly GCA_964641065.1). GTDB lineage: Bacteria > Pseudomonadota > Alphaproteobacteria > Rhizobiales > Xanthobacteraceae > Pseudorhodoplanes. Next base: position 20,067 of record CAZXJZ010000061.1, on the reverse strand, counting down.
GCTAGGCGTCATCGCCCTTTCCCGAACAAAAGGCCCGGCGCACCATGGATGCGCCGGGCTTTCTTTGTCGTTCAGACGAGAGACGTTAGCCCCCCGCGTTATCGCCAAACATTCGTGTCGCGCTCGCGGCCGCCGGCCATTGCCGCCCAGTAGGCCGCGCCGGCCGCAAACATCGACAGCGCGCCGATCAGGAAGGCGATGCCGGCCGCGGCCTTGCGCGCAGTGTTGGCCGCCTGCTTGGCCTGCTCGATGGTGGTGTCGACGCGCTTGCGCGCCTCTTCCGGCGTGAGCCGCGTTTCGGCCGCCACCAAGCGCGCGACGTAATCGCGATCCTCGTTGCTGATTTCGCCGCGGGTCAGCGCATTGGTGGTGATCACGCGGGCGATCTCGGCGCGGGAATCGCGCGGTGCTGCGGCTGTGGCGGCGGCGGCCGGATCGGCGGGACCGGCGCGCATCATCCGGTCGATCGCGGTCGACACCGCATCGCTGCGCGCGGCGCCGGCCACGGCGGTGCCGGCCGTGGTGGCCACGCCGGAGACCACGGCCGTGGTCGACCAATAGGCCACGGCGACGCCGATCAGCAGCGCCAGCGCCCACATCAACAGGCCGTGCGCGCCATCGCGCGACTGACGCTCCTCGATCGAGGCCGACGTGCCGGTCGGACGCCGGTAGCGGCCGGCAAAATAGCCGCCGACCAGGAACGAGCCGATCATCACCACCGAGACATAGGCCGCGCCGACGATGGTCAGGGTCATGCCCGACGGATTATTCCAGCTATAGGGAGAGACGGAGGCGACGCCGGCCGCCGAGCCGAAGGCAAACAGCACGAAGGACAAAGCAGTGGCGATCAAAGCGCCGCCGATGATTGCGCCCCAGTCAAAATTTGTGGAGCGGTCGCCCGGCATCGCGACCACGGTGGTGGTGTCAGTCATGGATCGTGTCCTTATCGAAGGCCGAAGAAGCTGAGGATGGCCATGACCACGACGATCAGGCCGACGATGTAGATGATCGAATGCATGCTGGTTCCTCCGCGATTGCGTCAGAAAACTCTGACACCGCAGCAAGGTTGCATCGGTTGCCGAATTTTCCGGCAGCGGATGTCGGGATCATGAATTGGCGAAGCGATTGGGCGGTCTGCGCGGCGCCGGTGCGGTTCCGTCCGCGGTGTTGTACGGTCGCGCGATTCGCGATGGCGAATGCAACCTGCGAGATCGATGGCCCATGACCGAAACCACCCGCGACAGCAACGGCACCATCCTGAACGACGGCGACTCGGTGACGCTGATCAAGGACCTGAAGGTGAAGGGCACGTCGGAGACGCTGAAACGCGGCACGCTGGTCAAGAACATCCGGCTCACCGGCGATGCCGGCGAGATCGAATGCAACACCAAGCAGGTGAAGGGTCTCGTCCTGAAGACGGAATTCCTGAAGAAGGCCTGACGGGTGCGCGGGGCGGCGCTCAGGCCGCCGTCACTGCGCGAACGAGCGCCGGATATGGTCCAGCCGGTTGGTCGGATGCCGGTACAGCGACTGACCGGTCGTGCTGCCATGCGCGGCGTCATGACAGTTCACCGCGCCCTTGTGGACCACCTTGCCGCTCTGGTTGTCGAAGCCGAGTTCGCGGCATTGGTCGCGGTCCATGACCACGATACGGCCGGTGGCGGGATCGCGCTCCTGCGCGACCGCAGACGCCGTGCCGGGCAAGGCTGTGCTGGCCGACGCTGTGGTGGGCGAGGCCGTGGCCGACGGCGCCTTCATGTCCTTGAACATCAAAACGGCTGTGACGATCAGACCGAACACGCCGCAGATCGTCAGCACCTGGAGGGTGCCGGCCATCCGGCTCCTGCGCGCCTTGCGAACCATGGGGCGCGCCACCGTTTCAGGCCTGCGCTCTTCGGCCTTGGGCTCTTCCGGCACGACTTGCGGTTTCGGCTCGCGCGCCGGCTTGTCAGTCCATTGAACCATGTCGCACGCCTGTCACAACTGGCGGATCAATCCGCAATCCGCGTGCACGTTACTCAGAAGAGTTTAATGGCTCGCCAAGAACCGATGAATCCTTTGTTAAGGCGCGTCCTGCAAATGGACGCGCGCCGCGGCCTCTACTGACACAGCAATCCATCCTGCGCGGATCCGGGCGCGTGTCCGGTCGCGCTCAGGCCCGGTACAGGCTCCATCCGGTCGAGCGGCATCGCCGGTTTCGGCGCCTGGTATTTGACCTCGCGGTTCACCGGAATGCTGGCATAGGGCAGGTCGATCAGCTCCAGCGCGCCGATCCAGTCGTCGAATTTTCGCCAGCGCACATCGTCGCTGTCGAGCGCGGCCTCGTAGCCGCGCCACCATCCGGCTCGGGTGCCGCCGAGATAGGCGTGCGACACCAAAATCATGTCGGAGGGCTGACGCTCGATCACGTTCTGCACCAGGTCGAAGAAATCCGCATCGGTCGAGCCGCGCGCCCACAGGCTGTAATCGCACAGCGACCCCGTCCCCATGTCGCCGAACGGCACGTTCGACACCGAGATGATCCTGGCCTTGTATTCGCGCGGCGCGTAGACAATCGCGCGCTCGCCCGCGGTGCCGCGCGCCAGAACATAGTCGACACCGAGTGCGTCCGCGGCCTTCAGTGTGTTCTCGTCATAGGCGAAATACTTGCTGCCGAACACGCGCATGGTCTTGACCACGAGCGTCTGTTCGATCGCGGCCTTCACCTCGCGCATGCGCGCGAGCTGCTCGTCATAGGGCATGTCCCAGAACGGCTGTTCGGCATAGAGCCCGGCGATCGGATAGCCCTTCATCGCCAGCCGCACGAAATCCTGCGGATGCGCGGCAATCACGTTATGCTGCGCCTGCACCAGCGCGGTCAGTCCGCGGCGGTCGAGCTGCCCTTCCCACTGACGAATGCCGTCGATCGATTCGAACTCGATCAGCATCATCAGTCCGTTGGTGCGCGCGTCCGTCTGCGATGGTGCATTCATCTGAGTGGGCGTGTCCGTCTGTTTGCCTGCGGGGCGACACAGACTGAAACAGAAGCGCGCTCGCTGTCAAAACGCCGATGCAGCATCGAGCGGGGACGTATCAAGGCGCGCTGACGACCGTACTCGAAACGGGAATGGACCCGGGGCTGGCGCCTCCGGGTCCATTCGCTGCGGCGGGACGTCGATCCGCCGGATGGTCTGTGTAGCCTCTAGCCGACAAGTCTTTATCAGCGGAATACGTAGACGATGCGCCGTGTCGCCGGATCGACCAGCACCGGCGTGTTGTTCACATAGACATATTGATAGCGATAATCCGGCACGTTGGTCAGCACGACGGTCTGCGGCAGGCTGGCGCCGACGATGACGTTGCCCTCATAAGCGAAAGAGTTGACCGCGTTGTTGGCGACATAGTTGCTGACGGCAGGCGGCGGCGGCGCGTAGGTCGACGCGTAGACCACAGGCTCGGTCGCAGCAGCGACGGCGCGGGCGCCGCTGGTGATTGCTTCGGCGATCGGCGCCAAGGGTACATCCGGCCGATAGGTCGGTGCGTAGCCATAGCTGACCACGACGGGCTCGCGAATGACGATGGGCCCGCTACCGGCGGCAAGTGACATATATTGCGAATAGGCCCAGCCCTGACGGCCCCTGAACTGGACCTGGCACCACAGGCTGCCTTCGACGCAGCCCAGGATCTGCGCCTTCTGGCGTGCCTTCATGAAGCCGATGACCGGCTGCTCCGGCCCCGGGCCGGAACGGATGTTGAGCGCGGTGGTGGCAGTGCCAACGGTTTGTGCTTGCGCGGCGCCGGCCAGCGCCAGTGTGACAATGGCCGTGGATAACAGGATGCGTTTCATGACAGCCCCTCTTGAGCGAAAAATTCCGAATGGAATTTCTGCGAGCATAAAGGGCTAGCGGGTGTAATTTCTCACGCAAATGCGTGATAAAAATTGTCGCAAATTTTCGCGCACCGTCGGTTAAATATTTGGAGCGTGATCGGTTTGATTTCCGTCAATACGTTGGTCCAGAATCCGGGTATTAAAAACAGATGTCGCAGATCAAGCATCCCGCCTGTCCCGGTTGCGCCAGACCGATGACTGTTGTCCCCGCGAACGCCAGCGCCCGCCCAGGCCGCCGGTCGTTCGAATGTGTCGACTGCGGAACGGCCTATAGCGAGCAATCGTCGTTTAACGTGCTCGCGGCCGACCGCGCGCTGACACTGAATTTTGAGGCGAGAAGCCGTCCGCATTAGGCGGGCAACGGTCGAGGCGGGCAGGTCACCCGCCGCGACCGATTGCCTGCGCGTCACGCTTTAGCGCGACACATACACGATGCGCCGGGTCGCGGGGTCGACCAGCACCGGATAGTCGTTCACATAAGTGTAGCGATAGCGCGAGTTCGGCACCGGCCACAGGTCGATGTCATCGGGCAGTCCTGCGTCGATCTCGAGGTTGCCCGCGAGATAGACTGGGTCGATTGGATTGGACGCCAGATAACTGCGCACCGATGACGGCGGCATATAAGCGGGCGGCGGGGTAGTCGACGCGTAGATCGTCTCACGCGGCGCGATGAACGCCCCGGAGATTTCGCGCGGGGCGACGCCGGTCGTTTCCACCACATTTGTCGCAGGCGCGCGATAGCTCACCACGGACCCCGGCGCTCGATAGACAGTGGCTGGCGCCTGATAGACGGGCGCGGGCGATTGATACGTCACAACCGGCGGTGCGCCATAGGCCACGACCGGTCCGGGCGCCTGATAAACCGGCGCCGGGTATTGCGCGACCGGTGCCGGGGCGCGATAGGCGACGACCGGAGGCGGTGCGGCGACCGGTCGGGTGGCCACATCCACCTCCAGCACGGGAGCCGGAAGGACGGCGGCGATATCGCCGGACATCGTCAGATATTGCGAATAGGCCCAGCCGGTCCGTCCGCGCACATCGACCTGGCACCAGCGGCTGCCTTCGATACAGCCGAGCACGCTGGCGCGCTGGTTCTCCCGGATCATTCCGATCACGGGGAATTGTGGATCGGGGCCGGAGCGGAGATTGAGGTCGGTGGTGGCGGTGCCGATGGTCTGTGCCTGCGCAGCGGTGAGCATCGCGGCCGAGGCGACAGCGGCGGAAATGAGGGTGCGCTTCATAAGGTCCTCGCGTCCATGGGGTGCAGTGTCTGCCCGTGAACGCAGCGCAGCGAGGGATCGTTCCGGCGTTGGTTAAGGCGCGATTTGCCGGTTCCATCGCGACCCGGTAACCTGCGGGCTCAACACGTCCCGGGGGGAGTATTCTGATGCTGCGTGCCGCGATTGCCTCTGTTGCCCTGATCCTTACCGCCTCGATTGCGGCTGGGCAGACACCCGCCGACAGCCGCCTGAAGCGGATCGCGGATTCCAAGACCATCAAGATCGGTTACCGAGCCGCGGCAACGCCTTTCTCGTTCTTCAACCAGCAGGCCAAGGAGCCGGCGGGCTACACCATCGACCTGTGCCGGCTGGCAGCGGAATGGATCGGCAAGTCTCTGAACACGCCGCTCAAGGTCGAATGGGTTGAGGTGACGACGCAGAACCGCTTCGACATGGTGGCGCAGGGCAAGGCCGACATGGAATGCGGCTCCTCGACCATGACGTTGTCGCGCATGAAGCAGGTGGACTTCTCGTCGGTCACCTTTGTGGAGAGTACCGGCATCGTGATGCGCACCGCTACCGGCGTTACCAAAGCCGGCGACCTGAACGGACAGAAGATTGCGGTCGCCGCTGGCACCACCAACGAGGCCGCTCTCGCCGAACTGGTCAAGCAGGGCAAGCTGAAGGTGACGCTGGTTCCGGTGAAGGATCGCGACGCCGGCATCGCCGCGCTCGAAAAGGGCGAAGTCGATGGCTATGCCAGCGACAAGCTGCTGCTGGTCGGCGCGCGCTTCCAGGATGCCAAGGCGCTGACAATGCTGCCGGACGATCTGTCGTTCGAGCCTTATGGCATCGCGCTGCCGCGCGGCGACTGGGCGCTCCGGCTGGCGGTGAATTCGGCGCTGGCCGAGGTGTATGGGTCGGGCCTGATCTTCACCGTCTTCAGCCGGTGGTTCGACCAGGTAAAGCTGAAGCCCGGTCCGGTGCTGCTCAGCGCCTTCTCGCTCGGCGCCCTCGCGCGCTAATCGCACGGCACGTACGGATCGCCGCCGCGACGGCGGCGGCGATTTGTTGCGCGCGTGCTGGGAGTTTATTCACCCTCATTCATGAAAGTGCGAGCGGCGTTCAGAACTCGTCGACTCCGCGCATGTTACCGCTACTTGCGGGAGCCTGTCTTCGGACGGGCCGTCACCGCGCGTTGAGGAGAGTTTCATGCGCAAGATTCTGTTGACCTTCGTCGCCGCCGGCTCGATCGCGGCCGCGACCATCGCCGCCCCGACGCGTGCCGATGCTGGCTGTGGCAGCGGCTGCTGGATCGGCGCGGGCGTCGCCGCCGGCGTTGTCGCGGGCGCGGCGATCTCGACTGCCGCTCCGGCTTATTACAGCGGCTATGGACCCTACCAGCCGGTGTATTATGGCGGCTATCAGCCGGCCTATTACTACGGCTACCCGCAATACTACGTGCCGGCCCCCCGCTATTACGGCAATTACGGCTATTACGCGCAACGCGCCTACGCGCCGTACTACGCTCCGCGCTATGGCTATGGCTATTACCGCCCGGCGCGTTACGGCTATCGCTGGTAATTGCTGCTCTGGTTGATGCAGCTCAATCCGGCCGACACCGCGATGCCTCATCATATGCTGTGATTTGCATGTGATGAGGGGTGTCGGATGACCGTGAATATGGGTGGGCTCGATCGAGGGCTTCGGCTGATCGTCGGCATCGCGCTGATCTGCTTTGCGATTCCGATCGGGTTTCCGAATGTGGGCTGGAACTGGGTCGGATGGGTCGGCGTGATCCCGATCGTGACCGCCCTGATCGGCAATTGTCCGGCCTATTCCATCGTCGGCCTGTCGACCTGCAAGCGGAGTTGATCCTGCGCGCAAGCTGACATGAGGCCGGCACGCGTCGCGTGCCGGCCTCATGCGATATGGCTAGCCTTTCAGCCGCAGATAATCGAGCTTCGCCAGCGGCACGCCCTTGTGGCGCAGGATGTCGTAAGCCGTCGTGACGTGGAAATAGAAGTTCGGCACCGCAAAGCTGAGCAGATATGACGCGCCGGTAAAGACCGGATTGAAATCGCGCAGCTTCAGTTCGATGCGGTTGGTTTCGGTACCGTCAATCTGCGCCTCCGGGATCGCGCCGATGTAATCCGCGGTGCGCTCGACCCGCGCCAGAAGCTCGGCGAAGGTTTTCTCGTTGTCCTCCAGTTTCGGCGACCCAATGCCGCTGATTCGTTCGAGTGCGAACTTCGAGGTGTCGCTGGCGCGCTGGATCTGGCCGGCGAGTGTCAGCATGTCAGGAGCAAGCCGGGCGTCGATATAGGATGCGGGGTCGGCGCCGGTCTCGACGGCATGCGCTTCGCCCTTGCGCAGAATGTGGGTGAGGGTGCCGAGCCCGTGCAGGAAGACGGGGACAGAGGCCTGATACATCGAAATCGACATCGGTGTGTTCCGCGGCTGAAGGTCGCAGCTATGTAGGGTGGGTCAGGCGACGCCGCGAGTAGCCCGCATGAGCGAAGCGACATGCGGGATCATGCCCCGGGTATCGCTGCGCTCCCCCGGGCTACGCAAATTTCAGCGCCTTGGTCGCCAGCGCCGCGCCTTGCGACAGCGCGCGCAATTTCGCCCATGCGATCTGCGGATGAGTGCGCTCGCCGAAGCCGCAATCGGTCCCCGCGATCACATTCTCCTTGCCGACCAGTTTCGCGTAACGCTGGATACGCTCGCTGACCAGTTCGGGATGCTCGATGGTATCGGTCGCATGCGCGACCACGCCGGGGATCAGGATCTTGCCATCCGGCAGCTTCACGTCTTCCCACACATGGTACTCGTGCTCGTGGCGCGCGTTGGCGCCCTCGATCAGATATCCTTGAGCCTTTACCCGCAGCAGGATGTCGACGATGTCGCGCAGCGGGATATCGAAGGCATGCGGGCCGTGCCAGCTGCCCCAGCACAGGTGATAGCGAATGCGGTCCTCCGGAATGTTGCGCAGCGCATGGTTGAGCGCCTCGACCCGCAGCATGCAATATTTGCGGAAGGCCTCGAGGCCCATGCCGATGCCGATGCGCTCCCACAGCGCCGCGAGCCAGGCATCGTCGACCTGCACCAGGAAGCCGGCATCGGCGATCATCTCGTATTCGACGCGCATCGCATCGGCGAAGGCGAACAGGAAGTCTTCGGTGGTCTTGTAATATTTGTTGGTGTGATAGGGCTCGAGACTTGCGGGCGCCGTGGTGGTGAGGAACGTGTCCGCCACATGGTCCGCCGGCAAGGCGGCCTTGAACAACTCGATCTCGCGCTGCATCGCGTCATGGCCGGTATAGCTGATCGGCCCGGTGCATTCCCAATAGATGCGCTTCACCGCGGGCTTGTCCTTGGTGACGTAGAACAGCGTGCCGCGCTCGGCGGCGTATTTGTAGAAATCGGCGAAGGTCTCGCGGTCCTTGCCCTGAAACAGCAGCGGCGCGCCGGTCGCCTCCGCTGCGGTAAAGCCGCCAAGTCGGCCATCGATGAAGCTCAGCCAGTCGCCGCCTTTGGTGAATTCGCCCTCGTTGACGATATCGAGCCCGGCATCGTGTTGCGCCGCAATAATCTCGCGGATGGCAGCGACGTCGGGCATGTCGTGTCCGGCTTCACCGCGGCCGGGCAGGCTGCCGACATGTGTGGTGAGGATTTTCGTAACCGAGCGTTGCATGGGCGTTTCCGGACCTGAGCGACATTGGGCCTTTGGCCACAACGCCACTGTTGATTTGCAGTTGCGGCCGGAGCAATATCCAAGCTGACCAGCCTGTTTTTAGCTGTCAACCAGAAACGTCAACAAAAGGCAAACCGCGACCGGAACGGATCGCGTCGAGGGAGGACAGACATGCGAAAACTGACAAGCGTGCTTGGGTTAGCAGTTGCCGCTGCAATCACCGCCGGCGCCGCGCAGGCGCAGGACACCATCAAGATCGGCCTGATCATGCCCTATTCTGGACAGTTCGCCGATACCGCCGCGCAGATGGACAACGGCATCAAGCTGTTCGTGAAACGGCACGGCGACATGGTGGCCGGCAAGAAGGTCGAATTCATCCGCAAGGATACCGGCGGCGTTGCGCCCGATGTGGCGAAGCGCCTGGCGCAGGAAATGGTGGTGCGCGACGGCGTCGACATTCTCGCGGGCTTCGTGCTGACACCGAATGCGCTGGCCGCGGCCGACGTCTCGGCTTCGGCGAAGAAATTCATGGTGGTGATGAATGCCGGCACTTCGATCATCACCACCAAGTCGCCCTACATGGCGCGCACATCGATCACGCTGCCACAGGCCGCCGAAACACTCGGCGCATGGGCCGCGAAGAACGGCGTGAAAAAGGTCTACACCATGGTGTCGGATTTCGGTCCGGGCCACGACGCCGAAGGCGGCTTCCAGCGTGCCTTCAAGGAGGCCGGCGGCGAAATCCTCGGCTCGGTTCGTTTTCCGGTCGCCAATCCGGATTTCTCCGCCTTCGTGCAGCGCGCCAAGGATCTGAACCCGGAAGCGATCTTCCTGTTCGTGCCGGCGGGTGCGCAGCCGGCCGCATTCGCCAAGGCGCTGGCCGAACGCGGGCTCGATGCCAGCAAGATCAAGGTGCTCGGCACCGGCGAAGTCACCGCCGAGACCGCGTTGAAGAGCATGGGCGATGCGTCGCTCGGCATCATTTCTGCGTGGAATTATGCACCCGAGCACAAGACCGGCAGCAATGAGTCCTTCGTGAAGGATTACGTGGCCGCCTACGGACGGACGCCGGACTTCATGGCGGCCGGCGGCTATGACGGCATGCATCTGATCTACGAGGCGCTGAAGAAGACCGGCGGCAAGACCGACGGGGAAGCGCTGATCAACGCGGCGAAGGGGATGAAGTGGGAAAGTCCGCGCGGGCCGATCGCGATCGACCCGCAGACCCGCGACGTGGTGCAGGACATCTACATCCGCCGGGTCGAGAAGGTCGACGGCCAGCCGCTGAATGTCATCATCGACACGGTGAAGGACGTGAAGGATCCGGTGCTGGCGCGGATGAAGTAGTTCGATATCGTGCCCCGGACGCGGTGCAGCATGAAATGATGCACCGCTGATCCGGGGCCACTGCTGATCCGGGGCCCATCGAATAAGAAACGTGGGTCCCGGTTCTGCAGCGCAGCGTTACACGCCGCGCTGCGCCCGGGACATTGATACTTTCTTTCGCTGCACGCCCAGATATACCCCTGCTATCCCGCGCAATTCTCCGACCACGCTGCGATATGCCTTCTTCGGCAAGCCGAACGCCGCCATCAGCGCGGCGCCGCGGAACATGCAGTTCGCGACCGCGATGAAACGCGTGACATCGGCCTTCGCGTAACCCGCTCGCACGAACGCGTCGATCCAGACCCGGTCGTGACGCCTGCGATTGTCGCGGAACAGCGCGTGAAAGATGCGCTCGATCCGGGCGTCGGTGCGCGCCGCCATGGCGAGTTCCAGCATCGCGAGATAATCGTCGCCGAGGAAGAACGACGCGGAACTCGACAGGAAATCCTCCACCGGATCCGACGAGACAAGGATCTTGTCGGCCAGCAGCTGCGCGTCGGTTTCGGCGCGCGTCAAGGCAGCCTGCCACGCCGCTTCGAGCAGGTCGTATTTGGTCTTGTAGTAATTCTCCCGCGCGCCCCGCGAGACCCCGGCGCGGGCGGCAACGGCGATGGTCGAGAAGCCGGCATAGCCGCGCTCGACCAGGAGCGCGATCGCCGCGCGCATCAGCTTGTCCTGCGCGTCCTGCCGTCGCTCGCTATGGCTCCGCCGCGGCTTCGCCACCGGCCCGCTGCGCCGCGGCCTGGCCGTTTTCGGCTTGCGTGTTGTTTTCGCCATGTCCGATCCAGTGCGGGCCAAAGGCCCTTCGAATCTCTGGATAGCGCAAGCCTGTCTTTGCGGGAACACGGGCCTGTGCGTAGTCTTGCCACGGCCGGTACAGCGGCGAGGAAAGGGCGAACCATGACTGCGATTGCCGAAGGCGGGGCGGCGGTACCGGCGGGCGAACAGCAGCCCGAACTGAAGCGGGTCATGGGCCCGTGGCTGCTGCTTT
>CAZXJZ010000061.1:0-8895 GCA_964641065.1 uncultured Hyphomicrobiales bacterium | reverse complement strand
GGACAGGTGGCGAAACAGGTCGGCGGCATGGTCTGGCTGCCGTTCGTCGTCGCTTTCGTGGTGGCGTTGATGACGGCGTTCTCCTATCTCGAACTTGTCACCAAATATCCGCGCGCCGCCGGCGCCGCGCTTTACACCCACCGCGCTTTCGGCATTCACTTTTTCACGTTCATCGTCGCCTTCGCGGTGATGTGCTCGGGCATCACCTCGGCCTCGACCGCGTCGCGCGCCTTCGCCGCCAATTTCGCGCATTCATTCAATCTCGATCTCGCGGGCGGCATCGGCATCACGCTGCTCGGTCTTGCCTTCATGGCGCTGGTTGCAATCGTCAATTTCCGCGGCGTCGGCGAGAGCGTGAAGGCCAATGTGGTCCTGACCTGCGTCGAGCTCACGGGACTGCTCATCATCATCGTCATCGGCTTGTGGGCAATCGGCCTCGGACAGGGCGACGTCTCGCGCGCGTTCGAATTCAAGACCAGCCCGGATACCAGTTTCATCTGGCCGGTGATCGCGGCGACCACGCTGGCTTTCTTCGCGATGGTCGGGTTCGAGGATTCCGTCAACATGGCGGAAGAAACCCAGGACCCGACCCGTATCTTTCCGAAAATCCTGCTGGCGGGACTGTTCATCACCGGCACGGTTTATGTGCTCGTGTCGATCTCTGCGATCACGCTGGTGTCGCCTGAAGACCTTGGGCAGGGCGAGACCCCGCTGCTGAAAGTCGTGCAGGCCGGGGCGCCGAATTTCCCGGTCTGGATTTTCGGCTTCATCACCATGTTCGCGGTCGCCAATTCCGCGCTGATCAACATGCTGATGGCGAGCCGGCTGGTCTATGGCATGAGTCGCGAGCACGTCCTGCCGGCTGCGCTCGGCAGGGTGCACCGGACCCGGCTTACGCCCTATGTCGCGATCGGCTTCACCACGCTGCTCGCTTTCATGCTGATCACGTTCGTCGGCGAAATCCCGGCGCTTGGCGGCACCACTGCATTGCTGCTGCTCGGCGTGTTCACGGTGGTGAATGTCGCGGTGCTGGTGCTGCGCAAGGACAAGGTGGGCCACGCGCATTTCCGCACACCGACCATCGTCCCGGTGCTGGGCGCGCTCACCTGTGCATTCCTGGTCGGTCCGTGGACCGGCCGCGATCCGCAGCAATACCGGATCGCGGGCGTTCTGCTTGCGATCGGGGTGGTGCTCTGGGTTGTCACGGTCCTCGTCAATCGCGCGACCGGCGTGAAGCCGGCCGAGCCCGAAATGGAGGACATCGGCGGCTTCGGCCCGAAGAACTGACCGACCGGCCGGCTAGCGCGCCGCGAACGTCCTCGTCGGCCGCGCTGCCGGCGCTGCGGCTCGCTCAGCGAATCTGGAAGCCGCGGCCGCCACCGCCACCGCCGCGCCCGCCACCGCCAAACCTCGGGCCGCCACCACGCTGCTGTGGCTGGAAGCGGGGGCCTGCGTTTCGCGGCGCGGCAAATCGCGGGGCAGATTGTTGTCTCTGGCCGCGCCCGACATTGCCACCGCCGCCACGACGTTCAAACTGTGGGCGATCGTTGTTGCGGCCCGCATTGCGGCCGCGTCCCTGATCGATGGAGCGCGATGAGTCGCGATTGCCGCGGCCCTCGCGGTTTCCGCGGCCCTCGCGGTTGCCGCGCCCATCGCGGTTGCCGCGGCCCTCTTCTCCGGCGTTGCCCCTGTTGCCGGACTTTTGGGTGTCGCGATCTCCGGACTTGGTCTTGTCGGGTTTCCTGTGATCGTCCTTGTCGGTGCCGCGCCGGTCCGGATCGGGATAGCGGTCCGGGTTCCGCGGATCGCGGATGCGGATCGGATCCTTGATGCGGGGCGGGATAACGGGGACGATGATCGGGCTTGTCGGAACATAGACCGGACCGTCCGGCACGAATACCGGTCCGCCCGGCCCGGTGACGGGTCCGCCGGGCGCGATCGGGGCGACCGGGATCGAAGCGCGCGTGCCCGGAGGCGGCGCGCCGGGAGTGCCGGGCTGGCTCGGCGCACCGGGCTGCGAGCACGGACACGTGCCGCCCGGTGTGCTGACGGCACGGATCAGGTTTGCGTCGCGTGCGCCACTGAGCACCGATGCCGATGCCAGCCGGTTCTGCGCGCGCTGCTGCAACTTGCGCGCGGTCGCGCTCAGATCGGAGTTCGGATAACGCGCAAGGAAGGCGGCAAAGGCGGCCTCGCTGTTGAGCGCCACCGCTTCCTGCCACGCCAGCATCATCAGCCGACGATCGAGAATCGAGCGCAGATTGATGGCGAGCGGGTCGTTGCCATAGAGGGCAATGAACTGCTCGTATACGACGATATTGTCTTCCTTGATGGTGATCGCGAACGCATCGCGCGCGGATCGCGACTGAAGCTCCTTCCGCCATTGGTCGGCTGTTTTCTCCGCGCCGGTGTCGGGCTGAAGCGGCGCGCTGCCGGGGAAGAACGCGAACGGCTCGGTCAGCGCCGACACTTCCCATGGCGTCTGCCTCCCGCCGGTCGCGCCGTGAACCGCCAGCCGCACATTCTTCAGCGCGGTCTCGATCGGGAGGCCGGGCTGACGTGCCGATTTGAGCAAGGCCTGTGCGAACGGTGAGTTGCCCGCCGAACCGTCCTCGGCAGTGCGCCCGGGCGAGGTGGAATAGGCGAGCAGGGTGCCGGCGGGGGCATTGACCATGGCAAGGCCACGCGGGGCGATTTTGGCGATATCCTCGAACGGATTGTCGCGGCACGCGTCGAGGATCACGATGCGGGTTTTCGCGCGTACGGTCTCCAGCATCGACATCAGGTCGCCCATCCGCATCGCTTCGAGCGGCACGTCGGCTTCGCGCGCGATCGTCGCATCGATCGGGACCAGAAAATTCTCGCCATCCACCTGCACGCCGTGGCCGGCGAAATAGATCAGCGCCACGGTGTTTTCAGGCTTCTCCGCGATGCTGGTGGTGAAGAAGCGGATCACCTTGCTCATGCTCGATTTGTCGAGATCGAGCGCCGATGTGACCTTGAAGCCGGCATCCTTCAAGAGCGTGCCAACGGCTTCGGCATCTCGCGCAGGATTGGGGAGCGCGGTCACGCTCTTGTAATTGGAATTGCCGATCACCAGCGCGAACCGCTCCTGCGCGGATGCGGAGACGGCGCTACAGGCGAGCGCGGCCAAAGTTGCACAGGCCAATGACAGGTGTCTCAGCATTTCCTAACCTCCCTGCGCTCCGCGCCACGGAAGCGGCTCGGGCGACCGGTCTCGCGGGCCTGTCGTTTGGTCGAGCCAAGCCGTTCAAAGGTTCACGTCTTTCAGGCGACCGCGTGCGCGTCTCAAAGCCCTTCGGCAATGCTCCTGCATTCTGCCCGATTTGAGATGAGCGCGCGACGGCTTGCCTCGCACGGGCCGCATCTGTCACATGAAGGTGATGACTGATGCGCATAAAGGCACCGCCGCGATTGTGGGCGGCGGACCGGCCGGGCTGATCGCGGCCGAGACGCTGGCCCGCGCAAATATTGCGGTTACGATCTATGAACGGATGCCTTCGCTCGGGCGCAAGTTTCTGATGGCCGGCCGCGGCGGACTGAACCTGACGCATTCGGAAGATCTGGCCCGGTTCGCGTCCCGATACGGCGCGGCCGAATCGCATCTGCGGCACGCAATCGAGGCCTTCCCGCCGGAACGCCTGCGCGCCTGGAGCGGGGACCTCGGTCAGCCGACCTTTATCGGGACAAGCGGCCGCGTGTTTCCACAGGCGATGAAAGCGTCGCCGCTGCTGCGGGCCTGGCTGCGGCGGCTGGAGTCGATGGGGGTTAGGGTCGCGCTGCGGCATTGCTGGACCGGATGGGCCGACGATGGGGCGCTGATTTTCGACACGCCGGACGGCATTGTTCGTGCCACCGCGGATGTGACGGTGCTGGCGCTCGGCGGCGCAAGCTGGCCGCGGCTCGGTTCGGATGGCGGGTGGTCCGAGATTCTGGCGCACGAAGGCATCGCGATTGCGCCGCTGCGGCCATCGAATTGCGGATTTCGCGTCGCGTGGTCCGAGCATATGCGTGGGCACGTCGAAGGCCGGCCGCTGAAGCCGGTGGCGCTGTCATTCGGCGGGCAGCGGGTGCGCGGCGAAGCCGTTATTACCCGCGACGGACTGGAAGGCGGCGCGATCTATGCGCTGTCGCCTGTGCTGCGTGAGGCGAACGATGCATCCGGCGATGCAGAACTGATCGTCGATCTTCTGCCCGAGATGGATATCGAGACGGCGACGCGGAAGCTGAGTGCGCCGCGCGGCAAGCAATCGTTGTCGAACGTGCTGCGCAAGACGCTATCGTTATCGCCTGCCGCGATTGCGCTGGCGCAGGAGGTGACCAGCGGCAAGCTCGCCGCGCTGGCGCCGGACGCGATGGCGGCGTTCCTGAAAGCGGTGCCGGTGGCGTTGACCGGCGTTGCGCCGATTGCGCGCGCGATCTCGACGGCAGGTGGCGTGTCGTTTGACGCGATCGACGACAGTTTCATGCTCAAGCGAAAGCCCGGAATGTTCATTGCGGGCGAGATGCTGGACTGGGAGGCGCCGACCGGCGGCTATTTGCTGCAGGCGTGTTTTGCCACCGGCGTTGCGGCGGGCGAGGGTGCACTGCGTTATCTGGCATCGTCGAAGGCGGCGAAGCGGGGATGACCGATCTCGCGGCCTATGCCGGATTGTTCGCGGTGGCATTCGTCGCGGCCACGATCCTGCCCGCTCATTCCGAAGTGGCGCTGGTCGGACTGCTGATGACCGGGAAGTTTTCGCCGATGCTTCTGGTCGCGGTGGCCAGTGCCGGCAATATTCTTGGCTCCTGCGTGAACTGGCTGCTTGGCCGTTTCGCCGAGCATTTCCGCGACCGCAAATGGTTTCCGGTATCGCCGCAAGCGCTCGACAAGGCGCAGGGCTGGTATCACCGCTACGGCCGCTGGTCGCTGTTGTTGAGCTGGGCGCCGGTAATTGGCGATCCGCTCACCATCGCCGCGGGTCTGATGCGCGAGCCGTTCTGGTCGTTTGTCATTCTGGTCGCGATCGCAAAAACCGCACGCTACGTGTTGCTGGCGCTCGGTGCGATGGGCGTAGCACACGCTGTGATGTGACGCCGCAAAATCAACCCTCGATCTGCTCGCGCAGCATTTCGAGCTCCAGCCATTTCTCTTCCGCCGCGGCCAGTTCGGCCTGCGCCTTGGCGATGGCTGCGCTGGCGGCGTCGAACGCCTTGCGGTCGCGCGTGTAAAGGCCGGGATCGTCCAGCTTTTTCTGCTGCGCGCGGATCTCCTCTTCCAGCTTGGCGATCTGCTTCGGCAGATTGTCGAGCGCGAATTTCTCGTTGAAGGACAGCTTCTTTTTCTTTGCGGCCGATGCGGCTGCGGCCTTGACCTCCCGCGCCGTCGCCGCGCGCACCGGTTTGGTCGATGCGATGTCGGCGCCGCGCTGGATCAGCATGTCGGAATAGCCGCCGGCATATTCGTTCCAGACGCCGTCGCCTTCGGGCACGATCACCGCACTGACGACGCGATCGAGAAAGTCGCGGTCATGGCTGATCAGGATCACGGTGCCGGTGTAGTCGGCCAGCGTTTCCTCCAGCACGTCGAGCGTTTCTAGATCGAGATCGTTGGTCGGCTCGTCGAGCACCAGAACGTTCGACGGCTTGGCCAGCGCGCGCGCCAGCATCAGCCGCCCGCGTTCGCCGCCGGACAATGCGCGCAAGGGCGTGCGGATCTGTTCGGGCGAAAACAGGAAGTCCTTCATGTAGCCGACAACATGCTTGGTCTGTCCGCCGACGGTGACGGTGTCGCCGCGTCCGCCGGTGAGGGCTTCGGCCAGCGTCCAGTTCGGATCGAGGCTGTCGCGGTCCTGTTCCAGCGCGGCCATCTCGATATTGGCGCCCAGGCGTACCGTGCCCTCGTCGGGTTGAAGCGTGCCGGTGAGCAGCGAGAGCAGCGTGGTCTTGCCGCTGCCATTCGGTCCGACAATGCCGATCCGGTCGGCGCGATTGATGCGGGTGGAGAAGTCCGTGACGATCGGTCGGCCGTCATAGGACTTCGAAATATTCTTCGCCTCGATCACCAAGGCACCGGACTTGTCGGCTTCGGCGACACTGATATTGGCCTTGCCGACGGAGCCGCGATAATCGTTGCGCTGCTGCCGCAGCGCCTGCAACTCGCCCATGCGGCGCATGTTGCGCTTGCGTCGCGCGGTGACGCCGTAACGCACCCAATGCTCCTCGGCGACGATCTTGCGGTCGAGCTTGTGCTGCTCGCGCTCTTCCTCCGCCAGGATTTCGTCGCGGCGGGTCTCGAAGTCCTTGAACCCGATTTCCAGCCTTCGGGTCTGGCCGCGGTCGAGCCACACCGTGACGCGTGACAAAGTCTCCAGAAAGCGCCGGTCATGGCTGATCAGGACCAGCGCACAGCGGCGGCTTTTCAGTTCGCTTTCCAGCCATTCGATGGTGACGAGATCGAGATGGTTGGTCGGCTCGTCGAGCAGAAGAATGTCTGGATTGGGCGCCAGCACGCGGGCCAGTGCCGCACGGCGCGCCTCGCCGCCGGAGAGGTGTGCCGGGTCTTCATTGCCGGTCAGGCCCAACTGTTCGATCAGGTAGCGGGCCTGGTACGGGTCGTCACCGGGGGCGAGGCCGGCCTCGACATAAGACAGGGTGGTGGCATGGCCGGAGAAATCCGGTTCCTGCGGCAGATAGCGGATGGTGGCGCCGGGCTGCACGAACACGCTGCCGCGATCCGGCTCGACCATGCCGGCGGCGATCTTGAGCAGCGTCGACTTGCCGGACCCGTTGCGGCCGACCACGCAGACCCGCTCGCCCTCCGAGACCGACAGGTCGGCCGAGGTCAGGAGCGGCGTGCCGCCGAAGGTAAGCGCGATTTCGCGCAGCTGGATCAGGGGGGCCATGGGTTCTTTGCGTTGTGAGGGGTGGGTGTATAGCGCGCCTGTTGCCTTGCACCATCGAAAAACACCGGACGCGCCCTCGCGCCCGTCACCTGCCCGGAATAAGCTGATATTCGGGAGAGAATCGCCAGATGGACGTCCTGAACCTGCCGCGGCCGTCATGGATGACGGAAGATCTTGTGCTGCTGGAGGAGCAGGCCCGCCGTTTCATGGCGGCCGAATATGCCCCCAATATCGAGCGCTGGAATGACGCCGGGATCTACGACCGCGAGGTCTGGAACGCGACCGGCGAGGCCGGATTGCTCTGTGCGGCGATGCCGGAGGCCTATGGAGGGGCGGGCGGGACCTTCGCGCATGAGGCGGTGATCAATCGCGAGATCGCGCTGTGCGGGTTCGATTCCTTCGGGGCGCCGCTGCATTCCGGCATCGTCGCGCCCTACATCCTGCATTACGGCACCGAGGAGCAGAAGCAGCGTTGGCTGCCGAAGATGGCGACCGGTGAGCTGGTCGGCGCCATCGCCATGACCGAGCCCGGCACTGGGTCCGACCTGCAGGGCGTGCGGACCACCGCGAAAAAGTCTGGCAACGGCTATGTGCTGAACGGCTCGAAAATCTTCATCACCAATGGCCAGCATGCCGATCTCATCCTGGTGGTGGCGAAAACCGATCCGTCGGCGGGCGCGAAGGGCGTCTCGCTGATGATGGTCGAGACCGCGAATGCGCCGGGCTTTCGCCGCGGACGCAAGCTCAAGAAGCTCGGCCTCGATTCATCCGACACCTCGGAGCTGTTCTTCGAGGACGTAAAGCTGCCGGCCGAGAATCTGCTGGGTGCCCAAGACGGGCAGGGCTTCGTGCAACTCATGCAGCAATTGCCGCAGGAGCGGCTGATCGTCGGTATCCACGCGGTGTCGATGATGGAACGGGCGCTGCGGCTGACCATCGATTACGTCAAGGACCGGCAGGCCTTCGGCAAGCCAATCATCAGTTTTCAGAATACGCAGTTCACACTTGCTGAATGCAAGACTGAGGCGACAGCGGCCAGGGTGTTCCTCGACCATTGCATCGAACGCCACATCAAGGGCGAACTCGACACCGTCACCGCGTCGATGATCAAATACTGGTCGACGGATGTGCAGGCAAAAGTGATTGATCGCTGCCTGCAATTGTTCGGCGGCTATGGCTATATGGACGAATATCCGATCTCGCGGATGTACCGGGACGCGCGGGTGCTCCGCATCTATGCCGGCACCAATGAGATCATGAAGCTGCTGATTGCGAGGAGTTTGTAGCCGCGGCCTTACCTCTCCCCGCTTCAGCGGGGAGAGGTTGGATCGCGAAGCGATCCGGGTGAGGGGTTTCTTGCAATGGACTCCCCCTCACCCGGCTCGCATCTTCGATGCTCGCCACCCTCTCCCCGCAACCGGGGAGAGGAAGAAACGGAGAGAGACAGAATGACCGACGCCTTTATCTACGATCACCTGCGCTCGCCGCGCGGACGCGGCAAGGTCGACGGCTCGCTGCATGAGGTGCAGACGGTCAACCTCGCCTCGCAGGTGCTCAAAGGCATGCGCGAGCGCAACAATCTCGATCCGGAACTGGTCGACGATGTGGTGATGGGCTGCGTCGATCCGATCGGGGAAGCCGGCGGCGACGTCGCGCGCATTTCGGCCTTGCTCGCGGGTTACGGCGACAAGGTGCCCGGCATCCAGATCAACCGGTTCTGCGCGTCGGGGCTGGACGCGGTGAATTTCGCGGCCGCCGAAGTGATGAGCGGCCAGCACAACATGACGATCGGCGGCGGCGTCGAATCGATGAGCCGGGTCGGCATCGGTGCATCCGGCGGCGCCTGGTTCATGGACCCGATGGCGGCGATCCCGACCTATTTCATGCCGCAGGGCGTTTCCGCCGATCTGATCGCAACCAAATACGGTTTCTCGCGCGACGATGTCGATGCCTATGCGGTGGAGAGCCAGAAGCGCGCGGCGGAAGCCTG
>CAZXJZ010000060.1:0-22506 GCA_964641065.1 uncultured Hyphomicrobiales bacterium | reverse complement strand
CTTGCAGCCCTAAAGGCGGAAGGTCTGCATGTGGTGATGCTGACGGGAGACAACTGGACCACGGCGCGTGCCGTGGCCCGTCAGCTCGGCATCGATCAGGTCGAAGCGGAGGTGCTGCCGGAGCAGAAAAGCGAGATTGTGAAGCGGTACAAGGAGCAGGGTGCCGTTGTCGCCATGGCGGGCGACGGCGTGAACGATGCGCCCGCACTTGCAGCGGCCGATGTCGGGATAGCAATGGGAACGGGCACCGACGTCGCCATTGAAAGTGCAGGCGTGACGCTGCTGAAAGGCGATCTCAACGGAATCGTGCGGGCCAGGCGCCTGTCGCGCGCCGTGATGCGCAACATCCGCCAGAACCTGTTCTTCGCGTTTGTCTACAATGCCGCAGGCGTTCCGATTGCGGCGGGTGTGCTGTATCCGGTTTTCGGAATATTGCTGTCGCCTATCATCGCAGCCGCAGCGATGGCACTATCCTCGGTCAGCGTCATCGGTAACGCAATCAGGCTGAGGGCGGCCAAGATTTGATAGGAGGGCCGCGAGTTTAGCGCGCCGGCAACTCCCTGGCACCTTCATAGCGCGCAAAAACGAACTGGCCGCTCGGACCAAAAGCAATCACGCTGTAGGTTTCGGGCGGCGTGCCTTCGACTTCCATCCCCGGCGACCCGATTGGCATGCCCGGCACCGCAAGACCTCTGACTTTGGGCCGGTCGCGCAGCAGACGGTGAATGGCGTCCGCAGGTACGTGGCCTTCGATGATGAAGCCTTCGGTTTCCGCGGTGTGACATGAGGCGAGGGCGGATGGCACGCCGAGTTTTGCCTTTACGCGGTTGATTTGCGGGTTATCGATCAGCGTTACTTCAAATCCGTTTTCCTGCAAGTGCGTGGCCCACGCGGTGCAACATCCGCAGTTGGGGTCCTTAGTCACTGTGATTTTTGGTTGCGCGGCAAATGCCAGAGGAAAACCCGCGGCCGCGACTCCGGACGCAAGGCTCACAAGAAAAGCGCGGCGATACAATAGCAACATTGGACCAATATACAGCAAATAGAGCGTCCGAAAATGCTTTTCGATTCAGGGATCGGCGAGCAGTGAGGCAAAAGTTCCCGCAAAATTGCATGAGCTTCCTGCAATTCATAGCAGTTGCCGAGCTGGGCGCTGACGCTGGCCGGTCCGGACCGCGGTGTTCTCCATCATGAGGCTAACACGGCTTGGAAAGACTTATTGCGAAACAACCTCCGCCACGATCAGGCCAACGGCAAGTGCTGCGGCGGCCGGCGGCACCCAATGCGGCACGGCGAAGACGCCCTCGCCAGCCGTCTGCCGCCGCTGGATGCGCCACAAGGCGATATCGACAACCGCAAAAATGCCCAGCGTCAGAGCGTTGGCCAGGGCCAGTAGTCTCTCGACCGGAAACAGTAACGCTGTCGCCAACACGATGCCGCCGGCGAGTGCGGTGGCCTCGATCGGCGTGCGCGTGCGCGGGTGGACGCGGCCGAGTATGGCGGGAAGCTGCCGCCGGCGTGCCATGCCGTAGAACAGCCGCGCCAGCATCATGATCTCGACCAGGACGCCGTTAGCGATGGCAAGCGCGCCCACGGCAGCAAACAGCGTCGCGAAGGGGCCCTGGAACAGGTCGATCAGGGGGCTTTGGCCTCCACGGCCGGAAAATACCAGAGCCGCTGCTACCACGACGTAGAGCAGCGTGCTGACCAGGACCGCGCCGACGATGCTGTAGGGCACGGTGCGGCGCGGATCCATGGCCTCTTCAGCCAAGCGCGAAGAATGCAATGAAGGCGCCGCCCACGACGCTCTGCCATGCAGCGAAGCTGGCCGGCAGCATGGTCGCGATGTCAAAAGCGGGCGCGGCGAGGAAGCCCACCGCGGCCGCAACGACGAGGCCCAGAATCTCGACAGCGCCGATGACTGCGGCGAAACCGGTGCTCTCCCGGACCCCCGCGATGGCGAGCAGTGTGAAGGTTGCGACCAGTAGCGCGATCAGGGCCTTGGGCGGGAGGCCGATGAGCAGCGCCATATAGTGAACCGCACCGCTTGCTATCGAGGCGGCGGCGATCGCGATCGCAAGCGTCAAGGCCACTCCGGTCAGCTGTGCGGCGAGATCGGAGCCGAACGCTTGCTTGACGTAGGCCACAGCTCCTGAGGCTTCCGGGAATCGGCTGGCCAGTTCTGCGTAGCACAGGCCGGTTATGCCGGCGGCGACGCCCGCCAGCAGGAACGACAGCGGGGCCGCTGCACCGGCCCGCCCGATCACCGAAGCGATCGCGACGTAAATTCCTGCGCCTATGATGACCGCGAGTCCGTAGAAAAGAAGCGGCCCAATCGTGAGCGAGCGCCGCAGAGCGACCTGCGAGTGGGCGGGATCATCTTCGATCGTCATCAAGCCGTCCTGGGCATGATCGGTAAGTCAATCGTCGCGCCCGGTTCAATCCCCGTCACGCGACCTCGGCGATGTCTTAGAGGCTCGCATACTCGGGCCGGCGCAGAAATCGGCATATCCATGAAATTGAGGGTGCAGCTGGTCAATTGCCAACCCCTCGGCTCTCGATCATCGCCTCGCGAGGGCCCAAAATTGGCTCTGCCAGTAAAGGGAATTGGTGAAACTCTCCAAACCAGCAAGCGACTCCTCTGTCCAGCCCGTCCACCGGGGATTCTCCGTGATCCAGGCCAGCGCAAAAACGGTGGAATCGACTTGGTCGTCATACTTAGCATTTGGAAACGAAAGCAATTCGTGAAGAAAGACTGCGAGCCATGACGCTTCTTTCGGAAACAAGACAAAGCCGCCTTCGATTTTTGCAGTCTGCGAGCGAAGCCGCATGATTTTATCGCCGGGTAGGGAAGGCGCCGGCTGCACGATTGTGAAGTGCTCGGCCCGCAGTTCTTGAATCAACGGCGTTCCTGACGCCTTATCTTCCACGAGCACGACCCGTGCATTGTGCTCTCGCGCCAAGCGTTTGACGGACTTTTTGAGGTCAGGAAATTCCAGCTTTTCGCGGAAGACGTCTAACAAGTACACGTTTTTGCTCGTCAGGCCCCAAGTCGTGCAGGCACTGTAGTTTGCAAGTTCAGTATCTTTGTTGGCAGTGTCCCAAGCCTGAAAAATCATGTCGAAGCGCTTCGGTTTCTCCTCAGGCGTATAGAATTTGAGCCAGGGACGTTGAACGACGAATCCAGTCTCGGGCTCGGGGTCCTGCTGGAACTGAGCCGCAAAGTTGTACGCCGAGGCGCGTTTATAGGTTTCGAGGGTTTCTCGCGACACGAGACTCGGTTGCAGGACGTCGCCCTTTTTCCGGCGAACGTCCAGCCAGCCATATGGGGTTCGAACTAACATCTATTCGTCCTCCTCTGCTATTGCCGGGAACGACAGAACGCGCCAGCCGTCTTCCCGCTCTTGCACGTGGGCCACAAGGTCATCGGCATGGAGTCTTTGCATGACGATGATGATCGACCCGGTTTCCTGATTGTTCAGTCGACTGCGAAGGGTGTTGTCATACCAATCGTTGACGGCACTTCGTCGGGTATCAGATAGGGCCTCGTCAGCCTTCAGCGCGTCATCGATGATGATAATGTCGGCGCCGCGGCCGGTCAGCGTGCCTCCGACTGAAGTCGATAGTCGAAACCCGCCTCGGGTTGTCTCGAAGTCAGAAACAGCTTCCCGACCGCGCGCCAGCCTCGTGTCGAATAAGGACTCGTAAAATGGGCTCGTCATCAGTCGCCGCGAATTCCGCGCCAACGCATCGGAGAGCTCCTGCCCGTAAGTCACAGACAAGAGCTGTGCCCATGGCCGATGGCCTAGGACCCATGCCGGGAATGCCACGGAGGCTGCGAAGGACTTCAGATGCCGGGGAGGGACGTTCAAAATTAGGCGCCGGCATTCACCGCGATACACGTCCATCAATGCATCGGCGATAAAGTCGTGATGCCAATTGTAATGAAAATCCGTCTGCGGGTTCAGCTCCAAAAACGACCGATGCGTAAACGCATTCAGGTCTTTACGCAGAATATCCGCAACCATATTCCCGGCCGAGCGTGTCATTGGTCGAACGGGTCCGGGCTGTACTTCCAAAGACGGTCATGGACTGCCTTGATCACCTCGATATCGGCGGCCGATACGGGATACTTGCTGGGACGCGCAGCGGCGGCCCTGGCTTCGATTTCGTCGAACCAGTCAAGAAATTTGAGCATGGCTTTCGGATCACCGGCTGCTGCCCTGGTGGCCAGCTGCATCGTGGTGGCTTGAACCTTCGAAATTTTGCGCTGCTTGCCGTCAATCGTCGCTGTCACCTGGCCATGAGCCGCCTCCATGATGAGGGTGCTCAGGTTCTTGCTTCCCCTTGGGCGTCCGGCCTTGTTGCCAGATTTGCCCTTTTTGAACTGCGTATGTTTCGGCGGTCTGGCCCGGCCGACCTGATAGTCGTCGTCCTTCAGCGCGTGCCGTCCGGCGGTCGCCTGCGGATATCTGGGCTTCTTTGACTTGGCCATTGCTACACTCCGTTATTTTCCGCGACCCGCCGCCTCCACGCGCTCGATCCAATCAAGAAACCTCGTCAAGGCTTGCGGATCGCCAGCAACGCTTTCGACAGCTAGGTTCAGGACGGCCGCTCGCCCTCTCGAAATGGGGTGCGGTGTCTCGCCGACAGTCTGACCGCGCGCTGCCTGCCTGATCAGAGTGCTGCGATTTTTACTGCCCTTCCGGCGTCCACGCGGGTTTCCGGAGGCACCTTTCTTGAATTGCGAGTGCTTCGGTGGTTTGCCGTAACCGACACGATAGCCTGCGCGCTTTGAGCCACCAGGCTTCTTTGATTTTGCCATCGATCAACACCCTTTCATTCGCTGAGGCCGGCTCGCCTCGGGTTCGATTTGGTTTACGCACCAATAGGAACCTAAATATGGGTTTTTATTGCGCGCGGCCCTCAACGCATCCCTGTCGATTATTCAGATCATAATCCCTATTAGAAGCTTGACAAGAGGTTCTAATTAGAAAAATTGTGACTAGAAATATTACTTCGCCGGGCCGCTTGCTCAGGCGCCGCGACCGCGTTTGCGTGGCTCCGATTGCGCGAGTTCCTTTTGCAAGTCATGCGCGGGAGTTGCCAGTTCGAAAAAGGAGGTTGAGATAGCATTCCGCTCTCTTCGGAACTCAGCGGCAGCCAGCTCCCCGTGGCGGACACCTGTTGAAAGTTGCTGCAAATTGTCCTGCATCGACATCGTGGGTGAGACAATCAGTAGGAACACTGGGTCCGCGTTATTAAACGCAAGAGCACCCGGAGCTGCTTTTGCCATAATCTTTTTGTAATCGAAAAGCTCTTTCGGATCCTGTTTTAGAATTCGCTGATGTTGAGCCTCAAGATCGGCGCGTTCCCGTCGCAGCACTGACACGACAAAGGCTTGTGGCCATCCGTGTCCGAGGAGCCGCAGGCCAAGGTGCAGGGCAAACGCCTCATATTCAGAGAACAGAATTTCTACGCCCTTGCCGGGCGCGTCCTCGGTATAGAATGCATACTGGTTTTCTTCGGGATTCTTCGATCGTACTTTACGGCCCAGATTGCGGTCGGTATCAAGCAGGCGCTTAATGCGCGTTCGCAGAGCAGAGCTGGGCTTCTTGGTGCCTTCGTCCGATAAGGCGGCTATCGCCTCTTCGATCTGGTTGCGCTTGAACGTTTTCACGAGACTACCATGGGCCTAAAGCGCGAGCCGCAGCTCCAAATGAAGTATAAATGCGGGTTCTAATTGGGCTTGTCAAATGGAGTTTGTGCGTCGGGCATGGCTACCAAATGCCATCGTCGTCCGACGGAGTGTCCCGGGAGCTACAGTTGGAAAAGCCGAAGTACCGGATTGCACAAGCTTCATCACGGCGGGCTGCACCAGACGGCCTTAAGTCACCGTCTCTTCGAGCGTGCTTGCTTGCCCCTTTTACTCGCCTTTCCAACTTTCAGACCTTTCTCGCTGACCTGCAATTCGGTCCGTTCGCTTCGCAACCGGTCCAAACTTAACTTGGAATCAAGACGCGTGGCTTTAAGGCCATGTAGGTCGTTGAAACGCTGGATCACCACGTCCGCATAGTGCGGATCCAATTCGATGCCATAGCCGCGGCGGCCGGTCTTTTCAGCCGCGAGCAGCGTCGTACCGCTGCCGGCAAAGGCATCAAGCACGATGCCGCCCCGCTTCGAGCAATCGAGGATGGCGTCGCTGACCAACGCTAGAGGCTTCGTAGTCGGATGTCCGGCAAGTGCGGTATCGCGGTCCTTTCCGAAACTGCTCATGCTTGGATAGGGCCAGATGTTCGTCCTGTTTCGGCCAAACCGGCCGAGCTCGACATTATTGATGTGCTTTGCCCGACCATGTTTGTAGACGAAGATCAGTTCATGGGCAGATCGATATAGCGAGCCCATGCCGGCGTTGCTTTTGGACCAAACACAGAGATTCTTGAATTCGTCGTAGACCTGGTCAGCGGCATCGGCCAATTCGCGCAGGTGCCTCCAATCCATGCAGACGAAATGAATCGAACCGTCGATACTGAAATCTGCCAGGTTGGAGAGGGCGCGCTTCAGGAAATTGGTGAATTCGCGCTGAGTCATCTCACCGGACGCCATTGCGAACTCTCGATGTTTGACTTTGCCGAGGCCTGAGACATTGCCGGCAATTCGGACATTGTAGGGCGGGTCGGTGAACACCATCTGCGCCCGCTTGCCGCGCAGGAGGCGCTCGTAGCTTGCCGGGTTGAGTGCGTCTCCGCACAGCAGGAAATGTTCGCCAATCTGCCAAAGGTCGCCGAGCCGCGAGACCGCCGGAGCCGAACGGTCGACTTCCGGAACGATGTCGGCTTCATCTAGCTCAGCATCGCTTGCCTCGCTAATGAGTATATCGATTTCGGCAGTGTCGAAGCCCGTTACCGTGACGTCAAAATTCGGTTCGACGGAGAGCTCCTGGAGCTCCAGGGCTAGCAAATTTCGGTCCCACCCGGCTTTCTCCGCGAGTCTGTTGTCAGCGATGACATAGGCTCGGATCTGAGCAGGGGAGAGGTGGTCGACGCGAACGGTAGGAACATCTGTCATACCCACGGAGATCGCCGCTTCGACCCGGGCGTGGCCGGCAACAATTCCGTCGGCACCATCAATCAGAACTGGATTGATGAAGCCGAACTCTTGAATGCTGGCGGCGATCTGCTTGATTTGGCGGGGAGTGTGCGTACGCGGATTGGTCGGCCGCGGTTTCAGCTTTCGCGGGTCTTTGTATTTGATTGTCAGCGTGCCCACGGTGACCTCAACGGCCAAAGGTCCCGAAGCACGCGGACCGACAAAAAACCAGAATCGAATACAGGGAAGACTTCCCTGATATTCTTGCGAAAGTCGCCTGATCCGTAAAATCCATCCCTGTTCTTGTTCACAGAGAAAAAGCTTAGAAATGCCCGTCAAATCGGGGCTTCTCGAAATTTTCGCGACGAAACGCGGATTCTTTTGAATTTTACCCTGTATTTATCCCTGTTATCGCGCGCGCTGACTCGGAGACTGGTTCGAATCGCACTGCGTCGCCAGCCAGTCACTTTAGTGATTTTCGCCTTACGAGCGTCTCCGCGAAATAATGGCGTTTTCTCTGGCGAATTCGGCCGATATTGGCGCCCGCTACTGTCTCTGCATTCCCGGAGACGGCAAAATCAGCCCCGAATTCTTCCGTTGTCTCCCGACAATGCGGCGCACATTCCCGTTTGCGAGAGAACCGGGGCGGAGACTGTCAAATATCGGACTGGGTGGTAGGGAGCGCAAAGGAGTAGAGGCATGCCGCGCAGCCGACGCCGCAACAGACCATTGCCGAAAAATTTCTTAGCTGGCCGAGAAACAAACGCTCGACACCGCCAAGATTGAGGCGCTGCGCAGCTTGCTGAAGACGTAACGGCTCATCCAGACTACCGGCGCCTGGTTGCGCAGTTCGCGATAAAGATCGAATGGGTCCGCGAGAGCTTCGTCGTTGAACAATTCAATATCGGATGACATGTACATACTATCGCGCTTCAAAGACGTCAGAGATGCGCTGCGAAAACGCCTTACCGTGGCTCTTTGGGGAAAATTAGTCCCGCTGAATCTCCAATCGGCAGATGGGCCCGCGGCAATTTGCCCTCAACAGAGGCTGCGTCGGCGCGCGCACTCTGCGTGCTGACGAACGCGGCTCGATCGAGCCGGGCAAGGTTGCGGGCCTGGCTGTAATGTATCGGATTTGGCGATACGGCCCGTTCGCAGATCTCTGGTTCGGCTTCGTACGGGCCGGGCATGCCGGCGACATCCGTGATGTGATCGTCGCGGGTGAGATCACTCTGCGCCTGCGCGTAACGTCCATTATGGGAAAATACGATACGATCGTTTGACCCGCATTATAACTTTCTTACTTTAGTGTTAGCTTGGTTCTTTGGGGCGGTTCGTGGTGCAAGACCTTCAACAACGACTTTGAGCGCGCGCGCGAGGCTCGCCATGCCGCCATCAAGGTCCGGCCTGCTTTCGGAGAGACAGCGCCGCAATTCGACCTGGTAAACGCAGAAGATCACCCATCCTAAGAGTCGATGATCTTCACCGGAAGAAATCTCCCCTCGGCTCTTTCCCTGATGTACGGTCTCGTTCACCAAAGAGATCAGGAGTTCACGCGTCGCCTTGAAACGGTTGGCTTGCGTCCCGGATTCATAAAACATCATCTCGCGCAACGTGAGGCGAGACAGGTCGGGTTGCTCGAGAAAAAACTCATAGTGATCCCGAAAGATCGCCATCAGGTTAGAAAGCATAGGCGCGCGGGGCGAGACATGCGACGCCGCACGTGCGGTGATCTCCGCAAGATCCTCATTTGCGATCAGGAATAAAAGATCGCGCTTGTTGTCGGCGTAGGTGAAGACCGTGCCCATTCCAACGCCGGCGCGAATCGCAATTTCGCGCGTGGTCGTGTCGTCATAGCCCTTCCAAATGAAAAGTTCGCGCGCCGCGTTCTTGATGCGCAGCAGCTTGTCGCGCTTGTTCTTCTCGCGCTGACCGCCGGGCGCATTCTGCGCAATTGGATGTTTCGACCGAGTTTTCGTCAGCATAGATAGGACCCGTAGCGCTCAGAATGAACGCGACCTGTGATGGTGCGAAACGCCGACTTTTTCAATGCGTGGTTACTTGACTTTTGTTTGAACGCGCTCAAAAATGATCACGCTCAATAATTTCCGCAGACCCGCTCGCTGTCAATCAAGTCTCGGCAGGGCAGGAACGAAACGCGGCAAATGGGAGGTACCATGCGAGCTGGCGCAGCGGGATCGATTGCGCTCGTCCCGAGTCCGGGCATCAGAGCAACCGCGGCTCCGATGTCTTGCGGCGGGACCATCCGCATGGATATCCCAGCATGACCAAGTTCGGCATCGGCCAGGCTGTCCGACGGGTCGAGGACGAGCGCTTCCTCACCGGCTGCGGCGAATTCGTCGGCGATCTTTCGCTGCCGAGACAATGCTTCGGCGTTTCAGTCCTTTCGCCGCACGCCCATGCGCGGATCGTCGGCATCGATCTGTCGGAGGCCGAGGCCGCGCCCGGAGTCGTGTGCGTGCTCAGCGGCAAGGATGCGGATGCTGACAGGATCGGCGCCCTGCCACCGCATTTCATGCCGGAGGCCTGGGGCGGACCAAAGGGCTACGCCACGCTTCGCCCCGTGCTGCTGTCGGATCGCGTCCGCTGTGTGGGTGATCGCGTCGCCTTCGTTGTCGCAGAGACGGAAGCGCAGGCCCGCGACGCGGCTGAGCTTGTGCGGATCGAATACGATCCGCTGCCACCGGTCGTCGACGTCGAACGGGCTATCGGCGCATCCGCCCCGCAGATTTGGGCGGACTGCGCGAACGGGAATATCGGTACGACCATTGCTTTCGGGGACAAGGGCGCCGTCGATGCGGCCTTCGGCAAGGCGAAGCACATCGCAAAGGTGCGGCTGCACAATAACCGCGTCACCGCAAGCGCGATCGAGCCACGGACGGCGATCGGAGACTACGCCCGTTCAAGCGACAGCTACACGCTCTACACTACGTCCCAGGACCCGCACGGGGTAAAGACCAAGCTCGCGACCGCCGTGTTCAACGTCCCCGAAACCAAAATTCGCGTCGTTTCACCCGACGTCGGCGGTGGCTTCGGCATGAAGGCTAACGTCTATCCCGATGACGTTCTGGTGCTGTGGGCGTCGCGCCGCTGCGGCCGACCGGTCAAATGGACCGCGACACGCGGCGAAAGCCTGGTCACCGACACCCATGCGCGAGACCAGGTCATCTACGGCGAGATCGCACTGGATGAATATGGGAAGATCCTCGCCGTGCGCGCACGTGCCTATCAGGCGCTCGGGGCCTATTGGTGGGCGGCCATCACTGCACCCCTGTTCTTCTCGCTCATGCTGATTCCGAGCGTCTACGACATTCAGACGATCGACCTCAGCACCAGCGCGGTGTTCACGAACACCGCGCCGACATCGGTCTATCGTGGCGCCGGGCGCCCGGAGGCGATCTACTTTATCGAGCGCATGCTGGACGAAGCGGCGCGTGTCAGCGGAATCGACCGGGTCGAATTGCGGCGGCGCAATCTGATCAAGCCGGAGGCAATGCCCTATCACACGCCGACCCACCACAATTACGACAGCGGCGAGTTCGAGAGGCTTATGGATCAGTGCCTCGCGCTCGCGGACTGGGACGGCTACGAAAGCCGTCGCAAGGCCAGCGCAGCGGCCGGCAAACTGCGCGGACGCGCAGTAACGCCCTACATCGAGCTTGGCGGCGTCTTCAACGAACGGATGGAGTTGCGGTTCGACCCGAGCGGCATGGTCTCGATCATCGCCGGCACGCATTCGCATGGTCAGGGCCATGCCACCGCCTTCGCACAGCTTGTCTCGGAATGGCTCGGCGTCCCGCTGGCCACGATCCGTTACATCCAGGGCGACACGGAAAAAGTCGCAATCGGTCGCGGCACATTCGCGGCGCGAAGTTCTATGGTCGGCGGGGTGGCGCTGCGCTTCGCAGCCGATGCGATCATCGCCAAGACGAAGCCGATGGCGGGCATCCTGCTCGAGGCATCGGCCGACGACATCGAATTCAAGGGCGGTTTCTTCGAGGTCGCCGGTACCGACAAGATGATCCCGCTCACGGCCGTCGCCAAAGCCTTTTTCGCGCCGGCCGGCCCAGTGCTGAAATTCGGCCTCGGTCTCGATGCCGAAGGCTCCTATTCCGGTGCCCCGGGCGGCGCACCGAACTATCCGAATGGATGTCAGGTTTGCGAAGTCGAGGTCGATCCGGAAACCGGACAGGTCATAGTCGATCGCTTCGCGGCGGTCGACGATCTCGGCATGATCATCAATCCGATGATCTGCGAGGGACAGATCCAGGGCGGCATTGCGCAGGGCCTCGGGCAGGCGCTGCTTGAATCCGTCTCCTATGATCCAGAGAGCGGCCAACTCCTCAGTGGCAGTTTCATGGATTACGGCATGCCGCGCGCCGCGCATATGCCGGACATCAAGTCCGCGCTGGAACAGATTCCTGCGAAGACCAATCCGCTCGGAATCAAAGGGATCGGGGAATCCGGGACGATCGGAGCGCCGCCAACCATCGTGAATGCGGTCATCGATGCGCTGCGCGATCGGGGCGTCACGCATATCGACATGCCGATGACGCCGTCCCGCGTCTGGCACGCAATTCAAGGCGCGAACGTGGCCACCGCTGGCTGACGGAAGAGACAATATGGGGCAGCTACAGGACAAGGTCTGCATCGTCACGGGCGCCGCCGGCAGCATCGGCGCCGAAACAGCGCGGCTGATGCTCGCCGAAGGTGGCAAGATCATGCTTGTCGACAAGTCCGAGGATGGCCTGGCAAGGCTCGCAGCCGGGCTTCCTCGGGACCGTATCGCCACCTCGGTGGCCGATGTTGCGAAAACCGAACAGGTGAAGGCCTTCGTCGATGTCACGGTCGCAAAATGGGGCGCAATCGACGTCCTGTTCAGCAATGCCGGCAATGACGGCCCGCTGATTCCGACGGTGGACTATCCGGAAGACATCTTCGACCAGATTATCACGACCCATGTCCGCGGCTGTTTCCTGGTGTGCAAATATACGTTGCCGAAGATGAAGGACGGCGGCAGCGTCGTCATCACGTCGAGCATCACGGGCGTGAAGGGCGTCGCCGGCAACTGCTCCTATGTCGCGGCGAAGCATGCCCTGGTCGGGCTGATGCGTTGCCTCGCCAAGGAAATGGCGCCGCGCGGTATCCGGGTCAACACCGTCAATCCCGGTCCGATCGACAACGAGTTCATGCGCACCGCCGAGCGCAGCATGAGCAAGATGCTCGGCCGCGACGCTGGGGCGATGTTCGACCAGATCATTCCGCTCGGGCGTCACGGGCGCGTCGAAGAGGTCGCGCGCGCCGTGCTTTTTCTCGCCTCCGATCAAAGCAGCTACACCACCGGCAGCACGCTCATGGTCGACGGCGCGCTATGCGCATAGCGCCGCCGATAGACATCCGGAACCGCGCGCAGCGATCAGATCGGCTGCGCCAATGCCGCGTAGCTCCGCGCCGACAGGCCGGCCGGATCGGCATCCGGAGTCGGGTTCATTTCCCATTCTCCGAGTTGCAGGCCGTTCTCATAGATCATCCGGCAGCGCGCATACCGGCGCTTCATGTAGGCATCCAGGCGTTCTTCAAGGGTGCCCGGCTGCTGCAGCATCTCGGTCAGCACCACCGCGTCCTCGATCGCCATACCGCCACCCGACGACAGATGCGGCGTCACGGTATGTGCGGCGTCGCCGATCAGCACGACGCGCCCGCGATACCATGGCGGATCCAAGAACAGCACTTCCAACGGCCGGAACAGGACCGATTTCGGTTCGGTCAGCCGGTTCGCAACCTCGACAACGATCCCTTCGTAACCCACGATCTGCTCCCGCAGAATTTCGTGCAGCCGGTCATCCGGCATGCGCGGGACGATCGGCAGATTGTGCACCAGCAAGAGATACATCCATTCCTTCGACAGGGGCGCAAAACCGACTTTGTTCTGGGGCCCGTAATAGAGGTAGCCCGCATCGGTGGTGGCGGGGCGCCCGGTGGTGAAGCGCCAGACCGACTGACCAGTATATCGCGGCTTGTATTCGCCAAACACCATCTCGCGAACCTTCGAGTGAAGTCCGTCGGCACCGATCACAAGGTCGTATCGCTTCTCCGTACCGTCGGTGAACGTGACGTCCACGCCGGAAGCGTCCTGCTTCAGGCCGGCGACCGTCTCCCCGATCTTCGCGCCAGCGCCGAGCTCCTTGGCATGCCTGGTCAGCACCTCGAAAAAGGCCTTGCGCAGCACGCCGATCATGCCGGGATATTGCGGGCCTGCGATACGCGGTTGCGGCGCGGCGCCAACCTTGTTTCCGGCATAGTCGCAAAAATGCCAGACGTCGAAGCCGAAGCCAGCATCGACGACCTCGTCGAGCACGCCGACGCTGCCGAGCGCCCGCAGGCTTGCGCCGCTGAGCAGAATGCCTACACCGGACGCCATCCACTCCTTGTTGATCTCCACGACGTCGACGTCGTACCCGGCGCGCTTCATTTGGATGGCCGCTGTCAGCCCTCCGATGCCTGCTCCGACGATGAGAATTTTCTTGATTGGCTCAGTCACGCGTTCGCCTCCCTGCGGCATGCGCCATACCTCGATGATATCGATTGCGTCACAGCGCAGAAATTGCTTGCAGCGATTGATGCTATCGCCTGTCGTGATTGTTGCTCTGCAGCAAAGCGCGCGGGCCCGCATCTGCGAGCGCCGCAATCAAAAATGGAGGGGAACATCAAGCGCGGCGATAACAGGCATCGCCTCAATGGATTTGTGGCATGCAAATCCCGAACCTACGATTTGGTGGCGTTCAATCGATCGAGGTCGTGCCCGATGTTCAGCCTGATATCCCAGCTCTCCCACGTCGAAATCACCACGCCCAAGGCGGATCAATCGCTCCGGTTCTTCGTCGACGTGATGGGCATGACCGAATCCGGCCGCAAGGGTCAGTCGGTGTATCTCCGGAGCTGGCGCAATTTCTTCAACCACGACCTGGTGCTGACGGAAGGTGCGGCGCCGGGTCTCAAGCATATCGGCTGGCGCTCCGCGGGCCCGAAGGCGCTGGAGTCGGCGATCGCACGGCTCGACAGGGCCGGCTGCGGCCTCGGCTGGCACGAAGGCGAGCCCGGCCGTCCGCGCGGCTATCGCTACCGCAGCCCGGGCGGGCACGTGCATGAGATCTTCTGGGAATGCGAGCGCTGGAAGGCGCCGCAGGAGTTGGCCGCGACCTATCCAAACCGCCCGCAGCGCTACAAGCCGCGCGGCATCGCTGTGAACCACATCGATCACGTCACTGTGCCGACCGCCGACATCATGAAGGATGTTGCGTTCTTCCGTGACACCCTCGACTACCGCTTCACGGAATGGACGGTACTCGACGATAAGTCCGATCTTGTGGTGTTCGCGATGATGACCACCAACGAACAGGCGCACGATCTCGGGATCCTCGGCGATCATTCCGGAATTCCCGGACGCATCCATCACCTCGCCTATTATCTCGACCAGCGGCTCGACGTAGAACGGGCCGCCGACATTCTGATGGAGGCCGACATCCCGATCGAATACGGCCCGGGCCGGCACGGAATGGGCTTCCAGACCTATCTCTATTTCCGCGAGCCCGGCGGCATGCGGATCGAACTGAATTCCGGCGGGTGGCGCAATTATCAGCCGGACTGGGAAGCGGTGCGGTGGAGTCCGGCGATGGGATCGAACGATTTCTACAGAAACCACGCTTTTCCGCAGACGATGATGGAGGCGTTTCCGCCGAATGCGGCACCGGCCTCGCCGAGCGCCAATGTCGTCAACCCCTGGGCCGCGGTCAGCGTGCGCTGAGGACCGTACTGACGAACGTGCCCGCAAGAGGCGCGAAGGCAACGAAATCATGACCAACACGGGAGGATTGCTATGAAACCTGATCTGGATCGCCTGTTGCGGCTCGCGGCGGGATCGGTCGCGGCCGTTGGCTTGTTGTCGCTCGCCTCAGCACCGGCCGTGGCGCAGCAGAAGGCGCCGGATAAAATCAAGATCGGCTATGCCGTCTCGCTGACCGGACCGTTTGCCGGTCCTTCTTCGATGCTTCCGGTCGCGAATTACCGGCTTTGGGCGAAAGACGTGAATGCCAAGGGCGGCCTCAAGGTCGCCGGTTTCGACAAGCGGATACCGGTCGAAGTCATCGAATACGACGACACCAGCAATCCCGAGAACGCGATACGCCTGACCGAGAAGCTGATGGTGGACGACAAGGTCGACTTCGCGCTCCCGCCCTGGGGCACCGCTATGAATCTCGCGGTCGCGCCGGTCTACAAGAAAAACAACTATCCGCAACTTGGCGCAACCGCGGTGATCAACAACGCCGAGGCGATGACAAAACGGTTCGACACGCTGTTCCTGTTCAGCACCAACGCGTCGGACTACGCGACCGGCATCGTCGACATGCTCTCCAAGCTGAAAGCCGAGGGCAAGATCAACAACAAGGTCGTCCTGCTCAGCGTCGCCGACCAGTTCGGCGCCGACCTCAACGCCGCCGGTAGCAAGGCGTTCAAGGACGCAGGCTTCGACGTCGTTCTGAACAAGACTTACCCGATGGCCTCGCGCGACCTCTCGGCCGAGATGAAGCAGGCCATGGACAGCGGCGCCGACAGTTTCGTGGCGTTCAGCTATCCGGGCGACACTTTCATGATCGCGGCCCAGGCACAGACGCTGGGTTACAATCCGAAGGTCTATTACACCGCCGTCGGCACCGCCTTCCCCGGCTTCAAGGCAAAGCTCGGCGACAAGGCGCAGGGAATCCTTGGCGCCGGAGGCTGGAACCGCGGTACGGGCGCGCAGGCTTATTTCGACGGCTTCAAGGCGCTGACCAACAACGAGCCCGACCGCTGGGGCAGCCCGATCACCTATGCCAGCGCCCAAACGCTGGAACAGGCGATCGAGCAGGTCGGCCTCGACCGCAAGAAGGTGATCGAGCATCTGCGGACCGGGACGTTCGACACTGTTGCCGGCAAGCTGAAATTCACCAATCAGGTTCAGCGCGAGCAACCCGTCGTGTCGCAATGGCAGGGCGGCGATTTCGTGATGGTACAGCCCGCCAATCTCCCCGGTGCAAAGCCTGCCGTCCTGCCTAAACCGGCCTGGTGACGGTTCCTCCCGGCACCAACCTCGGCCGCTCCGATCGATCCTCGATCGGGGCGGCTCCTGTTCTGGACCGATACTGAATGATCCTTCTTGACGTCATCCTCGGCGGCCTCGTGCTCGGCGGTATGTATGCGCTGATCGCCATCGGCTTCAATCTTCAATACGGCATCGCTCGCGTCCTGAACCTCGCCTATGGCGAGTTTCTCGTCACCGCATGCTTCGCCGCCTACTGGATGTTCACGCTGTGGCGGATCGATCCGATCCTTGGGCTGATTTTTTCGGTACCGGTCACATTCGCCGCCAATTGGCTGGTCTATCGCATACTGATGGAGCCGCTCGCCCGCCGGGCCGCGAGCCGCGATCACTTCGAAGGCGAAACCATCCTGTCCACCTTCGGCCTGCTGTTCGTGATCAAGGGCAGCATGATCCTCGCCTTTACCGGTGACATTCGCTCGTACGACTATCTGTCCGTTCCTGTCACGATTTTCGGGGTCAATCTCTCGGCCAACCGGGTGCTGGCCTGCATCATTTCCTGCGTGTTCGCGGCGGCGATCTATTTCTGGTTGACGCGCTCGCGTACCGGTAACGCGATGCGGGCGCTGGCGGTAGACCCGGTTGCAGCAAGCATTGTCGGTGTCGATGTCCGCAGGATTTCGGCGCTCGCCTTCGCGACCGGCGGCGCGCTAGTGGCGGTGGCGGGCACGATGGTCAGCACCTTTCTGACCTTCGATCCGACCGTCGGCGTCGAGTTCACGGTGAAGGCTCTGATCGTCGTGATCATGGGCGGCGTCGGCAACATGCTCGGCGCCCTGGCCGCGGCGCTCCTGCTCGGCGTCACCGAGGCGATGACAGCGCGGTTCCTCGATTCCGGACTCAAGCTTGCCGTGGCCTATCTCATGTTCCTCGCCATTCTGCTGGTCCGCCCGCGCGGTCTGTTCGGGTCGAACTGATGACGTCCGCGCGCTCCAACATCGCAACTTGGATCGGAGCGTCGGCGCTGATTGCCGCGCTCGCCCTCGCCCCTATCTTCGTGTCGGACTATTGGCTGTCCTACCTGATCAACACGCTTTGCTACGTGGCGCTTGCCACTGCTTGGCGTATCTTCTCCGGGCCGACACGCTACTTCTCGCTGGCTGTAGCCGCCTTTTTCGGCGTCGGCGCGTATGTCGTAGCGGTCTCGTATGAGAGCATGCCGCTTTACGGCTCGTTCGCGCTCGCAGGCGTCGTCGGGGTGGTGCTGGCACTGATCGTCGGTGCCACCACGCTGCGGGTGTCGGGCATCCATTTCGTGATCTTCACCTTCGGTCTGACCGAACTGATCAGAGAATTGGCGATCTGGTGGGAGATCAACCAGACCAAAACGGTCGGCCGCTATGTGCTGATCGATTTCAGCAACGTGATGATCTATCTCCATCTGCTCGGGCTGACCGCGATCGTATTCCTGGTCGGCTACATGATCGAGCGATCGAAGGTCGGGACCGCGTTGCAGGTCATCGGGGAAGACGAGACCGTCGCAGACCAATGCGGCATCAACCGCTCCGGCATCAAGATCTTCGCATTCGTGATATCCGCGGTGCTCATGACGCTGGTCGGGGCGATCATGGCGCCGCGCTGGTCCTATATCGCGCCCAATACCGTCTTCAACGCAATGGTCTCGTTCCAGGTCGTCATCATGGCGCTGCTCGGCGGCATGCATCGTCTATGGGGGCCGGTGCTCGGCGTTATTCCTATGATCATTCTGTCGGAATTTCTATCGACAACGTTCCCGCGCGCTTACGCCATCCTGCTCGGCGCGGTCTTCCTGTTCGTCGTCTATTTTCTGCCGCATGGGATAGCGGGCGTCATCGAACCGCTCTGGCACCGGTTCAAGGCATGGCGAACGGCGCCGCGCGGCACGGCCGTCAGCACTGGAGACGCCGGCCAATGACCGCCCTGCTGAATGTGGATGGTCTGACCAAAACCTTTGGCGGTCTCGCAGCCGTCAACGGGATCAGCTTTGCCGTGGAGCCCGGCGAGATTTTTGGTCTGATCGGCCCGAACGGCTCGGGCAAGACGACGACACTGAACCTGATTGCCGGCAGCCTGATGGCCGACGGCGGCAGCATCCGTCTGCAAGGCACGGACGTGACGCGCCTGTCCAACGCCCGCCGGGTCCGCGCGCGGATCAACCGTACCTTTCAGCTGGTGCGCATCCTTCCGAGCATGACGGTCTACGAAAATATCCGCGCCGGCGCGCTGTTCGGTGCGGAGCGGCTCAGCATGCCGGAGGCCAGCCGGAAGACCGATGCGCTTCTCGAATATTTCGGCATCGCAGACAAGGCGGCACTGACCGGTGCGCAACTCACCTATATCGACCAGAAGCGCGCCGAACTGGCACGCGCCTGGGCCACCAGCCCGCGTGTTCTTCTCCTCGACGAATGGCTGGCGGGTCTTAATCCGACCGAGCTGAACGAAGGCATCGAGGTTGTCCGGCGGCTCGCGGCGGACGGCGCCGGGATCGTGCTGGTCGAGCATGTGATTTCGGCGGTGCGCGCGCTCTGCCGGCGGGTGGTGGTGATGAATGCGGGAAGGCAGATCGCGGCCGGCGATACCGAGACGGTGCTCCAGGACCGCGCGGTGAAGGATGCCTATCTGGGACACGGACATGATCGAGGTTGAAAAGATCAGCCTATCCTACGGCAAGCACCAGGCCCTGATCGACGTTTCGATGCGCGTCTCGGAAGGCGAGACCGTTGCCATTCTTGGAGCGAACGGCGCCGGCAAGTCCAGCCTGCTCAAAACCATCACTGGTCTGACGCGCAGAAGCGGTGGCCGTATTCTTCTCGCAGGCACTGACATCTCCGCCGAACCGCCGAACCGCATCGTGGAGCGCGGCATTGCGCTAGTGCCGGAAGGCCGGCGGCTGATCGGCAACATGACGGTAATGGAAAACCTGCTGCTCGGCGCGTACGCCAGCCGCGCCCGCGGCCGTGAGCAATCCACGCTCGACTACGTGTTCGAACTATTCCCTCGTCTCGCCGAGCGGCGCGGACAGGCGGTTCGCACCATGAGCGGCGGCGAACAGCAGATGGTCGCCATCGGACGCGCACTGATGTCCAACCCAATCCTTTTGCTGCTCGACGAGCCGTCGCTCGGCCTGGCGCCGAACCTGGTCGATGACGTATTCGCGATCCTGGCGCGTATTTCGCGTGACTCGCGTCTGAGCATTGTGCTGGTCGAACAGAACGCCAATCAGGCGCTGGCGATGGCCGATCGCGCCTATCTTCTGGCCGGAGGACGAATTGTCGGCGAAGGTGCGGCGGCGACGCTACGGGACGATCCGATTGTCGCAAGAAGCTATCTCGGCATGTGAAGGTTTCCCGCCAATTCACCCGTGGTGCAGCGCCACGCACGGATTACGGATCGTTCCGATCTCGGCAATGGTGCCTTCCATGACGTCGCCGTCCCGCAAATAGCGCCCGTAATGCGCACCGTTGCCCGCGGGCGAGCCGGTGCAGACCACGTCGCCCGGCATCAGCTGCACACGACTGGACAGGTATTCCACCTGCCGGGCAATGTCGAAAATCATGTCCGCAGTGCTCTCGTCCTGCATCACGTCGCTGTTCAGCTTCAAAGTGATCTGCAGGCGCATCGGATCGGACACGAAGGCCGCCGGCACGATAAAGGGGCCCATCGGCAGGAACGTCGGCAGACATTTCCCGGCAAGCCAGTCGGTCCCGATCGCCTTAATATCTGGCCGGTAGATGCGTTCGCGCGCAGTGACGTCGTTAGCAACCGTGTAGCCGGCGATGTACGACATCGCGTTGGCGCGGCTCACGTAGCGGGCCGGCTTTCCAATCACAAAAGCCAGCTCCAGCTCCCAGTCGGGCTCGGTCACGTCGGGCGGCAGCAGAATCGGGTCGTACGGTCCGGTCACACAGCTTTGCAGTTTGATGAAAGCATAGGGCGAACCACTTTCGATTCGCCTGTCCATCATCTTGGCGGCATAGTCACGCCGTCCCTCGATGTCGAGATTGGCGGTCTCGGGCGACACCTGCGCCGCCATCAGTTCGATCACATGCCGCCGGTAATTGGCGCCGAGGCACAGAATCTGCCGCGGCGCCTCGATCGGCGCATGGACTTTCAGCGCCGCAAGCGGCCGCCGCCTGAATACGGTGCTAGAAGGGTCGAATGCGCCCTCTTTGGCAAGCTGCTCCAGTCGCGCGAAGTTTTCCGGCCAATGCTCGAACAGCGTCAGGAGCGAGCCGGACCATCGCAGCGCTTTCCCCTGTGCGCCCGCGACTGCCGCGATTTGATCCAGACCGATCGCCTGCTCACCGACAATAACAGCCGAAAACGGCACTCCGCCCGCCTCGGACAGCGTCCCAAGAGAAAAATGCCGCATTGTCGACTCACCCAAATCTCGCGGTCACGCGATCGGCACTTTCATCGCAACTTCGCAGAATCTTTTGAAATTGGCTGTTGCGATATGAGGTATCGCCTCCGGCGATTGTCCCAGGTCCGCAGGCGCCGGGTGGTCCGCGGTACCGCGACACGTCCGTGTCCGTCGCGTCCGGTTGTTTATTGACACCGCCGATTAAACTCCCTTGACTCATCGGAAAATGAAATACCGGGAGGATGCGTGACGTGCGGTTTCACAAACTCGACCTGAACCTGCTGGTCGCACTCGACGCGCTGCTGACGCATCGGCACGTCACGCGCGCCGCGGAGCGATTATGCCTCAGCCAGTCGGCGATGAGCGGGGCGCTGGCCCGGCTGCGGACCCATTTCAAGGACGATCTGATCGTCCAAGTGGGCCGAAAGATGGTGCTCACCCCGCTTGGCGAGAGCCTTGCCCAGCCATTGCGCGACCTCCTCGCGCGCACCGAGATCCTGATCAACTCTTCGCCCACGTTCGAAGCCGCGCGCTCGGATCGGACCTTCGTCATCATCATGTCCGATTATGCGGCGCAGGTCTTGATGATGAGGGTGCTTCAAAGCATCGCGCGCGAGGCGCCCAGCGTGAAGGTGGCGATCGATCGCCTGACCGAAGACAACCTCGAGAATTTCAAAAGAGGCGAGCACGAACTCCTGCTGATTGCAGAGCAAGGATCGGTGGCCAATTGCGACCGCGAGCACATCTTCGAGGACGATTATGTCTGCGTCGTCTGGTCCGGCAACAAGCATGTTGGGCGCACCATCACAATGGAACAATATCTCAGTATGCCGCATGTCGTCGCACAATTTCCGTACGGCAGGCTGAATACGCACGATGAGCAACATCTGCAACGCATCGGCCTGAAACGCAACGTTGCGGTCACCACACCTACATTCACCCTTGTGCCATTGTTCGTGATCGGCACCGACCGGATTGCCACCGTGCACTCGCGACTCGCCTTTCAATGTGCGCAATACCTGCCGTTGAAGATCCTGCCGTCGCCGGTCAAGTTTCCAGTGCTGCGCGAGGTTCTGCAATGGCAGCCGCATCTCGCCACCGACCCGGCACTGCATTGGCTCCGCGACCTTCTCAAGCGCACGGCTGAGGACATCGAGCCGCTGGATAAAAAGGCGACGACGCTTCTGAACGCAAGCCGGAATACTGCCGTTCAGATTTCTTCTGTCAGATAGGGACAGATCGACGGCGGTATCGCGAAATGTCCATTATGGACTTCTTTGCGATGTTCGCCAGAAGCCGGCATTGCAGGCGTTGGACCATTGTTGCGTTTGTGTGACGGGCACAATCCAGTCACATTACCCCGCCGCTGGGTGCCCGGAGGTGGCGGGTCATGGTCGGCCAACTTACAAACGTGAGCGCAGGGCGTTCCGCACTCTCTGTTGCTTTCAAGGGTCGTTGCGATGCTACCGTGGCAACGGCCAAGATCGGCGACACGCGAGCGACTGCCGTCGAGGCGGCACTTCGGAATGCGATGCCCTTTCGAACAATTTGCAGGGCCGTGGTGTCCTGTTCGCACCTCTTCGCTGCTGAAAAGATAAGTGCGACGCTGCGCCCACGCTTTCTTGATGTGCATGCGGCAGATGTGAAAAGCTTTTGGCCAATCACTACTGGGGGACCGACGGACTGCTCCGTGGGGGGAGCGGGCGTTCCGTCGGCGGCGGGCGTGGCCAAGATCGAGTGCGGTTGCCGTACCACCGATGCGCACGATCAACGCCTAGTCCTACTTGGCTTCGACGTTCACCGCCTTCGGATCGCAGATTGCCAGCAATGCATCTTCTATTTGTGCGAGCATTTCGCGGTGTCGGGGCGATCCGGCAAATTGATTATCTCTTCAGGGTCGTCGACCAGATCGAACCTT
>CAZXJZ010000059.1:0-22643 GCA_964641065.1 uncultured Hyphomicrobiales bacterium | reverse complement strand
CTCGGTGCCGGACCACTTGCCGAACAGAACCGTGTCGCCGACCTTCACGTCGATCGGAATGAGCTTGCCGGCCTCGTCGCGGCCGCCGGGGCCCACGGAGATGACCTCGCCGGTCTGGGGTTTTTCCTTGGCGGTGTCCGGAATGATGATGCCGCCGGCAGTTCTGTCTTCGGACTCGATGCGCTTGACGACGACGCGGTCGTGAAGCGGGCGGAACTTCATGGGTATCCTCCTTCAGCTCGATAAAACGAAAATTTTGAGACGGAATCCCGAGCTTGAACCCGGTTGCCGGCGATCTAGGGCCGACCGGTCCGTGCGCAAGGGGTTTGACCCAAAAAATTGGCACTCGTCAAGGGGGACTGCTAGCACGCTTTGGCGCTCCGTCGTCCGTCCGGAAAAATTATCAGCAGCCCTTGGGATATGCTGCTAACGCCTTGATTTTAGGAACGAATATCAATTTTTAGGCTTGTCAGAAACGATCGGGGATTGAAATCTTGCGGTCTCAAGGTTCGTGGGAATCGCTTTCCTAGAGGACTGACATGCCATCGGAAGACTTTAGAAAACAGGTGAATGGATACGGTCTGACCACCGCGGAAATCCTTTATCGGCGGCCCGACCACCCTTGGCTTCTGCAAACCTATGTCTGGCAGAACTATGATCTGTGTCCGGACTTTCCGGAGTTGAACCAGTTCTTGCGGTTCTGGGAAAAGTCGATCGAGGGGGTGCTGCATACCGTTACGGTCGCGCATTCGCGCCTGATCCGGCCGTCGGAGATCAAGGCGGTGGACGGCGTGTTCCGGCTGCACTAGCGGCTTGCGCTTAACCGTCCGGCGGACGTCGGTCGGTTATTCCGGCCGGGCGGCGAGCGGCGCACACATGGCTACAGCGCAAATATGGCTGATGTGCGCCCGGCGCGCATAGTCAGCGCCCGGCATTTGCAATAGCGTCTGCGGCCCTTCGAAAGCCGCATCCTCCAGTATGTCCCATCTGTCATCCCGCCTTGCGCTCATGAGCGGGAATTTCATCACCGGGCTGTCCGTTCTGGCACCGGCCGGCATGCTGACCGAACTGTCGGCCGAACTCGGCGTGACCGTGCGCGATATCGGGCTGCTCGTGACCTATGGGGCCGTCGTCCTGTGCTTCGGCTCGCCGATCGTGTCATGGCTGACCACGCGGGTTGGCCGCCGGCTGCTGCTGAGCGGC
Organism: uncultured Hyphomicrobiales bacterium; assembly: GCA_964641065.1. Classification (GTDB taxonomy): domain Bacteria; phylum Pseudomonadota; class Alphaproteobacteria; order Rhizobiales; family Xanthobacteraceae; genus Pseudorhodoplanes. The sequence continues at coordinate 21,440 of CAZXJZ010000059.1, read as the reverse complement.
ACCCTCGCGGTCATTGCCGCCGGCCATCTGCTGTCCGCCATGGCCGACAGTTACGCAGCCATTCTAGCCCTGCGGCTGGCGATGCTGACTTTCGGGGCGATCTATACTCCCCAGGCAGCCAGCACGATGGCTCTGATTGCCCCGGAAAAGGAACGGGCTGCGGCGCTTGCTTACGTGTTTCTCGGCTGGTCGCTGGCCATCGCCATCGGTTTGCCGCTGATCACCCTGTTCGCGACGCAATTCGGCTGGCGCGAGACCTTTCTTGCAATCGGCATTCTGGCGGGGATGGGTGCTCTCCTGAACGCAGCAGCGCTGCCCGGCGGATTGCAGGGCCATCGCTTGTCGCTGAGCAGTTTTGCGGACATTGCCCGCAACCGCACGCTGCTGCTGATCCTGCTGATCACGCTGCTCCAGATGTCGGGGCAATTCTCGATCACGATCTATATGGCGGCACTGGTCCAGAAAGTTGCGGACGCAGGTCCGGCCGCGGCGGGGCTGTTGTTCTCGCTGCTTGGCATAGCCGGTTTGATCGGCAACCTCGCCGCAACCCGAATGGTGCAATTCGCCGGTGTCCCGCGCACGCTCGGATTTTTCATCCTGGTCATGATGTCCGGGGCGCTGGTCTTTGCGCTCGGGACCGGGATCCTGGCGCTCATGGCTGCGGGTGTTTTCATTTTGGGTCTTGGTATCACCGCCGGAAATTCGATGCAGCAGGCGCGGCTCGTCACGGCGGCGCCGGTTCTGGCAAGCGCCACCGTCGCGCTCAATACATCGTTCCTGTATGTCGGGCAGGCAATCGGCTCAGGCGCGGCGGGCATTCTGTTCCAGCACGAATTGTACCGGACCATCGGATTCTTATCCGTCGCGTGCTTCGGGACGGCATTTCTGGTGTTTGTGTTGTCCGAGCGCCGACGTGCCAGTGCAAGTGCCGTTCATTAATGTCGGATTGACCATGTCATCGCCACACGCATTGCGGCGTAGGAAAAGATCGCGATGGCGCGACTTCTCACTGTTCCAATTCACAGTCTGTTAGCGCCACTCTCGTTAGTTGTGGTCAGAAGGACGCGCCTATGACCGCACTTGCTACGACCCATACCGAGATTTCGCCCACCCACAATTTGCTCGCTCTCGCGGCGGAGAGATCGTCGGAGAAGCGGCTCGAATTGCTCAGGCGCATCTCCGATACGTTTTCCGTTCAGAACGAGAGCTCGACGGTCCAGTACCTGCTTGGGGAGATCGTTTCCAAGCTACTTGAAAACTTAGAGCGGGGCGATCGCGCGAGCGCGGCATCTATCCTGTCGCGCATGCCAAGTCTCCCGGAAGAAACGGCGAACGCTCTCGCTTGTGACGCCGACTTCGCGGTCGCGCAGCCGATCATCCGCGACTATCGCGGGCTGCGCGACAAGGTGCTGGTCGACCTCGCGTCCACCGGAAGCCAGGCGCATCTCGAGGCCATCGCCGGCCGTCACACGCTCGCGCCGGACATTACGGACATCCTCACTGAACGCGGCAACGACGAAACTATCCGGACGCTTGCAGCCAACCAGGGCGCGCGCTTCTCGCGCCTCGGCATGCGCAAGATGATCCACAAGTCCGAGCACGACGCAATGCTGCAGGAGTTGCTGGTCAATCGTTCGGATCTGTCGCTGGAAGCGGTGGGCCAATTGCTCCCGATCGTGTCGCAGATACTTGCATCAAAGCTGCGCAGCTCGGATCTGACTTTCAGTCCGGCGGTCGTGCAGGAGCAGGTCACCAATTGGGTGTCCGATCGCAAGAAACATATCGGCCAGGTTCACCGCTACATCCAGCAGATCCGCGACGGTTCCGAAAAGCTGGATAATGTCCTGATGGTGCTGGTCATGGAGCGGCGCCTGCTCGACGTTGCAACGGTGATCGCCAGTTCTCTCGATCTCGATCATGACTACGGGTTCAATCTCGTGACCCAGGGCAGGACCGATAACGTCATGGTGCTGCTGCGGGCGCTGAATGTGGCTTCGACCGCCGCTTTGGGCGTGCTGAGACTGCGCAGCGACAAACTCGGCCAGCAACTCTGCGGCCCGCACGTGGACGAGGCGACTTACGAAAGCGTCGATGTTGCCGGCGCCCAGCGCGTGATCCGCTTCCTCAAGGTGCGGCGCCTCGCGATGGCGCAGGAACAGGCCGCGCAAGCCTCCTAGTGGAGGGTGCCGACGATTGCGCCGATGGTGCAGGTCGCAAGCGTGCCGGAGACAATGGTCTTCGGGCCCAGCGCGACGATTTCGTCGCGCCGCTCCGGCGCCGTCACGCTCAGGCCCGCGATCATGATCCCGAGCGAGCCGAAATTGGCGAAGCCGCACAGCGCATAGACCAGGATGAGGCGGGAGCGTTCGCTCAGCGTTTCGGGTCCGAGCTTCGACAATTCGACATAGGCGATGAACTCGTTGAGGACCGTCTTGATCCCCATCAGTTCGCCGCCGCGCAGCGCTTCGTTCCAGGGCAGCCCCATCAGCCAGCAGACCGGAGCCATCACCAAGCCAAGCATGCGCTGCAGGGTGATGTTCGCTCCGCCTATTTCGGGCAACACCGACAGAATCGCGTTGGCGAGATGCACCAGCGCGACCAGCACTGTCAGCATCGCGATGATATTGAGCAGGAGCGTCAGGCCCTGACCGGTGCCGATCGCGATCGCATCCATGGTCGAGGTCGCGACCGGAGGTGGATCAGCATAGTCCCCGACGGTGGATTCGTCCCGTGTTTCCGGCACCATCAATTCACTGATCAGGATCGCGGCCGGCGCGCCGAGCACTGAGGCAATCAGCAGGTGCCCGGCGATCTCGGGAATGATCGGCCGCAGGATCGTGGCATAGACCACGAGCACGGTGCCAGCGATCCCGGCCATGCCGCCGGTCATGACGATGAACAATTCAGCCCGCGACAGCTTGTCGAGATAGGGCCGAATGAACAGCGGCGCTTCCACCATGCCGACGAAAATATTGGCGGCGGTCGACAGGCCGACCGCGCCGCCGACGCCCAGCGTGCGCTCCAGCGCCCACGAAAAGCCGCGCACGATCGGCGGCAGGATGCGCCAGTAGAACAGCAGCGTGGTCAGCACGCTCATCACCAGAACCAGCGGCAGCGCCTGGAAAGCGAGGATGAATTCGCTGCCGGGAAATTTTGGATCGAACGGCAGAGGACCGCCGCCGAGATAGCCGAACACGAAGCTGGTGCCTGCACGGGTTGCGGCGGCGATGGCGTCGACCGCGCTATTGGCGGCGGCGAAGCCGGCGCGCAACGCCGGGATTTTGAAAAGCAGGACAGCAAGAATGACGGTGAGGGCCATCGCCGCAGCTACCCGCCGCCACGATACCGCACGATGATTTTCGCTCGTGGCAAAGGCCATCGCCGGAATGACGATGGCGCCAAGAAGCGATTGCAAGACAAGCATGTCAGTCCGCCCCGCCGCGTCGCGATTGTCGCGGCTATGAGCCATGCGTTCAAGCGCTCTTCTCAATGAAGACCTTCAATGCTCAACTCAAGAAAAAATCGGGGAGGAGATTGCAATGCGTTTGAACGCTTTCGCTGCTATGATCGGCGCTCTGGCGATGGCCGCCACCAGTGCTTCCGCGCAGGATAATTATCCGTCGCGGCCGGTGACGCTGTCGCACGGGTTCGGGGCGGGCGGCAATTCCGACACTGTCGCGCGCATCATCGCGCCGGCTCTGGCCGAGCGCCTGGGCCAGCAAGTGATCGTGGAGCCGCGGGTCGGCGCCGGCGGCAATCTCGCAACCGATCGGGTCGTCAAGGCCGACCCCGATGGCTACAACCTGATCGTGCTCACCGGCGGGCATGCGGTGGGCGGCGCCCTGTACAAGGCCCTGCCGTTCGATCCGGTCGATGATCTTCAGATGTTGTCGACGCTGATCTATTTTCCGTTCGTGATTTCGGTCCGCAAGGATCACAGATTCCAGTCGCTCGCCGACCTGGTCGCGGAGGCCAAGGCCAAACCCAAGACCGTTACGTTCTCCTCGGTTGGTGTCGGTTCGACCCAGCACCTGGCCGGGGAGTTGCTCGCCTCGCTTGCCGGCATAGAGCTCGTCCACGTCCCGTACCGGGGCGGTCAGGCACCAGTGACGGACCTCCTTGGCGGCCGCATCGATGTGATGATCGACACCCTCACGGTCACCCGGCCGCAGCTCGATGCCGGTACAATTCGCGGGCTGGCGGTGACCAGCCTGTCGCCGTGGCCAAGCCTTCCCGGCATTCCGGCGGCCGCGGACACAGTCAAAGACTACGACGTGCGTTCGTGGATGGGCGTCGCCACCACCAAGGGCGTGCCGGAGTCACAGGTGAAGCGATTGAATGCGGACATCCTCTATGCGCTTCAGCAGCCGCAGGTCCGCGACAAGCTCGAGGCGATCGGCAACGAAGTTCGCGGGTCGACGCCCGAGGAAATGCGCGCCTGGGTGGCGGGAGAGGTCGCCAAATGGCGAAAAGTCATTGATGAAGCGCAGGTTGAGCGGCGATAGGCGGGCGGGTGAGCAACAATCCCTCGCGTGCCGCCCAGGCTCGAAACTCCAGTGCGAGTTGTTGGGCTTCGTCAGGGCTTTGGGCGTCCTCAAGACGCCTGACCAGGACGGATGCAGCGAGGCTGCAGTGGTTCATTGCGTGACGGCGAACGATTTCAGCCGCCTCTAGGGATGACTCTACCGCATGTCCATCGCGCAATCGGACGGCGGGGCGTATGGCGAATGCTGACATCGCTTCGCTCCATGCTGCGATATGGGACGAACGCAGGCGGAGCCGGCCGGTTCCACCAGCGCTGGGCCGCGGCTGTCAAGCGCGCGTGATCAAGTCTGGCGCTGCGACGGTCGGGATGAAATCCCGTCGCGCGGCGGCTGGATCGGGCGTCGGCCATCCCGTCTCGGTCCGGTTGCGCCCGCTCTGCTTTGCCCGATAGAGCGCAGCGTCGGCGGCCGCGTATAGCGCGTCAAAATCGTAACCGGCCTGTATGCTGGAGGCGAGACCGACGCTCACGGTCGCGGCAACGGGCTGGCCGTGAACGCTGCCGGCCGCGCTCGCGAAATTGCTCCGCACCCGCTCAGCTACCGCGATTGCGGTTTCGGTGTTGACGCCCGGCAGCAAGGCCAGGAATTCCTCTCCGCCGATGCGGCCGAGCAGGTCGAGCGGACGCAACGACTGCATCGCCGAGTGCGTGAACAGGGCCAGCACCGCGTCTCCGGTGCGATGTCCGAACCGGTCATTGATGGACTTGAAGCGGTCGAGGTCGAACAGGAGCAGGGTGAGGGCTTCGTTCTGCTTCTGGGATCGCGCCAGCAGCCGTCCGGCCCGCTCGGTGAAGCCACGTCGGTTCGGAATGCCGGTCAGAGGATCGATGGTCGCGACATAGCGCTGTTGCGACTCGGCGCGCTCCTTGGTGAGCGCCATCAACAGGAACACCAGTGCAAACGAATAGAGCAGCGGTGCAAAGATAAAAAGCGACGATGTCTGGGCGCCGAAGGAGGGCGTCTCCAGCGGGAAGGGCATCGTCATGAGGTACGGTGCGCGAACGGGAAAAAGCACTACGTGAATTGCCGCGATCGCGATGACCGGCCAGCGAGACAGCAGGCGTTCGTGCCGGCCGCGCCACAGCTCCGAGATGAACGCAAAGCTGTAGCTGGCGACCAGAACGGAGGCGAGGGCGATGCGCGCGGCCGTCGCGTGCATGAACGCGTCGAATTGGCATGCTGCGAGCCAGATCAGGGAGCCGGCCACGAGCGAGAGCGGCACCGGGCGGCGTCCTTCGAATACGCGCGCGCCGGTCCATAGCAGCCCATAACCCAGCATCATCAGGGCATTTGCGGCCTGAATCGACCAGGCGTCGGACACGATGCCACGCAGCCCAAACAGCGCGGTCGCCGGGGCAATGACAAGAAACGCCGTACCCCACCAGGCCAGTGCCGGGGTGTTACGAGCCTGCATCCAGGCAAAAAGCAGGAGCAGACCGCCAAGCCCCATGCTGAAGGTGGTCACGGCGAACAGCGTGGCGATGTCGAGTATCACACGCGCTCAATAGCAAGATTCCCGTTCGGAAATCCATCCGGTGTTCCAATCGGAGGGGCGCACATCTTTTGGGCGACCCGCTCACCAGATGACCGTACGGGACCCGGTGGCGGCGTCAGCCGCGGCCTTCGAAGGGCATCTTCGTGGCCTTCACCGTCATGAACAGGACGTTCGATTCCAGCGACAGGCTTGCCATGTAACTGATGGCCTTGCCGACATCCTCGACCGCCATGCGGTCTTCGGCGCGCGTGGAGCCATCCGGCTGCAACATGCCCTGGGTCATCCGTTCCGTCAGCGCCGACACAGCGTTGCCGATGTCGATCTGGCCACAGGCAATGTCATAGGCGCGGCCGTCCAGTGCGGTGGATTTGGTCAGGCCGGTCACCGCGTGCTTGGTTGCGGTATAGGCCACCGTCAGCGGCCGCGGCGTATGGGCCGAAATCGAGCCATTGTTGATGATGCGGCCGCCGCGCGGCGTCTGGTCTTTCATGATCTTGAAGGCCTCCTGCGTGCACAGGAACGGCCCGGTAATGTTGGTGGCGACCACCGACATCCATTTGTCCAGCGACAGGTCTTCCAGCGGCACCGGAGGCGCGCCGATACCGGCATTGTTAAAGAGGAGGTCGAGCCGGCCGAAGGTCTCCTTCACTTTTGCGAACAGCGCCCTGATCTGGGCCGGGTCGGACACGTCGGTCGGCACCACAAGTGTCTTGCGACCCAGCGCCTGGCCTTCTTTCGCCACTTCCTCGAGCGGCTCCTTGCGGCGGCCGGCCAGAACCATGTCGAAGCCGTCCTTCATCAGGGCGATGGCGCTGGCGCGCCCGATCCCTGAACCCGCTCCCGTCACCAGCGCAACCTTGGCCGCCATCCCGTCACTCCTGCTTCTGATCCGGCTCATGTCCTTCTGGATATGAGCGAAAGGGCGGCCATCCTACGGATTGGCCGCGCCTCTGCAATGGCTGTGGCGGTATGATGGACGCGCGTCAGCTGGCGAGCGCGGCGGCGGCATCCCGCGCGATGCTGCGGTGGCTCGCCGGCATGGCGAGCCGAGTCGAGATCAGGTTGGGCGAGCCGGGCCGGCCGAACCGGTATCCCTGCATGGAATGCACACCGGCGGCGCGCAGGAACAATTGCTGTTCGGCAGTCTCGACGCCTTCCGCCGTCACCTTCATGCCGAGACCGCGGCCAAGGCCGACAATGGCATGAACGATGGCGGCGGCGTCCGGCGAGCGCTCCAGCGAGCGGACGAAGCTCTTGTCGATTTTCAGCTTGTCGAACGGGAAGCGCCGCAGATAGGCGAGCGACGAATAGCCGGTGCCGAAGTCATCGAGGGCGAGGCGAAGTCCCAAAGCCTTGAGCCGGTGCATCGCCACCTCGGCACTCTCGACATTGCCGAGGAGCGTGCTCTCGGTCAGTTCGAGCTCGAGGCAGGCCGGATCGAATTCGGTTTCCGCCAGGATGCGCTCGACCGTGTCTACAAAGTCAGGCCGGCGGAATTGCAGCGCGGACACGTTCACCGACACAATAAGTCCCGGCCACGACTTTCCTTCCATACAGGCCCGGCGCAACACCCATTCGCCGAGCTCGATGATGAGACCGGAATGCTCGGCGATCGGGATGAAGCGTGCCGGCTCGATATCGCCGCGCGTCGGATGCGACCAGCGCGACAACGCTTCAACGGCGAGCATGGTGTCGCCGCTGCCGTTGACGATAGGCTGATAGACAATGCGCAGCTGATCGGAATTGATCGCATCGCGCAGATCGCTTTCGAGCTGCTTGCGTTCCGAAAGGTCGGCATCCATCGCCGCATCATAGATGCAGGCACGGTTGCGGCCTTCGTTCTTGGCGCGGTAGAGCGCCATGTCGGCATAGCGCATGACGTCGGCGGCGACGAGCCCGGACCGGCGGTCGATCGTCGCAATGCCGATACTCGCACCGATCAGGATGTTGTGCCCGCCGATAGTATAGGGAGCACAGATGGCGGAAATGATCCGCTCCGCCGTGCGATGCAGGGCGGTGACCTCGGCGCCGCCGGTGATGATCACCGCGAATTCGTCGCCGCCGAGCCTGCTGACCAGATCCTCGGGGCGCAGCAATCCGGACAGGCGTGCGGTGACCTCGCGGATCAGCTCATCGCCGACAGGATGGCCGAGCGTGTCGTTCACATCCTTGAAGTGATCCAGGTCAATGTAGAAAACCGCAGCCGACGGTGCGCCGTTCTGTACCGCGACGAGCACTTGTTCCAGACGCTCGCCGAAAAAATTCCGGTTCGGCAAGCCGCAAAGCGGATCGTGCAGGGCCAGATAGCGCAGGCGTTGCTCGCCCTGCGCGATCGTCGCTGCCGTCCTGCGCATGTAACCGTGGATGAGCGCGGCCAGAATTGCGAAGCCCGCAAAGGCGACCGTGATAAACGGAATTACACTGGTTACGATCTCGGAGCCCGGGCGCTTCGGCAGCCAGGTCAGGCTCATTACGGTGTGGCCGTCATAGTCCTTGAGGTCTTGGCTGTGTTCATTGGCGGGGGCGAGCTCCTTTTCGGTAACGCGCAACCCGTTGAGTTGCAGACGTCCCCCGATTTCCGCGAGCAGGCCTTCGTCTACGAACTTGACGGCGATCACGAGCGGCATGGTCTCCCGCGCGGCTTCGCCTGCGATCTGCTCGGTCGGTGCGATCAGGGAGGCGGCGATCGCCGCCGGGCGGCCGAGAAAGCGCTGGATCAGCGTGACGCGGGTCGGTTTTCCGACGTCGGTGCTGCGTCGCGGCTCGGAGATGCGGATCGCGCCCTTCGGTTCGTCTCCGGTGCGGCCGCGAAGATAGTCGATGGTCGGCGCGAGCTCCGGAACGATCGAATTGAACCAGCGCGGTTCGACACTGTTGCGGCCGAGCATGGCATAGGTCAGCTGGTCGGAGCCGTCGGCCACGAAGACGAAATCGTGGTCGAAATAGTGCTTCAGCCAAAGCCCGACGCGGTTATGCACCCACTCGCGATCGAACCGGTCGCGAATGCGGGAAGCCGCTTCCTCGTTGGCGCTGACGCTTTCCAGTTCGCGTAGGAGTTGCTCGCCATGGTTGGCGATGGCGCGCGACAGCAGCCGCTTCTCATGATCAAGCGAGACTTCGTCGGCACGGCGCGCAGAGGTGACGACGGCGACGACGACGCAAAGGATGGCGATCGCGACGATCACGCTGATCGGAATAACGATGCTCAACCGGGCGCGGTCCCAGTTTCCTTGCGCGCCTTTGTCAGCGAAACGCGCGTCGGTTTCGGCCACCGCGATTACCCCTAAGTGCCGGATTACGATGCGGAAAACCTAGGAGACAAAGCTTGCGATTAACTTGCGCGCATCGCTCCAAGTGCAGCCGGAGCGGAACACCGGCGCCTTTCCGGGCGGGTGGTTAACCGGAGGTGCATCGCCCGTAGGAAATCGTGGGCTTTCGGAACTTGTCATCCCGCGCCTGATGGGATATCGCCCAACTTTACAAATGAGACGAAGCAAAATCTTTAGATTGGGCGAATAAGCACCGATGACGACGAGAACGAAGCCTCCTTTCCGCGCCGACCATGTCGGGAGTTTCCTGCGTCCGGCGCGGCTCAAGGCTGCCCGTGTCCAGCACGGCGCCGGCGACATCACGGCCGAACAACTCCGGACGGTGGAAGACGAGGAGATCGAAGCGCTCGTTCGTCACCAGGAAAGTTGCGGGCTGAACCTCGCCACGGACGGCGAATTTCGGCGCGCATGGTGGCATTTCGATTTTCTGGGTCTGCTGGACGGAGTCGACGTGGTCGAGGCCGACCAGGGCATTCAGTTTGCCGGCGTCCAGACCAAGCCGCTGACGCTGAAGGTGACGGGCAAAGTCGATTTTCCCGCCAATCATCCTTTTCTCGAACACTTCCGCTTTCTAAAGGCGACGACGAAAGTCATGCCGAAGATGACGATCCCGGCGCCGACGGTGCTGCATTTCCGGGGCGGACGCCGGGCGATCAGCAACACGGTCTATCCTGAGATGGAGCAGTTTTTCGCCGATGCCGGTGCGGCTTATGCGAAAGCGGTCCGCGCGTTCTACGAGGCCGGCTGCCGCTATCTGCAGTTCGACGACACAGCCTTCGCTTATCTCTGTTCGCCGGTCGAGATCGAAAAAGCCAGGCAGCGCGGCGACGATACCGATGGCCTCCAGGACAAATATGCGGAGATGATCAATATTGCGCTGGCGGCGAAGCCCGCCGACATGACCATCACCACCCATATCTGCCGCGGTAATTTCCGCTCGACCTGGGTCTCCGAGGGCGGCTACGAGCCGGTCGCCGAGACGCTGCTCGGCCGATGCAATTACGACGGCTATTTCCTCGAATATGACAGCGAGCGCGCCGGCGGGTTCGAGCCGCTGCGGTTTCTGCCCAAAGGCGACAAGCAGGTGGTGCTCGGCCTGATCACCTCGAAAAGCGGTACGATCGAGAGCCGGGACGACATCAAGCGGCGCATCGAGGAAGCGGCGAAATTCGCGCCGATTGAGCAGTTCTGCCTGTCGCCGCAATGCGGCTTCGCCTCGACCGAAGAAGGCAACGAACTGACCGAAGACGCGCAATGGGCGAAGATGCGCGAAGTCGTCGCGATCAGCGAAGAGGTCTGGGGACGCTGACGCCGGTATCGCGCCGCTCTATGCCGTGCCGGCATAGGGCGGGCGCGGAATGGCGTTGTGGGCCGCGCGCAGCGCTGCCGACCAGCGCTCGCGCAAGTCGTGGAAATAGGGTTCGCCCGGCTCGATGCGGTACGACAATTCCGCATCGCAGACATCGCGCCGCGCCACCAGAATGTCGATCGGCATGCCGACGCCGAGATTGGAGCGCATCGTCGAATCCATCGAGATCAGCCCGATCTTCAGCGCATCATAGAGGTCGACACCGTAGGTGATGGCGCGGTCGAGCACCGGCTTGCCGTATTTGTGTTCGCCGATCTGCAGATACGGTGTGTCGGTGGTGCATTCGATGAAATTACCGGCGGAATAGATCATGAACAGGCGCATGCGCTCGCCCTTGATCTGACCGCCGAACAGAAACGACACGTCGAATTTCACGTCCGCTGCGGCGAGGGCAGGGCTTTCGGTGTCGGAAATCGAGCGCACCACGCGGCCAATGCGCTGCGCTGCCTGGAACATCGTCGGCGCATTCATCAGCGTTTCGACCTCGCCGGTATCCGGATTCTCCACTCCCTCGATCATGGTGGAAACGACCGACTGGCTCATCGACAGGTTACCGGAGGAAGCGATCGCCATGATCCGTTCACCCGGCTGCTTGAACACATGCAGCTTGCGGAAGGTCGACACATTGTCGAGCCCCGCGTTGGTGCGCGTGTCCGCGATCATGACAAGCCCTTCGCGAACCAGAATTCCGCAGCAATAGGTCATCGTGTCAGCATTCCATCCTTGCGGCCGCGATCGGCCCGGCGGCGGCATTATCCTTATTCCGCCGCACAGCAAAAGCCCAATGTCGGACATTTGCCTCGATCACCGGCCGATTTGCCGCACGCGGGGAGGCGGACCTATTCCTGACTTTGGTCCGGCCCCTGCTGGATGCGAATCCGCACATCCAGGCCTTCGCCATCGCCGCCGATCCGCGATCCGCGGACCGGTGCCGCGCTCAGATAATCAAGCCCGACGGCGACCCGCAGATACGCATCGGTCGGGCACATGCCGTTGGTGGCGTCGAAGCCGACCCAGCCGAGCCCATCCACATAGGCCTCCGCCCAGGCATGCGCGGCCTGCTGCTCGTTCATGCCGTCGGAGCGGTGAAAATAGCCCGACACATAGCGCGCCGGAATGCCGAGACTGCGGGCAGCCGCGATGAAGATATGGCTGATGTCCTGACAGACGCCGCGCTTCAACGCGAAGGCCTCCGCCGCGGTGGTGTGAGCGTGGGTTGGATCGGTGTCGAAGGCGATCGTTTGCGGCAGCGTGTCGAGCAACGCATGCAGCTTCGGCAGCGAGTCCTGCGCGGCGTTGCCGGCGACCTCGCGGGCATAGGCGCAGATATCCTCGTTGGCTTGCGTCAGAGGTGTTTCGCGCAGGAACAGCGACGGTGGAAACGGCTCGACCGTGCCCTTCACGACGCCGTTGGCATCCTCGATTTCGGCCTCTCCCTCGACATGCACCATCAGATGGTCGAGCGGACCCTCGGCGGTCAGCGTGTGCGTTCTATTGCCGAAGGCATCGACATGGCAGGTGAGGGGGCAATCGGCCGACACGTCGATGCGCCAATTCATGATGTACTGGCTGTCGGTGTTGCGCGGGGTCAGACGCAGCGTCTGGATCACCCCGGTCACCGGCCAGGAATAGCGGTAGATGGTATCGTGCCAAATTCGGATGCGCATGGGTGGGGCGGATGCTGGCGTCTGCCCGCCGCAAAGGCAAGAGCCTTGGGGACGTTAAGCCTGGACCGCGGCGACTGGGTGACTGCGCCAGTGCCGCAGCTCTGGGGCTTAGCAAACGGGCCCCGAACCGGTACGCGCTCCGGAGCCCGTCGAGCGGACATTTTGTTGGCGTGGCTCAGAGCGCGGCGATGACTTGGATCTCGACCATCAACCCCGGATCGGCGAGATGGGCGACTTCCACCATCGTGCTGGTCGGCAGGTTCTCCTTGAAGAACTCTTCGCGCGCAGCAACGATTTGCCTGAACTCGCGCATGTCGGTCGTATAGACCGTGGTCCAGACAATATCGGACAATGTCGCCCCGGCCGCCGTAAGGCTTTTCTCGATGTTCCGGATGCACTGACGCGTCTGCTCCAGCATGCTGCCGGTACCGACCTGCTGGCCGTCGTCGTCGCGCGAGACCTGGCCGGAGATAAAGACCAGCGACTTCGGATGGTCGACGCGTACGAAATGGTTGTAAACCGTCGCCCGGACATTCTTCATGCCGGGCGGATTGCCTCGCTTTATGGGCATCGTTGTCTCCCGATTTATTGCCGCGATGGGCCTTCGATCAGTCGGAACTGATATTGGAGGCCTTGATAATATCTGCCCATCGCTTGTGGTCTGCGGCAATCAGCGCGGCGAATTCGGCCGGTGTATTGCCGGAGGGCTCATAGCCATTGTTCACCAGCCACTCTCGCGTCGCGGGCTCGGCGATGATCTTCCTCACCTCGCTTGAGATGCGCTCGACGACGGGCTCGGGCGTCCCGGCGGGGAAGAACAAGCCTTGCCAGTTCAGGGCTTCGTAATTGGGCAGTCCGAGAGCTTCCGACACCGTCGGAAGATCCGGCAAGGCCGGCGAGCGCTGCTTTCCGGTGACGGCGAGGCCACGCACCTTGCCCGCCTTGATCTGCGGCAGCGCGCCCTGGAAGCCGGACACCATTGCGGGAACGCGGCCACCGATCACATCCGCGAAGGCCGGCGGTCCGCCCTTGTATGGCACGTGTCCCAGCTTGATGTCCGCCTGGGCGCTCAGCATCGCGCCCGCCAGATGCTGCATGCTGCCGAAGCCCGATGAAGCGTAGTCGATCGAACCGGGGTTGGCTTTGGCGGCCGCGACCAGATCTTTCAAGGAATTGCCCTGGAAGCCGGGTCCGACCAGCCAGACGTTGTGCGACGTCGCAAGCTGGGTAATCGGCACGAAGTCTTTCATGCCGTCGATCGGAGGATTGCGACTGACGAGCGGGGTCACGATCGTGTCGATTGCGCCCAGCAGCAGCGTGTAACCATCGGCCGGCGCGCGCTTGACGGCCGCCGCGCCAAGCATGCCGGCGGCTCCGGGCCGGTTCTCGGTGACGACGGGCTGCCCCAGCCGATCTTTGAGTTTGTCCGCGATGTAACGCCCGATGGTATCGGACCCGCCCCCGGGCGCCTGCGGAATGATGAGCGTTATGGGCCTAGAAGGATACGCCTGGCTATGCGCAAAACCGACGCTGGCAAGAACCACAGCGGCAGCCAATGTGTTCGTGAGGAGCGCTTTTGGATTGAGTCTTGTCACGATTGCTTCCTGAATTGGCTACAAAGGGCCGAACGCTAGGCCAGATATTGCTGGGTGATGGTGGTGCTGATGCGGTTGTTGTCGGCGATGAATTCTTGGATGAATTCGTGCAAGCCGTTCTGGAAGATGGCTTCCATCCTAGCGTTCTGGAGCCGGGTGCGGACGCCGCGCGCGAGCCGCTGCGAAGGACCCTGCCGCCCATAGGCGACCGCAATCGCATCGAGATAGCGCACCAGATTCTCGTAGCAGCTTGCCAGCGAGCGCGGCATTTCCTCCTTCAGGATCAGGAGGTCGGCGACCAGCCACGGTTTGACATTCTCGCGATAGACCCAGTGATAGGACGTAAGCGCCGAGACCGAACGCAGGATCGCGGCCCACTGGAAATAATCCAGCGGCCCGCCGACATGCTCGTTCGCCGGCAGCAGCATGTGATACTTGACGTCCAGGATGCGCGCGGTGTTGTCGGCGCGCTCCTGATACAGTCCGAGCCGCGAGAACCAGTAAGCGTCGTTGCGCAGCATGGTCCGGTAGGCCGAGCCGTCGAACCGCAGCGACGATTCCTGAACCCAGCGAAGGAAGCGCGACAATTCCTCGCGCGAAGTCGGGCCGTTGCCGTAGCGGCGGAGTTCGAGCCAGGTCCCGTTGATCGCGTCCCACATTTCCATGGTGAGCGCAGTGCGGACCGCGCGCGCGTTGGTGCGGGCGACCTCGAAACACGACCGGATGGAGGAGGGGTTTGCAGTCGAGAAGGCGAGGAAGTCTGTGACATTCTCCTCGTTGGCCTCCTCATAGGCCTCGAAGAAAGCGTGCGCGCAACCCGCGGTCTGCAAAGCGGATTCCCATTCGTTGCTTTCGCCGATATAGGCGATCGGCAGCGAGGTCAGGCGCTGGGTCGCCTCCAGGATACGCGCGAGATATTCCGCGCGCTCGACATAGCGCGCCAGCCAGTAGAGGTTGTCGGCGGTTCTCGAAAGCATCAGCCGTCCAGTACCCAGGTGTCCTTCGTGCCGCCGCCCTGGCTGGAATTGACCACGAGCGAACCGGCCTTCATCGCGACCCGCGTCAGCCCGCCGGGCACGATCCTAATCTTGTCGCGGCCGGTCAGCACGAACGGCCGCAGATCGACATGGCGCGGCGCCACCCCGGAATCCACGCAGGTGGGGCAGGTCGAGAGCGCGAGCGTCGGCTGCGCGATGAAGTTCTTGGGCGCGGCTTTCAGCTTGGCGCGGAAGGCAGCGATGCTTGCCTTGTCGGCTGCGGGTCCGATCAGCATGCCATAGCCGCCGGAGCCGTGAACCTCCTTCACCACCAGTTGCTCGATATTGTCGAGCACGTAGGACAGGTGTTCCTCTTCGCGGCATCGCCAGGTCGGCACGTTCTTCAGGATCGGCTCCTCGCCGAGGAAAAATTTCACGATGTCGGGCATGTAGCTGTAAACGGCCTTGTCGTCGGCCACCCCGGTGCCGACGGCATTGGCAAGCGTCACATTGCCCGACTGGTAGGCAGCCATCAGGCCGGGTACGCCAAGTGCGGAATCCGGCCGAAAGGCGAGGGGATCGAGGAAGTCATCGTCGATGCGCCGGTAGATCACGTCCACCCGTTTCGGCCCCTGGGTGGTGCGCATGTAAACCACTTCGCCTTTGACGAAGAGGTCCCGGCCCTCGACCAGTTCGACGCCGAGCTTGTCCGCCAGGAAAGAGTGCTCGTAATAGGCCGAATTGAAAACGCCCGGGGTCATCAGCACGACCGTCGGCTCGGCCGCCGAGCCAATCGGCGCAACCGATTGCAGCGTCGCCAGCAGATCGTCGGGATAGTTGTCGACCGGCGCCACCCGGTGGCGCGAGAACAGTTCGGGAAACAGCCGCAGCATGATCTCCCGGTTTTCCAGCATGTAGGAGACGCCGGACGGGGTGCGGGCGTTGTCTTCCAGCACATAGAAGGTGTCGGCATCGACCCGCACGATATCGATGCCGGCGATATGCACATAGATGTCGTGCGGCACCCTCTGCCCATTCATTTCCGGCCGGAACGCCGGATTCTGAAACACCAGATCGTCGGGAATGATTCCGGCACGCAGGCATTCCCGCTTGCCGTAGATGTCCCGGATATAGGCGTTGATCGCCTTGACCCGCTGCTCCAGGCCGAGCCGGAGCGTGCGCCACTCGGTCCCCGAGAGAATGCGGGGGATCACGTCGAAGGGAATCAGCCGCTCGGTCGCATCGGCCTCGCCATAGACGGCAAAGGTGATTCCGATCCTCCTGAACAGCACCTCCGCTTCGCGCCGCCGCAAATCCAGTTCGTCCGGGCGAACATGCGATAGCCAGGCAGACAATTGCGAATAGGCGGGTCGGATCTGGCCGTCCACACCGCTCATCTCGTCGAACGCAACCGCCATGTCCCCCAAAGGTCCTTCCCCAGCAGCCGTGAACGCTGCAAGCTTCGCGCCAGTTCCGTCAGAATGGAAGGGGGACCGGTTCGGCCTTTTTGCCCATGGAAAGGGCGCGGGGCCTGTCCGGTGACACCTTTTCGTTCACCTGCTTGAGCCCGCGAGGCGCTCGCGGTACCAAAGCAGGAGAGGAGTCTAATGCCGATGAGCGAAGCGGACAATGACGCGACGGTCACCGCCGCGATTCTGGTTATCGGCGACGAAATCCTGTCCGGGCGGACCAAGGACAAGAATATCGGCTACATCGCCGAATATCTGACCGCGATCGGCGTGGACCTGCGGGAGGTGCGGGTCGTGGCCGATGTCGAGGAGGACATCGTCGCCGCTCTCAATGCGTTGCGTCATCGCTATTCCTACGTGTTCACAACCGGCGGCATCGGGCCGACCCACGACGACATCACCGCCGACAGCGTCGCCAAGGCCTTCGATGTGTCGATCGACTACGATCCACGCGCGGTCGCACTGCTGCAGCAGCGCTTCAAGGGACCGGACCTGAACGAGGCGCGCATGCGCATGACCCGGATCCCGCACGGCGCCGACCTCGTGACCAACAAGGTCTCGCTGGCGCCCGGATTCTGGATCGGCAATGTGATCGTGATGGCGGGGGTGCCGAGCATCATGCAGGCCATGCTCGACGAGGTCGGGCCGAAGCTCCGGACTGGGAAGCAGATGCTGTCGGTATCGATCCGCGCCGATGCGCGGGAGGGCGATATCGGCACCGAACTCGGCGAGATTGCAAAGGCCCATCCGGACGCCAGCTTCGGCAGCTATCCGTTTTTCGATGATGCGTCCGGACCCAATACCAATGTGGTGGTCCGCTCGCGGGACCCGGACGTGCTGGCGGTGGCAAAGATTGCGGTCGAGGACATGCTGGCGAGCGTCAAGGCCAAGCTCAAGGCGTCCTGAAGTTCCAACGCTCTTGTGATTCCCGTTTGCGCCGTGCCCGCGCTACCTGCGTTGGCATGTGGATGCTTCTGGTTCGGACGGTTGCCGGCATCGCCATTATGGCGTCTGCGACCATCGCAGGCGCGGCCGATTGGTCCGTCCTCAAGGCGCCCGGCACGATCGCACTGATCCGGCATGCCGATGCGCCGGGTGTCGGCGATCCGAAAGGCTGGCGGCTCGACGATTGCAGCACGCAGCGCAATCTGAGCGAGCGCGGGCGCCAACAGGCGCGTGCTCTGGGCGACGCCTTCCGCGCCAACGCAATCGCGCCCGAGAAGATCGTGGCGTCGGAATGGTGCCGGACGATCGAGACTGCGACCCTGATGCAACTCGGACCCGTTGAGCGGCAATCGGCCTTCAACAATGCCTACGTGCTGTACGGACAGCGCGCCGACTTGACGCTTGCCGCCCGTCAGACCCTTTCCGGCTGGAACGGTGAGGGGCTCCTGGTGGTGGTGACGCATGGCGACAATATCGAGCTTCTTGCGGGTGTCATGCCGTCACAGGGAGAAATCGTGGCGGTGCGCCGTGATCCGGGAAACCCGGACCGGCTGATTGTGGTCGGCCGCATCAAAGCCGCCGATGCGACGGGCAGAACCGGAGGTTGAAATGAGCCAGCAGACCTTTCCGCGCCGCCGGATGATCGGGCTCGGCGCCGGCGCGATTGCGGCGCTGGCTTTGCCAAGGCTTGCGTCTGGCCAGCAATTGCCGCTCACCCCGCAATGCAGTGCCGACGCACAGGCAACCCGCCCGCAGACCGAGGGGCCGTTCTTCAAACCGAGATCGCCGCTGCGCTCCGACCTGCGCGCCGAACTCAAGGGGACTCCGGTGACGCTGACCGGTCTCGTGCTGACGCGCGACTGCCGCCCGGTGGCCAACGCGCTGGTCGATCTGTGGCACGCCGATGCTGACGGGGACTATGACAACCGGGGTTTCCGCGGCCGCGGCCACCAGTTCACCGACGCCCTGGGACGCTACCGCTTTCTGACGATCCGGCCGGCGCGCTATACCGGGCGCACGCCGCATTATCATGTGAAGGTTCAGGCGGCGAACGGTCCGGTCCTCACCACCCAGCTCTATTTCCCGGGCGACCCGGGAAACCGCCGCGACCCGATCTACCGGCCGGAACTGGACATGACCTTTACCGGCGCGTCCGACGCCCGCTTCGATTTCGTGCTCGACCGGGCCTGACGCAAATCGCTTCATTTTCCTGTGGACCGGGCCGTGCTGGCGTTGGCAGCCTTCCTCTGCCAAGGCATGGCGGGAGCGTTGCCGCCGGGGGACAAGCGATGATGATGGCCGAACAGCATCCAAATGCGCCGAAACATTTTCCCGTCTCGTGGGACCAGTTTCACCGCGATGCGCGGGCGCTGGCCTGGCGGCTGGCCGCGGCCGGCCCGTTCAGCGCCATCGTGTGCGTGACCCGCGGCGGTCTGGTACCGGCGGCGATCGTCGCGCGGGAACTCAATGTGCGGCTGATCGAGACGGTGTGCGTGGAGAGCTATGCCGGTTCGGGTGTCGGCCGGCAGGGCGAGCTTCGGGTTCTTAAAGGCATCGCCGACGCTGTCACCAGCGGCGCTCACGGCGGCGGGCAGGGCGTTCTGATCGTCGACGATCTCGTCGATACCGGAAAGACCGCGCGGGTGGTGCGCGACCTGATCCCGAAGGCGCATTTCGCCACCGTCTATGCCAAGCCGATGGGACGACCCCTGGTGGACACTTTCGTCACCGAGGTGTCGCAGGACACCTGGATCTTCTTTCCGTGGGATACGGGTCTTGCCTTCATGCCGCCGATCCGCGAAGGCGGGTAAGCGGCTTGCCGCGACGCATCCGCTGCGCCATGGTGCGGCGCGCCTTCGGGGCCCCCGCGGACGTGGCGGAATGGTAGACGCAACGGACTTAAAATCCGTTGAGGGTAACCTCGTGAGGGTTCGAGTCCCTCCGTCCGCACCAGCAGGCAACGCAGGCACCGCATCCGGCTTTTGCCCCAATTGGTCTCTAACCATCCCGTCATGATCGTCTACGGCAATCAGCGCGTCTTATTTGTTGCCCTTGCTGGCTTGCTCGCGGTGACCGGCTGCACCAGTCACGAACTCGCCATGAATGCGAGCCGTCCCGGAAAATTCCGCGTCTTCAGCTGCGATCAGATGGACAAGCGCGGCGGCGACCTGGTCAAGCGCGAACGGGAGCTCAACCAGTTGATGCAGAAGGCCCGGCAGGGTGCGGGCGGTGAGATCGCGATCGCGATCGCGTATCAGAATGAGTACAATACCGTGCTCGGTGACCTGCGCGAGCTCGAGTCGACCGCGGCGGAGCGCAATTGCGCATTGAAGTTCAGAACCGTGAGCGAGCGCGCCGTCCAATAGCGGATGGAACTTTTTTCCGGACCGCGTATTATCGGTCCGTCGCACGAACATATCCCCGCCATCATTGAAAGGATCGGCCAGCCATGGGCCCCTTGATCAGCATCCTGATCACGTTTCTTGTTGTCATTCTGGTTCTTTATCTGGTCAACATGCTGCCGATCGAC
The DNA here is from genome assembly GCA_964641065.1 of uncultured Hyphomicrobiales bacterium. Classification (GTDB taxonomy): domain Bacteria; phylum Pseudomonadota; class Alphaproteobacteria; order Rhizobiales; family Xanthobacteraceae; genus Pseudorhodoplanes. Next base: position 1,520 of record CAZXJZ010000059.1, on the reverse strand, counting down.
GGCCGCGCGAAGCAGATCGTGCGCGTCATCGTCATCATCATCGGCGTGTTGTCACTGCTGAAATATCTCGCCGTTTTTTGAGGATAGCGAGCTTTACAGCCGAATATTGCGCAGCCTGAGCGCGTTTCCGACCACACTGACCGAAGACAAGGCCATTGCTGCTGCCGCCACGATTGGCGACAGCAGGATGCCAAAGGCGGGATAGAGCAGCCCGGCCGCGACCGGGACCCCCGCCGCGTTGTAGACAAAGGCAAAAAACAGGTTCTGGCGAATGTTGCGCATCACCGTCTCCGACAGGTGGCGCGCGCGCACGATGCCGGTGAGATCGCCCTTCAGCAGCGTCACGCCGGCGCTTTCGATAGCCACATCGGTGCCGGTACCCATCGCTATGCCGACATCGGCCGCTGCGAGTGCCGGGGCGTCGTTGACGCCGTCGCCGGCCATCGCAACGATTCGTCCTTGGTTTCGGAGCTTTTGCACCACGGCGGCCTTGCCGTCGGGCAGAACCTCGGCTTCGATCTCCGTGATGCCGAGCTTTTTGCCGACTGCCAGCGCAGTCGTCCGGTTGTCGCCGGTCAGCATGACCACGCGGATGTTTTCCGCGCGCAGCGCTTGAAGCGCAGCGTGAGTTTCGGCCTTGACCGGGTCGGAGATCGCGATCAGGCCCGCGGTCTTGCCGCCCACCGCGACGAACACGACCGTGGCGCCGTCAGCCCGCAGCCGGTCGGCGTCGGCTTGCATGGACGCGCTATCGATCCCGAGTTCGGCGAGGTACGACGCGCTGCCGATTGCGACCTTCCGACCGTCAACATTGCCGATCGCCCCTCTGCCGGTCGGCGAGTCGAACCCTCCGACCCGCGACATTGGCAGCGCCCGGTCTTTCGCCGCGGAGACGATTGCCGTTGCAATCGGGTGCTCGCTCGCGGCCTCGACGCTGGCGGCAAGCCGCAACACTTCGCCGTCCTCGAAACCGTCTGCCGTGACCAGACCGGTGAGCGCCGGCCGGCCTTCCGTCAGCGTTCCGGTCTTGTCGATGACCAGCGTATCGACCTTTTCCAGCCGCTCGAGCGCCTCGGCATTCCTGATCAGGACGCCGGCCTGCGCGCCGCGCCCTACACCGACCATGATCGACATCGGCGTTGCCAGGCCAAGCGCGCAGGGGCAGGCGATGATCAGCACCGATACCGCAGCGACGAGACCATAGGCGAAGCGCGGTTCGGGTCCGAAAGCCGACCACGCGCCGAAAGCGATCACCGCAACCGCAACCACCGCCGGCACGAACCAGCCGGAGACCTGATCGGCGAGCCGCTGGATCGGCGCGCGCGAGCGCTGCGCTTGCGCCACCATCTGCACGATGCGGGCGAGCAGCGTATCGCGCCCGACCTGTTCGGCGCGGAAAACGAATGAGCCGCTGCGGTTGATCGTCCCCGCGATCACCTTTCCGCCGATCTCCCTGCTGACCGGCATCGACTCGCCCGTCACCATCGATTCATCGATGGTGGAGCGTCCCTCAACGATCT
>CAZXJZ010000058.1:0-22684 GCA_964641065.1 uncultured Hyphomicrobiales bacterium | reverse complement strand
CTCGGCGTAATCGTGACCGGCCTGTTCGTCGCGATCTCGATGACCTCGGGCGGCGGTGCCTGGGACAACGCCAAGAAGTACATTGAGGACGGCCATTTCGGCGGCAAGGGCTCGGAAGCCCACAAAGCCGCGGTGACCGGCGACACCGTCGGCGATCCCTACAAGGACACGGCCGGTCCGGCGGTCAATCCGATGATCAAGATCACGAACATCGTGGCGCTGCTGTTGCTCGCGATCCTCGCGCACTGACACGGCGAGCAACTCGCCGAAACGTAAGAGCCCCGCGAAAGCGGGGCTCTTTTTTTGAAAGATTGCCGGGAACTGCAAACCGTCCGCTGGGCCGTGATCCAGTCCGGGTCAGGCCGGCATCGCGTTGGATGACGCGCCGAGGGGCAGGCCGGTTGCGCGATGCGCTGCATTGGCAATCTTCGCGGCGGTCGCATCCTGAAACGGTTGCGCCAGGACGGTAATGCCGAGCGGCATCCCGTCGCTCCTGAATCCCGAAGGCACAGCGGTGCCGCACATTTCCAGCAGATTGACGAAGTTCGTGTAGATGCCGAGTCTCGCATTGAGACGGATCGGATCGGCCAGCACATCGCTTGTCCGATAAACGGTCGGCGTTGTTGGGAGCATGGCGACATCGAAATCCTCGAAGATCCGTCGCGCCTGCCGCTTCAGATCCGCAAGCTCGTGAATCGCCCGATAGACATCGACCGCCGTCCATTCCTGCGCGGTATCGAGGATGGCGCGCGTCACCGGATGGAGTTCGTCGACACGCCCGTTGACGACCTGATCGACGACCGCCTTGCGTTCGGCAAGGAACGGTCCCTCGTAGAGCATGCGCTGAACCTTGTCGAAGGGCGTGTAGTCGAATTCGATCGCCGTTCCGCCGAGGCGCTCCAGCCGGCTTACCGCTTGCTCGTACAGATCCGCAGCGTCGGTATCGCCGAAGAATTCCAACTGGCTCGCGCGTGGCACTCCGAAACGGAAGAATGTGTCGAGCGGAGTCTGATCGAGGTTGCAGGTGTCCGCCTCGCGCTTCGAAAACAGGTCGTCAGGATCGTAGCCGGAGATCAGGTCAAGAACCGACATGCCGTCAGCGACCGTCAGCGCGAAAACTGAAATCGTTTCCAGCGTCTTCGCAGTGCCGCCGCCGACCACCGAGGTATTGCTGACCAATCCCGGTGTCGGCTTCACACCCACGATATTGTTGAACGCAGCCGGGACCCGCCCGGAGCCGGCTGCGTCATTTCCCAGGGCGAATGACACCAGGCCCGCGCCAACCGCCACGCCGGAGCCGGAGCTTGAGCCGCCTGGAATGAAGTCCGGGTTGAACGGATTGCGCGCGACTCCATAGGGGCTGCGGACGCCGACCAGTCCCACAGCGAGCTGATCCATATTGGTCTTGCCGATGACGACCGCGCCGGCGGCGATGAGCCGCGCTACGGCCTGTCCGGTACCCGACGCTATGCTGCGCGCGGGCGGGAAACCGCTGGTGCTCGGCAGGTCGGGGACATCGATATTGTCCTTGATCGCACAGGGGAGGCCCCACAGCGGCGCGTCGCGCGAGACATGCCGCTCGATGGCATCGCAGCGCGCCAGCGCTTCCTTTCGCGGGACCAGGTGGATCCAGACATGGTCGTCGCCGCGCGCGGCGATCCTGTCGTAGACCGCGTTGATGACCTCGCGCGGCGACAGCGCGCCGGAACCATACCCTTGCCGAAGTGTCGTGAAATCAAGACTGCCGTCCGCCGCCGACCAAGCCACGTCCTCACCCCTGTAATTTTTTGAATGTCGAATCCGGTGTCAGACTCGGACCAGCGATCGGTAGTCGAGCTGGCGATGGAACCAGAACCGGTATCCTGCCATGTCTTTCTTCATGGCGACGCTGAGTTCGGGCTGATACAGCGGAATGCGCGGGACTTCTTCGAAGGCGATGTCGATGAATGCCTTGGCGCTGGTGTCGTATGCGCTCATGTCGCCCTCCGCAGCCTGCGTGCGGGCTGCGTTGATGAGCTGATCCATCGCCAGATTCTTGTAGCTCATCGTGTTGAACAGCGCATTCTGGCCGTGATAGCACCAATAAAAGAAGTAATCGGCGTAATCGAGCCATCCCGAAAAGAAGTTGGAGATCATCGGCATCTCCTTTTTCAGGAGTTCGCCGCGCCAGTTGGCGCCCGGCACCTTGTTGATGCTGGCTCGGATTCCGATCTGCCCCAGCGATTCCTGAACCAGGATGGAGAGCGGCTCGTTGATCGCCGCTGCGCCGAGGTCGTAGGACAGCGTGGTCTCGAAGCCTTGCGGGTAGCCTGCTTCGACAAGCAGTTGCTTGGCCTTGGCCATATCGGTGTTGTAGCCATGCGGCTGTGGCCAGTCGCTGCTGGTGGCCTTGTTGGTCGCAGCTCCATAGAGCGGCCTTGCAATGCCGTAGAGCACCGCGTCCATGATCTTCTGGTAGGGAATGGCGTAGGCGACAGCCTGCCGGACCTTGACGTTATCGAACGGCGGCTTGGTTACGTTCATCCCGATATACTGGATGCCGTTGCTGATCGGCGTCGACACCATTTTCAGCTGATTGAGTTGCTTCAGTTCGACAAAATCCTTGGCAGGGATATCGAACGAGATGTCGGCGTCGCCTCGCTCCATTAGCGCCCGGCGCGTACCGGCGGATGGCACGATGCGCCAGATCACGCGCGCAAAATCCGGTCTCTTGCCGCTGCGCCAGCCGTCGAAGCGCTCGTAAACGACCTCCGATCCCGGCACGGCTTTGGCCACCTTGTAGGCGCCGCCGCCGGCAACGTTATTCTTGGTATATTCCAGGCCCCACGGATCCTTTTCCGTGGCGTTCTTCTTCACCTGTGCGGAATTCATGATACTTGGAACGATGGTGGCGATCACCGGCAGAGCCAGCCTGTCCTTGCGAATGAAGTCGACGCGGAACGTATGGTCGTCGACGGCGACGAATTGATCCGGCTTCTCCAGCGAGCCGACTTTCATGGTGAAGGTGGGAAAGCCGCCGACGGTGACCGCGCGATCGAACGACCATTTCACGTCCTTCGCGGTGACCGGCGTCCCGTCGTGGAATGTTGCGTCCTTGCGCAGCTTGAACGTGACCGACATCGGGCCGGCTGTCCATTCCTCGGCAAGCTCCGGCGTGAACTTGTCCTTGTCGTAGCTCTCTACGCCATTATCGAGAGTCTTGAAGCCGTGCGAGATCAACCGGTCGTAACAATTCCATGCGACCTCGTAGCCGGGCCGATTGGTGCCCACGCCCTGAATGTCGAAATTGTTCGGTGCGTTTTCCGAGACCAGCACCATCGTATCGCGACGGCTCTGCGCCCTGGCCAGTCCGGTCAGGCCGGACGTCGACGCGTCCGTTCCGAGCGCGACCGTGGTCGCCGTCATTGCCTTGATGAACTTGCGGCGATCCATGACCCAAACCTCTTTGCCGGAATGCGCTTCAAACAAAGCTGATCACAAACGAAATTGATCCAGAAGATCAAAATATCTTGCAGGGCGTTGCCGTTTCAGCAACGCTCGATCACGCCAGATATTTGCTGTTCAATCATGCGGCAGCGCATGCCGCTTTCATGTTCAAATCGCTCATTGCGGTTCGGAGAATTCGGAATGTCGCTTACTCATCTGCGATACTTCGATGAGGTCGTTCGGACCGGCTCGATCCGCCTGGCAGCGGAACGCCTTCGCATCACGCCGTCGGCCATCAGTCGGCAGGTGAAGAAGATCGAAGACCAGATTGCGGCGCCGCTATTCGTCCGCAATGCGCGCGGCGTCGTGTTGACATCAGCCGGCGAATTGTACGCCAGCTACGCGCGCGCAGCGCTGGTTGAACGCGATCGCATTCATGGGGAAATCGATGACCTGAAAGGATTGCGGCGCGGCCACGTGCGCATCTGCTCGGCAGAGGGCATCGTCGACGAACTCACGGCCGCGATCGCCAGCTTTCGCGTCCGCCACCCGGGCGTTACCTTCCATCTCGTCGTCGTCGGATCCGAGCAAATCCATCAGATACTGGGCGCGGGCGATGCCGATGTCGGAATTGCCTATACCGCAACCGCGCAACCCGGCATTCGATTCGCATCGCGACGCCGGGCTCCGATCTTTGCGGTGATGACACGAGAGCATCCGCTGGCAGCCGCGCGGCGCCTTTCGCTCGCTGCGACCATGGCGCATCCGATCGCTGTGCCGGACAAGACGTTTGGTCTTCGCCGGCTGCTCGACAGTCAGTGTCAGGCGAGCCGGCTCACGCTGCGGCCGGTGATGGAGGCCAATTCGATTCAGGCGCTGCGAATGTTTGCCCGGTCTGGTGGGGGCGTCACCTTTTTGCCGTTGGTCACCATTCGGCGTGACATCGAACAGCGCGCCGTGGTGGCCGTGCCGATGACGAGCGACCGGCAATTGGATAAAGGGACGCTGGATGTCTGCGTTTCGGAAAGCCGGAAGCTTCCCAAGGTTGCAGCGACATTCGTCGCGCATCTGCAGCTATCGCTGATGGAACTCGGCGCGTCGCTGGCCTAGCCGGTTCGCATGCAGTCTGCTGCCGCGCTGCGAACCGCTAGTTCTGCAGACCGACGATCTTGAAGATGTAGGTGAGGTAGGACATCTCGCTGCCGCCGGTCGGCGTGGTCTTGCTGACGAAGTCGAAGACCTTGCCGTCCTTGATGCCGTAATCGGCCAGCCGGTTGACGCGGCGCTCCTTGTCGAAATAGACGGCGATGACCCGCTGATCGACGACCTTCTGCGGCATGAAGGCCGCGGCTTTCTCGCCCCGCTGGGAAATGTAGTAGAAGACCTCGCCGGTCACGGTCGCGACGGTGGAGGGGGTGCCGAGCACGATCAGGACCTGTTCCTGGCTCGAGCCGAGCGGGATCTGTTCGAGCGCACCTTCGGGCACCACATAGCCGCGCTGGAAGGTCTGTTCGGTGGCCCCGCAGCCGGCAAGCGCCAGCGCACAGGCCAGCGTCAGCGCAACTGCGCCGGTGCTACGGCGTCGGATGATCCGCGCCCATATACCGCTCCCGAACCTCATGTTGGCTCGATTAGCCCCCAAAGCCAGCGATTGCAACGTCGTGGCACTGGCGATACGCCCCAACCGGACCTAGAACAGGACCGATGCTGACGATATTTCGCCGGAACCCCCAAGCTCCTACCATCGAGGCGCTCTATGGCGCCATCGTGGCGCAAGCCCGCGCTCCTGTCTTCTACCGCGATCTCGGGGTCGCGGACACCGTGAATGGACGGCTCGATTTGCTGATGCTGCATCTGGGCCTCGCATTCGACCGGCTGTCGCGCGGCGAGGAACCGGCCAAAGCGGCGGGGCAGGCGGCTTTCGACCGATTTTGCCAGGATATGGACGATCATCTGCGGCAGGACGGGATCAGCGACCTGAGGGTGCCGAAGGATATGCGGCGCCTCGCGGCAGCTTTTTTTGGCCGGCAGCGGGCTTATATCTCCGCTTTGAAGGCCGGCGACCGCGACGCCCTGCGGTCGGCGCTCTGCCGGAACGTCTATGCGGACGAGGACCGGCCGGGTCTTGATGGACTGACCGCCTATGTCGAGGCGGCCGCACGGGCCCTGGACGGTCAGGATGCGACGGCGATTGCCAGCGGCCGGATCGCCTGGCCCGACCCTGTCCCGCAAGCGGGAGGACTGCCATGACACACCCCGATCAGCCGCCATGGAGCCATCGCATTGCGCTGGCCGAGGTCCCCGACGAGGGACTGCATGTCGCGCTCGAGGCCGATGCCGATGTCCGCGCCATCCTCGCGCGCACGGCGAACCTGCGCGAGCTACCCCGTCTGGAAGCGAGTTTCGATTTGCGCCGGAAGGGCGCGGGCGTTCTTCATGTGACGGGTGAAGTGATTGCGACGGTTGGTCAGAACTGCGTGGTGACGCTTGATCCGGTTGAGCAAAATCTGCATGAGCTGGTCGACATCACGTTCTCGCCGGACGCTGCGGACACGCTGGGCGACGGCGATGGCGAGGCCAGCTTCGCCATGACGGAGAGCGACGCGCCGGAACCGCTGGCGGACGGATATGTCGATCTCGGCGCCATCGCCACCGAGTATTTCCTGCTTGGAATCGATCCCTATCCGCGCAAGGACGGCGCGGTGTTCGAATCCGAGGTGGCAAGGGATCCGCGGGAAAGTCCGTTCGCGGCGCTGGCGGAACTCGCTGACCCGCAGAAAAAGCGACCGCCGGAGAGGAAATAGGCGCGGTGGTTGTATCCTCCGCGACAATGGCTATGGTCCGCGCCCGTGCCGGGTTCCGCCGCCTTCCTTTGTTCCCGGGCCACCGGCAATGGAGCCACTAGGGTCGGCAATGCCAGACAAGGTTCGCATCGCGCTCGATGCCATGGGAGGCGACCATGGCCCGTCCGTGGTCATTCCCGGCGCGGCGCTCGCGCAGGTGCGCCATCCGGACACCGAGTTTGTTTTCTTCGGCACCGCGCCCGAGATCGAGGCGGCGCTTGCCGAGCATCCGAAACTGAAGGCGGCGTCGCGCGTCATCCATACCGACGTTGCCGTGAAGATGGACGACAAGCCGAGCCAGGCGCTTCGCCAGGGGCGGGGCAAGTCATCGATGTGGCTCGCGATCGACGCGGTGAAGCAAGGCGAGGCCGATGTGGCGGTGTCGGCCGGCAATACCGGCGCGCTGATGGCGATGGCGAAAATCCATCTGCGAACGATGGCCGGAATCGAGCGTCCGGCTATCGCGGCGATTTGGCCGACGCTACGCGGCGAATCGGTGGTGCTCGATCTCGGCGCCAATATCGGTGCCGATGCGCAGCACCTGATCGACATGGCGGTGATGGGCAGCGCGATGGCGCGCATCCTGCTCGATATCGACCGGCCGACCGTCGGGCTTCTGAATATCGGCGTTGAAGAAGTTAAGGGTCTGGATGAAGTGCGGGAGGCGGGCCGTATTTTGCGCGAGCGCGACTTGCCGCACCTCCAATATTCGGGTTTCGTCGAAGGCGACGACATCGGCAAGGGTACGGTCGACGTGGTGGTAACCGAAGGTTTCGCAGGCAATATCGCGCTCAAGGCGGCCGAAGGAACGGCGCGCCAGATCGCGGGCTATCTCAAGGCCGCGATGAAAGAGACCGTATTCACCCGGATCGGCTATCTGTTTGCCCGCGGTGCGTTCCGCAAACTCGCGGCCAAGATCGACCCGAGCCGCGCCAATGGCGGGGTCTTTGTCGGCTTGAACGGGATCGTCATCAAGAGCCACGGCGGCGCCGATGCAAACGGGTTTTCCGCCGCGGTCGATATCGGCTACCAGATGGTGCGCAACGATCTGAAGGCCAAGATCGAACAGGCGCTGGTGCCCGAAGCCCGCGTGGTGGCTGAACTGCCTGAGGCCGGAGCGGCATCGTGATATTGCGGTCCGTGATTATCGGCTCCGGCTGCTACCTGCCGGAGCGCGTCCTGACCAATGCCGAACTCGCGACCCGGGTCGACACGTCCGACGATTGGATCGTGCAGCGCACCGGCATTCGCGAACGCCATGTCGCCGCCGATGGCGAATTCACGTCCCATCTCGGCATCAAGGCGGCACTGGCGGCGCTCGCCGATGCGGGACTGGCGCCGCAGGATATCGACCTGATCGTATGCGCGACCTCGACGCCCGATAACACCTTTCCGGCAACCGCCGTGTCGATCCAGGCCGGTCTTGGCATCACCGGCGGCTTTGCCTTCGATATCCAGGCGGTCTGTTCGGGCTTTGTCTATGGCCTCGGCACCGTCGATGGATTGCTGCGGAGCGGGCTGGCCAAACGGGCTCTGCTGATCGGCGCGGAGACGTTCTCACGCATTCTCGACTGGACCGACCGCACCACCTGCGTCCTGTTCGGCGATGGCGCCGGCGCCGTCGTGATCGAGGCGCAGGAGCAACCCGGCGCCATGACCGACCGGGGAATCCTGACCACGCATCTGCGATCCGACGGCCGCCACAAGATGAAGCTGTATGTCGACGGCGGCCCGTCCTCGACCCAGACCGTCGGTCACCTGCGCATGGAAGGCAAGGAGGTCTTCAAGCATGCGGTCTCGATGATAACCGACGTGATCAAGGATGCATTCAAGGCCACCGGCTACACCGCGCACGATCTCGACTGGTTTGTGCCGCATCAGGCCAATCGCCGCATCATCGACGGATCGGTCATCAAGCTCGGGCTCGATCCGGCCAAGGTGATCATTACCGTGGACCGCCACGGAAATACCTCGGCCGCCTCGATTCCGCTCGCGTTATGCGCGGGCATTGCCGACGGTCGCATAAAAAAGGGCGATCTGGTGATGTTCGAGGCGATGGGCGGCGGCTTCACCTGGGGTGCGTCGCTGGTTCGGATGTAAAAAATTACCCATCGGTCGATGCCGCAACGCGGCGTGAATATCCCGCATCGTGGATACCCGGGTCGCCTAATCGCGGCTTGGCAGCCTTTCTTCGGTTGACCGTGGAAAAGTAAGTCCATATCGTCTTGTAAAATAACAAGGATCGCCGAGTAGGGGCTGCGGGGCGATGACGGCAAAAACAGTTACACGAGCGGATCTGTGTGAGGCGGTTTACCAGAAGGTGGGACTGTCACGGACGGAGTCTGCCACCCTGGTCGAGCAGGTCCTCAAGGAAATCACCGATTGCCTTGAGCGCGGCGAGACCGTGAAGCTTTCGTCGTTCGGCTCCTTCGTCGTGCGCAAGAAGGGACAGCGGGTCGGCCGCAATCCGAAGACCGGCAAGGAAGTTCCGATTTCCCCGCGCCGGGTCATGGTGTTCAAACCGTCCGCCATTCTCAAGCAGAAGATCAACGGCGACAGCGGTCCGGACGTCGCCGACGATACCGACAGTCACTGACGCAACTGATTGGGGGCTTGGTTGGATAAGGCGCCCGACGCATTTCGCACCATCAGCGAAGTGGCTGACGACCTGAAGGTCCCACAGCACGTGCTGCGGTTCTGGGAAACCCGCTTCAACCAGATCAAGCCGATGAAGCGCGCGGGCGGCCGCCGCTATTACCGGCCCGATGACGTCGATCTCCTGCGCGGCATCCACCATCTGCTGTATGGCGAGGGATATACCATCCGCGGCGTGCAGCGGATCCTCAAGGACCAGGGTCTGAAGTTCGTTCAGAATGTCTGGCAGCCCGGCGCCGAACAGCCGGTTCATGGCCCGGTCGACGATGACGACCATCCGGAAGAACCGGTTCCGGAGGAGACTCTTGCCCCATCGCGTCTGCAGGCAACGCCCGCCGCCATCCGTGCCCAGATGTCGCGCGAGGATCTGCGGCGGCTGCAGGCGACGCTGTTCGAACTGAGCGAGTGCCGCCGCCTGCTCGACAATGCGATGGAGAAGACGGCGTCAGACTGACTCAGGTCCGCCTGTCGCAAGGCGCGGCCCGTCCGCACGGCGCCATCGTTTGAGATGCCCTACGGCGGACAGGCCCGGAGCGTGGCCGCGCCTGCTTCTCAGTCGCACCGCAATCCCCGGCGGTTCACGCGCTGGTGAGGCCGCCGGGGTTTTTTTCTCAGGATGCCTTCGCGTCCGGCGCGTTCTTCGGCTCGCGCAGGTAATAATTGGCATCGCGGCCCTTCACGAGGCGGCGGATCGTACGCCGCATGGTCTCGTTGCGGCGCAACGGTTCAACCGCGGCTGACGCGGCGCGAAACGCTGCCACTTTGGCACTATCGAGCGCCGGATTCACACCCGGCGGGTTCTGCGGCATGCCGAAGCCGCGCAGCATGGCGTTGACCGCAAAGATGTCGTTCCTCCGGCGCACGGCGTCGGATTTCCAGGTCAGCGACAGCGAGATCGAATAGCTGTCGGCGGTACGCACCCAGTGCGGCCATTGATACGGCACGAACACGCCGTCGCCAGGCTTCAGCTTGTAGGTGGTGCATTTCGCATCGAACCGCGCTTCGTAGGGCAGGTTGCGATGCTTGATCGCGCTCGATTCCAGCGCCTCCTCGGAGGCGATCGATCGATCGCGGTTGTCGTAGACGTGGAAGAACTTGTCGCCGTGAATCTGGAAGAAGAAATTCTCGTCGGCGTCGGCGTGGAACGGCGTCGTCGAATTGGCCGACGACACGAAGATGAAGCCGCGGATATCCTCGAAGCCCGCGGCCTTCAGGCTGTCATGGCCGCGGGTGCGCGCGACCTCCATCAGCGCATCCTCGATCAGCTTGCGATAGGCGGGATCCTGCTCGACCGATTTCAGCACCATCCAGGCTCCGGCGCTCTCGATGTTGCGCACGATCTCTTCCGGCGCTAGATCGACCGTTGGTGTGGTCTCGGGCGTCTGGCTGATCGCAGCCTTGCCGGAATTATATTCCAGCCGGTCGCGTGGCAGCTGGCGCACAAGCTCGGCAAGAACCGGCAGCGTCAGCAACGGATTGCCGACAAAATGATGCTTGAGCCCGAACGGCAGGTTCGGAAAGTCTTGCGTCAATGCGGCCGTGTCGGTCGGCTCGAAGAACGTCATGGCAGCTTCTCCCTGATCCGGCGGATGGTTTTGAGGAAATCGATGGTGCTCATGCGGGCGCCAACCAGCGCCCGGATCGCGAGAGCGCTGGGGTCACGCCGCGACAGCGGTACGAACACGTCGGCGATCTCGATGCGCTCGCGCCAGATGTGATCGATCATCGGGTGTTCGCCGTCGGCGGTGGAATCGGCGAAGGCGATGGCGGGATCGGCACATAGGTGCCGGGTGAGGTCGAGCGTGAGCTGAACGCCGGGGGATGTCCGCGCCTCGCTTTCGTCCATCGCGATCTTGAAGAAGAAGGCGCGGCCGGCATCGCGCAGGATCAGGCCGGAGGCGAGGGTGTCGCCGTTGCGGGTGAGGCTAACGATCTCGAACTGCCTGGTTGCGGCGAGTGCGGAAGCCGCTTCGCGGATGAAGGCGGCGTCACCGCCATGCCGCAGGAGTGCGGTGCCGCGGTTGCCTTTCCACCCTTTGTCTTCCAGCGTCAGAAATGCCTCGAGCGCGGGTCCGATGCGCTCCGGTTCCGATGCCACTTCGAACACCACCGGCCCGGTATCCTCCAGCCGGTGACGTTGACGGCGCAATTCCTTCAGCTTCTTGGCCGACAGCGCGTCGCGCAGGACCGTCTCGGCGTCCTTGCGCGCATCGAGGCCGGCCCGGCGGAAACTGCGCAGGATCTCCGGTGTCAGGCCGCGCCGCTCCAGCGCCGCGCGCATCGCGGCATAGGCCGCGCCGTCGGTCGGAATGTTCTGCAGCAGCAACGCGCGTGCGCCGGCGGCTTTCGCCCCATCGAGCAGCGCGCCGGCCGCCTCGATCGGACAATCGCGGTCAAGCAGCGGCGCCGAGAACGGCGCATAGGCATTCCAGGATACCAGCAGCGGCACCGGCAACGAGAGCGCGCGTCCGGCCCAGCGCACCGGCATCAGGCCGGTCAGACGATCCGGAGCGGTGGTGTCGAACGCCGTCAGCGCCAGCGCATCGTTGCGGCCGCGCGCGTAGCGCGAAACGGCCAGAGCCCAGAACGGCAGGTAACAGGCATTCGGCTCGACCGCATCCGCGGCGAGGGCTGTCCAGTCCGGGATCGAGACCGAGGCGAGCGCGGTCAGAGACGATGGCGCCGCCGGCGCCGACGTCACCGGACGGGCGTGCCTCTGCCGCGCGGCTGAAGCGGCGCCGTGAACCTGATCCACATGGATCGGGGCACTCATGCGAAAACCTGGGCCATGATCGTGATCGATGGCCGTGAGATAAGCCCGAACCGTGACCTTCGGCTTTACCCGGTGGCTTCGCGCGCGGCTTTGGCGCCGGACAGTTAACGAACCGATGCTCCGACAGATGAAAGCCGGCGGCAGGTGTTGCAGCGGGGCCGCATAACGAATTCGTAACGCTAATTGCGGCCGAAATTCCTCGCATTTACCTCAAATTCGCCCGGACCCGGCGCGATTGAACCGGCCAAGGCCCGGACGCGACCAACGGTTATCGGGCTTTTGTAAGGGAATGCCGCTATGCCGCTCACCACGTTTCAGATTTCGCAGCTCAAGACGCTTCTCACCGGCGAGATGCCGCTGAAGGTGTTCTGCGACACGATCGAGGGCGAGAAGCTGTGCTGGAGCGGCCTGGTCGGAATCCGCGCCAACGAACTTCGCTCCACCGTGACGCTCACGGAGCGAGGACGCGCCGCCATCGCCGGCCTCGACTGATCCAGCTTTGCAAGATCCAGGCGCGGTGCTGTGCCCGCGCCTGAACGTGAGATCGACTTCGCTCAGGCAAATTCCTGCTGATGCACCCAGGCCGCCTGGCGCGGCGGCTGCTTGGTGCGATCCCATTCATCCAGCATGGCGGGCGCGATCTTCTTCAATTCCTCGAGCTGACCGGGCTTCGACGTCATGTAGGTGACCTCGCAGCGGTTGCCGCTCGGGTCGAAGAAGTAGATGGACTGGAAGACCGCGTGATCGGTCGGACCAACGACCTCGCAGCCGATCGCTTCCGCATTGGCCTTGGCTTCCAGCATCGACTCGCGGTCTTTGACCCGGAACGCGATGTGCTGGACCCAGTCCGGCGTGTTCGGATCGCGGCCCATCGGCGGTGATTTCGGCAATTCGAAGAAGGCGAGGATGTTGCCGTTCCCGGCGTCGAGAAAGACATGCATGTACGGGTCCGGCGACTTGGTCGACGGCGCGCGGTCTTCCGCCATCGCCATCAGGAAATCCATGCCGAGTACCTTCTGATAGAAGGCGACCGTTTCCTTCGCATTCTTGCAGCGATAGGCGACGTGGTGAATTTGTTCGACCTTCATGATGTCCTCCCGGAAAATTTGATCGATTTCACCCGGTCGCGCGCTTCGCTGCGTTGATCGAGGTCAACGGTTTCCCAGCGATCGGTCTTGCGTCCCGCCGTTACGTGCTCACGCAGCGACGACGCGCCCGCCGCGCACCGACGGGTACGATGATGCATGGCCACAGGCCTGCGCCATCACCTCACCCCAGTTTCGACCACGGTCATTCACGGCGGGACCATACTTCGATGGTTCGTTCCGTGATGGTCTTCAGACCACCGGGGGTCCTCAGAAAGAGGAGGGGTGCCATGAAGCGATTGCTGATGGTGAGCGCGAGTCTCCTGGCCTGCGCCATGCTGCTGTCGTCCGCCGCAAACGCTCAATCGATCGAATGTGCCGTTGAGGTCCCGAAGCCTGCCAAGGGGCAGTGGTATTACCGCCTCATCGATGGGCGGAAATGCTGGTATGAGGGCAAGCCGATGATGCCGAAATCCTCGCTGCACTGGCCGAAGCAAAAGCCGGTGGTCGAGGCCGAAGTGGCAACGCCCGCGCCCGCGCCCGAAGTCCCACCATCGACCGACGGGCGCAACGTCAGCGACGTCAGCGCCTCGCCGCCGTCGTCGGATCCCAATATCTGGCCGGCGCCGGTAAACGCCCTCGACGATACGAGCTTCGAATCGCGGTGGCAGGCCTTGAAGCCGCGGGACTAGGACGCTCACACGTTTCCTGCCTCTGCCGGCACGATGAGACGCCGGTAGAGGTGCCAGGTCGTATGTCCGAGAACCGGCAGCACCACGATCAGCCCGACAAAGAACGGCAGCGCCGCCAGGATCAGTAGCACCACGATCATCAATGCCCAGGCGAGCAGCGGAACCGGACTTTGCGCGACGGCGCGAACGCTTGTGATCATGGCGGTGACGCAATCGACGTCGCGGTCCAGCAGCAGCGGAAACGACACGACGGTCAGCGAGAACAGTACGATCGCCAGAAAAGCGCCGACCATGTTGCCGACGAGCAGGAAGATCAGGCCTTCGGTGGTGGTCAGCACCGTGGTGATGAATTGCGGAAGCGAGGAGAAGGACGCGTTCAGGCCGAAGAACAGCGCCATCAGGAAGCGCGCCTGGTACATCCACATGATGAAGATGAAGAGCGTGACGAAGGCCATCCAGCCGATTTCCGGACGGCTGGTCATCGCGGTGCGAATGTCGGAAAGACTTGCGGTCTGACCGGCCTCGCGCTTGCGGCTGATCTCGTAGAAGCCGACCGCAACGAACGGGCCGAGCAGCGCAAAGCCTGCAGCCAAAGGATAGGCGAGGTAACTCATGCCGAGCGAGGTGACGCTGAGCACGATCGCAATTCCCGCGACGCAGTACAGCGCGCCGAGCGCCATCCCGTAAAGCGGCGCCGCCTGAAAGTCGCGCAGTCCCTGGATCAGCGCCTCGACAACGTCGCCGAAGGAAATCTGCCGCACGACCGGGTCGGTTTTGCCCGAGATTGTGGTCATGGATCCTCCCCAAGATATAACATTGGGCGTTTCGCAATTCGTCGCCTTGATCGGAATCAAGGCGCTGGCGCCGCCGAAGTCTCAGATGAATGCGGAGGATCCTGTGATGTGGCGGACCATGACGCTTGCGGCGCTGTCGGCGGCTTTGGCCGGAGGCGGCGCCGCCGTCGCTCAAGAACTCGGCGATCCGGCGGCCGGGCGGCGGTTGGCCGAGGCTTGGTGCATGGAATGCCACGCCATCGGCCCGAAAACCGTGAAGGGGACAAGGCCCGGCCCGGACTTTGTTGCGGTTGCGAACCGGCCGTCAACGACGCCGCTGTCCCTCAACGTGTTTCTTCGCTCCAACCACGAGAACATGCCGAACTTCATCCTCACGCGCGGCCAGGCCGACGATATCGTGGCCTATATCCTGACACTTGCCGAGAGATAGGCGCGGGCGATGCGAGTCGCGACGCCGCCGGAGCGATCCGGCCGCGTGCCGGCTCGCGAACCGCGAATACAACGTGGTTGACCGAATCCGTCGGTCCATTAGGATTTTGGATCGCCATCGGGCGAGGGGGCCATGGCAGATCTGGCGGTGCAAATGCTCGAGATGCGCCAGGCGACGCGCCGCAAGGTGAACAAGGCCGGCCGTATCGCCATCGACGACACCAGCCAGTTGGATTGCCTCGTTCGGAACCTCTCGGACCGGGGCGCGCTCATTTCCGTCAGTCACACGAAGTACTTGCCGAACGAGATTGGCCTCACCATTCCGGACCTGAATTTCGATCGTAGAGCCCGGATCGTCTGGCGGCGTGCGCACAGCATCGGCGTGACGTTCTAAACTGCCGGGTCAGCCAGACTGGCGCAATTCCCGGAGTTGCACGGGGTGGCGTGCCGCCCGCTGTCCGGTCTGCTTTGGCAGATCCAAGGCGGGAAACTAGTCCTCCTTTCGGACAACACTGCGGTTGTTGAGGAGCGTGGGGCCGGGTCAAGGAGGTTTGTTAGGCTGCCGTGCGGGCGGGACTGGCTCTAGCACGGCGACTTATTCGCCCGATGGAAGGGTGGGGGGCTCGGCAAAATCAGAGGACGACCCCATGAACCGGGAGGGCCCATCGGTCGAGGAACTAGATGTCGTCCGCCGCTTATCCAACTTGCGCGGCGCTCTCCGCTGTGGCGCGAAGACGCGCGCAGGGAATGCCTGCCCAATGCCCCGCAATCCGCTAAGGTCGGCGACCCTCGAGCATTGCCCGCAAGTCGCCGTTCGCTAGATCCTCATTTGCGGGGATCGAATTTCGTAGAGAACGCTGCAGCTGGAACGGAGTCGAGATAGCCCGCCCCCATGACTTCGTTGGCCATTTCGCCGAAGCGCCGGAGGGAAGCGATGGTGGAGTCGTTCCAAGTCGTCGTGTAGTCCGCGATCACGCGATCACGAAGCAGAGCAACTGCCGCCGGTTCCAGACCATATTTCTTGCCGTAGGCTTCGAAGACCGCTGGATTTGACTTCACGAATTCAATGGCTTCAAGCCAGGCGCGGGTAAAGTTCGTCAGTGCTTCCGGGTTGCTCTTAATGAAGTCGTCGTTGGTTGAGTAACCGATCCAGAGAAAGTCATCTCCGGTACCAGCCTTGTAGGCGTCAGCGAGATTGCCGATCGACCGGTACTTGCCGGAGCCAATGAGTTTGGCTGCGATCGGATCAAACATGACCGCGGCGTCGATCTCGCCCTTGTCTAGCAAGGCCGGGAGCAGTCCGGGGCCGGCGAATTGCAAATCACCCGTCTTTCCCGGATCGAAGCCGTGGAATTTCGACGCAATGACACGGAATAACACGGTCGCGGTGCCGGCCGCTCCTGCAAACGTCCCGACCTTTTTCCCTTTGAGCTCAGCGATGCTTTTGATCGGTGACGCGGCCGGCACGACCACATCGACTGTAACACCGCGCCCGACCGGGAACACCATGGTGACCGGAAAACCCTTGCTGCGGAATTGAGCGATTGCTGTCCACCCGCCGAAGCCGACATCGACATCTTTGCCGCGGATCGCGGTGAACAGCCCGTCGAGGGTTGGGTAGGCCCGGTATTCGGCGGCGATGCCGTATTTGCGGTCGATCCCCTGATCGATCATCGCCCGGGAGGCGATTTCATTCAGGGATTGTGCGAGGTCTCCGATCTGCACTTTTACCTGCGCAGAAGCGGTACTGCAGGCGGCGAGGGTGGCGATGGCAAGGATTCCAATACGCGACAGCATGGTCATTCCTCCTCGATAATGGTCAGATTTTGAATCGGACGGCCGCACTCCGTTCGAGGCCCTCGGCCGATCTAGGCTCCGAAACTGGTTCGGCAAACCGCGTCGCCGCCTCCCGATCGATCTCATCCCCGAAAGCCCTGATGAGGTCGCGGCTAAGTTCGAAGATCGCCAGGTCGTCGTAGCTCCGGGGCCGCGCGATTGGAACGCGAAGCTCCTGACGAAACGCGCCGCCCGACATCACCAGGATGCGGTCTGCAAGGAAACAGGCTTCATAAGCATTGTGTGTAACGAAGACGATTGTCTTGCGCGTCTCGTGCCATATCGACAGAAGATCGGCGCGAATACGCTGTGCCGTGATCTCATCGAGTCCGGAGAAAGGTTCGTCCATCAGGAGGATGCCGGGCTCCACGCACAACGCCCGCACCAGGGCAAGGCGTTGCGCCATGCCTCCCGAGATTTGATTGGGATAGTAATCGCGAAAGGCCGAAAGTCCCGTCATCGCCAGATAGCGTGACTTCAATTCGTTCCATCGGTTGGCGGGCACCCGGCAGTTACTAAGTGCGAAGTCGAGATTTCCTTCTGCGGTAAGCCAGGGGAGCAAGCGCGGCTCTTGGAACATATAACCCACGCGGCTGCCACTCACGCTCACCTCGCCCTCGTAGGACTTGTCGAGCCCCGCAAGCACATTGAGCAAGGTCGATTTGCCACAGCCCGAGGCGCCCAGCACGCAGAGAAATTCGCCGTCGCCGACTTCCAGGTTGAGGTCCTTAAGCAC
The DNA here is from genome assembly GCA_964641065.1 of uncultured Hyphomicrobiales bacterium. Lineage (GTDB taxonomy): Bacteria > Pseudomonadota > Alphaproteobacteria > Rhizobiales > Xanthobacteraceae > Pseudorhodoplanes. Next base: position 5,415 of record CAZXJZ010000058.1, on the reverse strand, counting down.
CTGACGGGAGGCACCATCGTGGCCAGGAAAACTCTTCCGAAGCGAAACGACCTCGATAGCCGGCTTCATACCGTCACCTGTGGGCGCCACGCGAAGAGACGCTTCTCGATAGGCTTGAGAATGAGCAGCTCAATTATCAGCATGATGATGGTGAACAGAAGTGTCCACGCGAGGACTTGTCGCATGTCGGCCAATTGGTACCAGTAGAAGAGCTTGAAACCGACGCCGTTCGGGCGGCCAATCAACTCCACCAGAACGGTAATCTTCCAGATGATCCCGAGCCCGAAGCGGGCGGAAGCCATGATGTAGGGAACGATTTGCGGCACAAGCACGCGGCGCAGGATGACCGGCCGCGACGCCTCGAATACCCGAGCCATCGCGATGAGTTTAGTATCGATGTTCTTTACGCCTTCCCAAATGTTGATCGCAATCGCCGGAGCGGCAGTTATCCCTATGGCGATTATGGCCGCGGTCTCATTCAGCCCAAACCACATGAAGGCGACAATGGCGTAGCAGAGGCTGGGCACAGTCAGCCCGACCATGACCCACACGTCCAAGACAGCTTCGGCCCGCCTGTTGAGCCCCATCAATATTCCGACAGGAATGCCGATTATCAGCGAGAGCAGGAGGCCGCCCACGACTCGCAACATCGTCATGGCCAGATCCAACTCGACGCGACCACCCACAATCTCGCCCCACAAAACCTGTGCGGTCTCAATTGGGCCTGGGAAGATTTCCGGCGGAAGCGTCAGGGACATCAATCCCCAGACGATCAGGGCAGCGAGTATGGAAACCAGTTTAAGCATGTACAGAGATCTGGGTGTTTAGCGTCGGGAGTTTAATGCCCGCCCGCTCGGCACAGCGGCGTGCCATCCGTCCGGCTTCCACGAGGAGAGCATCTTCATCGATCGTCACGAACTTGCGGTTTTGCATGACGACCTTTCCGTCGATCACGGCATCGCGGACGTCGCTACCGCGTGCGCTGTAGACAAGCGCTTTCACCGGGTCGAGGAGCGGCGTGAGGTGCGGCTGGCGCGTTTCAACCGTAATCAGGTCAGCGCGCTTGCCAATTTCGATTGAACCGGTTTCGGGACGACCAATAGCCCGCGCGCCCTCTACGGTCGCCATCCGCAGTGCCCGCGCAGCAGTCAGCGCACGGGGATCGTTCGCGGCTGTCTTGGCCGTCGCGCAGGAATATTTCATGCTTTCGAAAATATCCTGGCCGCAATTGGCGGCGGCGCCGTTGGTCGCAACACCGCAGGTTACGCCCGCGGTCAGGAAATCTCCGATCGGTGGAAATCCGGTGCCCCAGAAGAGCCGTGTCGGTGAGTCAAACAGGACGGCGGTGCCGCTCGCGGCCAATAACTCGATTTCCCGCGGGGAAACATCCGAGCAGGCAACAGCCTGAACATCCGGGCCGAGACAACCAAACTCCTCTAGTAGCTCGACCTGTCGAATCTCGCGTCCGAAGTGACTTGAGATCATGTGGTTGAATTCAGGAGATTCGGCTACGTGCATGTGTAGCGAGAGCCTGTTTTCGCGTGCAATCCGGCGAGTCTCACGGAACCCGCGCTCGTCCATGACCCATGGGAGCAGGGGGCCGATCGAAAGGTGCAGACGGTCGTCTTCGGACCCGTGCCATTTTGCGGCAAGACGCTCAACGCGCATCGCCTGCTCGGCCGGCGTCTCGCAGAACCGTTGGTCAAAATGGCGCATTTCGGTTGCGCGCGCGACGGTACCGCGGATTCCACTATCGCGCAGTGCGCGGAACGCCGCGTCCTCGGGATCAGAGGCCGCGTGAGGCGGCATGAATATATTTTCGACAAGGCTCGTATTGCCGTTCTTGATATTCTCGACGCAACCGAGCAGCTCGGCGATGTAGAGGGCTTCCCCGTCCATCGCGGCCATAATTGGCATCAGCAATTCAAGCCATTCCAGGAGGCGCCGCTCCGGGCCGATAGTGCGGCCGAAAACCATGCAGAGATGCGTATGCGAGTTGACCAGCCCCGGCATTACAATCTTGCCCGCAGCATCGATCACCACATCGCAATCTTGCAAGGGTTCGCCGTCAGATTGCTCGACCGCGGCGATATGGCAGCCCTCGAGGACGACCCGTCCGTTCTCGATGACGCGATTGTCACGATCCATTGTAAGGATAAGCCCGTGCTCAATCGCAATACGCGTCATACGTTCAGACCAAGCTCCCGTCCGCGTGAGCAGGTTTGTCACGCACCACGCATCGCCAAACACGATGTCGATAGCGCAGCGCGATTGTTCGTCGAGGGATATGCGCTTCAGCCCCTAACAGCGCAAAAGTTTGATGTTGTTAGCAACCAAGCTTCCAGATTATCTCCCTCGGCATACTTAGTCCAATTCATGGCGATAATTCGCTGTATGAACACTGATAATGCGCCGCCGCGAATGGTCTTGTTGCGCATCATCCGTCGGGCGAAGGGGCTGCGCGTCTGCATCGGTCAGGCGAACGGTTTGTTGCCAACATTATGCACGGCCGCCGATGGTAAGGGTTTTCTTGGCGGCCGAAGCGCTGATGGAGCTCTTAAGCAGCGCTGTGCATGTTTGGCACATCCATTTGATGCCGGTGTCGTTGGCGAAGCGCATGTGGCTATGCACTTTAACCTCTATCGTGGGCAGTTCGAACGGGAGATTCAGGAGCCGGAAGTCTTTGGCCCGATGAAGGCTCAGCGCCAGCTGTCTTGGAAAGATGGCCGCCAGATCTGAATTGCGAACGATCTCAGGAGCGGTCGTAAAGTGACCGCGCACAGCGATCCGGGGACGGGCATCTTCATCGCCGAGGGATTGCTCTGCCAGCTGATAAATCGTTGATGTGGTTCTCGCGAAGAAGAACCGAAGCTTTGCGAAATTTTCTCGCGTGAGGTGAGACTCTGCGATCGGATGCTTGGAACGAACCATGCAAATATAACTGTCTGAGAACGTATCAATGCTCGTCAGATCTTTTGAGGACGAGTTCACGGCACCAATCGCCAAATCTATTTCTCCGGAGCGCATGGAGCTTGGAAGGCGGTCCGGGACCAGCGGGACGATGTCGACGCGGACAAAAGGAGAGCGGCGCGACAGTTCTCCCATGAGGCGGGGCAACATATAGGCCTCCGCGATATCCGACATGGCAACTCTGAAGGTTCGTTCTGTGACTTTCGGGTCGAAAGTCGCGCTGCTCTGTAGGGCACGGTTCAGCAGCGCAAAGGCTTGATCGAGCGGTTCATGCAACCGGACGGCGGCGTCGGTTGGAAGCATCCGATTCGCAGCTCTGATAAAAAGTGGATCCCCGAAACGGTCTCTCAAGCGCCTTAGCGCGTGGCTGATGGCGGGTTGGGTCAGACCGAGGCGATCGCCCGCTGCGGTGAGACTTCGGAGATCCCAGATAGCGAAGAAAACCCGAAGCAGATTGAGATCGATATGTTCATTACTCGGCTTCATGCAGGAAATTATAACTATGAATTTGACTTTGGGGCAACAAGGTCGCCATCCTGACCAAGATTAGAGGTGCTACCAGAAAAGCTGAGACGTGCGGGATCATGGGATGGCGTCGATCGCTCAGTCGGAGTGATAAGCGCGGAAGAGCGCAGAGCCCAGCTCTGGAGCCATTGCTGTTCGCTCGGAGCGTGCGTCGCAAGGCAGGAGATAAAAATGAGCAGTGCGGTCGCGCGGAACGCGGTTGAGAGGCCGAGTAATCTTGGCTCCGATTTCGATTACAAGAGCGCGACGCGTTCTATCCTTCCCCGCCTCGCAGCGACGACCAATGAGAGCGACCGGATGCGTCGCCTGAGCGATGACGCAGCGAACGCGCTCAGGGAGTCGGGATTGTCGCGTCTGATCACGCCCAAAAAGTACGGCGGATACGAGCTTTCGCCAAGCTCACTGATTTGGACATGCGCGGAAATTGGCAACGTATGCTCAGCAGCGAGCTGGGTGCTGATGGTGTGCGTGGCGCACGACTACATCATCGGAAGGTTTCCGGAGGAATGTCAGCGGGAAGTTTACGAAGGCGACGCTGACAATCTGGTCGCCGGTTCGCTGGCGCCTGGGGGCACTTTGGAGCCGGTAGAGAACGGCTGGCGCCTGACAGGACGCTGGATGTTCGGCAGCGGGTCTGATCACTCTCCCTGGTTCATCGTCGGTGCAAAAAATGGCAGGCCGGGTGCCAGCGACCCGATCATGCACCATGTCATGGTTCCGCTCGCGGATGTCGAACTGGAAGACACTTGGCATACGCTGGGAATGCGGGGATCGGGCTCGAAGGATATCATCGTAAAGAACGCCTTTGTGCCGAAGCATCGGGTGGTTCCGACGTTCCCAACATTTCTTGGCCTTAGCCCGCACACGAAGTCTCCTGTGTACCGCTTATCGGTTTACTCGGGTCTGCCCGCCATGCTGTCGAGTTCGGTTCTCGGAATGGCGGAGGGCGGATTGAGGGCGTTTGTCGATATGACGTCGACGCGGAAGAATCCTTACGGTGTTGCCAAGGCGAAGAACCCGCTCATGCAGAAGCGGGTGGCCGAATCGGCAGCTGAGATCGCCGCGGCACGGCGCCTCATCAACGACATGTGCGATCGCTTCGACGCTTTTATAGTGGTCGACAAGGCGCCGATGTCGGCGGAGGATCGCATTCAAATGCGATGGGATGCCGCATACGTTGTCGAGTTGAGCAGGCGAGCGATAGAACGGCTTTATGCTGCGTCAGGCGCGCTTGGTCTTTATGAGGGCAATCCGGTTTATCGCGCGTTTCGTGACATCAGCACCGCGTGTCATCACGCGGTTGTGGACTTCGACACTGTATCGAGCCTGATGGGGCAACTCCAGCTTACGGGTGACCTCGGTGAAGACCCTCGCATGCAACCATTTGCTTGAAGTTAGATTCGTAGCGAGTGCCAAATTAGTGGGAAATCTGGTCGTGTCGTTATATCGGATGAACTCCGAGCGATGCGGCGCGACAGGGATCTGCGCGACTTCGCCGCTTCGAAGTTCGACGAGTGCGTAGTCGCGGCCGGTGAGCCGCGCTAGCCGAACAGTGGTATGCCCGGTCTTGGTGGGATCGAAGACGTATCTGACGCGAAGTCGCGGCTGAGAGAAGTCGATTGCTCGCGAGCATTGCTCGGTGTTTGTGCTCGCTCGACGCCCCCGAGACCGAGCAAGTTTGTCACGTCGACGAGCAATTTCCAGGCTGGTTGTAGTCTTGAACCTCTTCATCCTTCAGTGGCGGACTGCAATGAAACTCAAGCGTCAACCCCGCCGGGGGCGGTGGCGACATGTGCGACACCGCTGAGTTCACCCACGCGATCGTAGCGAAATAGAAAACAAAAACGATTTAAAATCATAGACATAAATGGTCGGAGCGGCGGGATTCGAACCCACGACCCCTAGTCCCCCAGACTAGTG
>CAZXJZ010000057.1:0-23466 GCA_964641065.1 uncultured Hyphomicrobiales bacterium | reverse complement strand
AGGGCGGGATCGCAGACGTCGCGCTTGGCGCCGTCGAGACGCTGGTTCCAGATCCAGCTGTTAAGTGAAATCGGCTCGCCCGCGAAGGCCCGGTAGATCGTGCTCGACGACAATCGCAGATGCGCGGCGATCGCCTGCACCGACAATTGCGGATCGCGCAAGTGGCGCAGGACGTAAGTCTTGATCTGATCACGATGGTAGGCGGTGAGTTGCGACACAGCAGGATCGGCGGTGCCGGGCAGCGAACACAAGCCGGCGACCAGGATATTCTCGACGCTCTCGGCGATGGCGGCAACCGACCCGGCTTCCAGCGTGTCGATATCGGCAGCGAGGGTCTCGATCATGCCGATCATCAAATGCCCGGCGCCGCGGTCGCCGCAAACCTTGCGCGCGGTCAGCGTCTCGGTGTTGCGCAGTCGGCCGCGCAGAACGGCACCGGGCAACTGCAGCACGTGCTGCTGGAACGGTTCGTCGAAAATCAGTTCGTAAGGCCGTGTCGAGTCGTAGAGCGCGAAGTCGCCGGGCGCGAGATCGGCAATGCGACCGTCCTGTACGATCTTGCCGCGGCCTTTGGTCTGGATGCTGACGAGGAAATAGTCCTCGGTGGCGCGTGCGATCTTCTGCGGCGTGCGCCGCACCCATTGCGGCGACGATGTCACGCGCGACAGCCCGAGTGTCGCGAGCCGGTTAGCCTCGATGGTACCGTTGAAGACCCTATCGCGCTGCGGTGTATCGCATTCAAGCTGCACATAGGTGTTGCAGACCGCCTCGATCCAGTAGGAGAGCCGGTCGCGCGCTTCCACAATGTCTGTGGACCACATCCTGTGCATGGGGCCCAAGCGTAGCAACGCGCGTCGACCTGTCCACGCGAAAAATGAGGCAAATCGACGCCCGGCGTTGCGACGCTCAGTCAAGTCCGGCGGGAGGCGGAAACAAGCGGGCGGCATGGGGCGGCTCTATCCTGTCCGCAGAGATGCGGCGGGAACGCCGTTGCAGAGGGAGAGCTGCCAATGTCTGTCACTCATCCGAAGTTCAAGGCCGCCGCCGTGCAGGCCGCACCGGTGTTTCTTGACCTCGACAAGACCGTCGACAAATGCGTCTCGCTGATCGAGGAGGCGGCCGCGAATGGCGCGTCGCTGATCGCGTTCCCGGAAACCTTCATCCCGGGCTATCCGTGGTTCATCTGGCTGGATTCACCCGCCTGGGGCATGCAGTTCGTCCAGCGCTATCATGACAATTCGCTGGTCTATGGCTCACCGCAGGCCGAACGCCTCGCCAAGGCCGCCAAGGACAACAACATCATGGTCGTCATGGGCCACAGCGAGAAGCAGGGCGGCTCGCTCTATATGGGGCAATGGATCATCGGGCCGGATGGCGAAACGATCGCGATGCGGCGCAAGCTGAAGCCGACGCATGTCGAACGCACCGTTTATGGCGAAGGCGACGGCTCCGATCTCACCGTTTTCGACACGCCGCTCGGCCGGGTCGGCGCGCTGTGCTGCTGGGAGCATCTGCAGCCGCTGTCGAAATACGCCATGTATGCGCAGAACGAGCAGGTGCATATCGCGGCATGGCCGAGCTTCTCGCTGTATCGCGGCGGCGCCTATGCGCTCGGGCCGGAAGTCAATAACGCTGCCAGCCGCATCTACGCGGTCGAGGGTGGCTGCTTCGTCATTGCGCCCTGCGCGGTGGTCTCGAAGGAGATGATCGAGATGCTGTGCGGCGACGACATGAAGAAGCAGTTGCTTCTGCAGGGCGGTGGCTTCGCAACCATCTACGCGCCGGACGGGCAGTTGATGCATGCGCCGATGCCGGAGACCGAGGAGGGGCTCGTCTACGCCGATATCGATCTCGGCATGATCGCTCTTGCGAAGGCGGCGGCCGACCCGGCCGGGCATTACGCACGGCCGGATGTGACGCGCCTCGTTCTCGACAAGACGCCGGGCGACCGTGTCGTCATGAAGCGGCGGATGGGAAGTGAAGTTACGCGGAGCGGTGCCGATGCGCCGGCCGCGACCGGCGCGCGAAGCGACGCGCTCTCGGTGGTCAAGGATGGGAGCGAGGAGGCGGCCTGATCGACTCGGGCACGTCCAGTTTGCGGCGAGCCGAAATGCTCACTCGCTCTTCGCGCCCGGCGGCCGGAACAAAAAGACCAGGAACCAGACCGGGATGATTACCATCGCGCCGAGCATCAGGTTCGGCGCGGCCCAATCCCAGGCGCGCTGCCCATATTCGGTCACGCGCTCGGGCGTGACGCCAGCTTCACGCAGCAGCGCCTCGGCGGTGATGCCGAAATGCGAGAGGATGGTGCCGACGATAAGCGAAGCGACGGCGACCTTCACCAAGGTTCGCAGCGTGGAAAATAGCATCCGCAATCTCTGATTCGCGTAACGCGAATCATAGTCCAATGCGCCGCCGCTGCCACGGACGGTCTCGCTGACGATGGGTTTATTGGCCTTTTCCGGACGGGCCGACGGCTGGCTTTGCGCCGCCCGTCGCCGCTGGAATGGATTCGGGTTCCGGTGACGCACCGGCGCCGACGGGGGCGGCCGCTTCCCGTTCCTGCGCGGGGGAGCGGTCTCGCTTGATCTCGGACGCTTTGGCGGGCGGCGTGGACGCGTCCTTGCTCAGCGGGATCACTGCGGGCGTCGGGGTCTCCTCATCCGCCGCAGTCGAATTGGAAGGCTGGGTCGATGGGCCGCGGCGCGCGCGCAAGGCCTCGAGCAGAGGAGCCGCGGCGCCCGACCGCTGGATCAGGATCTGCGCATCCGGAACCAGAAGCGGATCGTCCCACGCGCCCTGAACCGCAAAAGGCAACTCGAACGGTTTGGCGCTTGCAGTAGTGGAGACCAGCGTCGCCACGCCCTTGAGGTCCAGATCTCGAGCCGGAATTGAAGCCTCGCCGGTGAGCGCGAGCCGAACAGCGGGGCCACCCAAATTCACATCCTCGACGGTCACGTTGCCCTGGGTGATTTTCATACGAACCGCGAGCGTGTCGAACGGTGTACGTCCGCTGCGGAACTCGCTGCCTCCCGACAATGGCCGGCGTTCCAGCCGTCGCAGCAATTGCTCGACATTGAGCCCGGTCAAAGCCCCCTTGGTACCGGTCAGAGTCGCTTCGCCATCCAGTGTGCGCGTCAGTGCATAGACACTCGCGCCGGTGCCTTCGAGCGACACCGTCATGCTGCCCTTGCCCTCGATCCGCTTGAGGCCGAACAATTCGCCGATGCAGCGCTCCAGGTTGACGCCATCGAACTGAAGCTGCGAGGCAAAGGTAGCGCCCTGTTCGGACTTGGCGAGTCCGATGCTGCCGCGGATCACGCCACCGAAGCCGCGCGATTCGCCGATGGTGATTCCGAGCTTGCCCGCACGCAGGTTGGTTGCAATGGCGGTGCGTCCAAGGCTCGTCGCGCCGATCGTGACCTTTCCCGCAGACAGTCGCAGGTCAAGGTCGGCGGTTGAAAGCCCATCGAGATCAAGCCGTGAGCGGCTCCATTCGCGTTCGGCCGCGGTCAGCAACCGCACGGTCGACAGATACGGCGTCAGATCGAGATGATCGACCGCGAGCGTGCCCTGCAGTGTCTGGCGTCCGTCAGCCGCGAAGGTCAGCACCCCCTCGGCGATATTGCCGTCGAGCTCAAGATTGACCTGTGACAACGCTATGGTGCCGCCGACAACATTGGTCTGTGCCTTGAGCGAGAGCCGTTCAAAGCCGCCGCCTGGCAAAGGCTTTTTGCCGAGCCAGACCAGCGCGCGCCGGAGCGACGGAGAGTCGGCAGATGTGGCGCCCTCGATTTTCAGGGTCGGCCGCGTCGCTATCGCGCCATCGAATGTGAACTTCAACGGGGCGCCGGCCACCCGCACTTTCAATGTCGAGCGTTCGCCCTGAAGCGCGGCTGCGAAATTGGCCAGCGTGACGCCGATTTCGAGATTCTCGCCGCGATAATGCGCGCTCCCGGTAACCGCGAAGCTCCGCGAGATGGCAGGCCAGGCCAGCGACAGATCGGCATTGGTAATGTACTCGTAGATCTTGCGGTAATCGTCACGCACGATCACGGTGCCGCGGTCGATGCGGATTTCCGAGAAAGACGGCGCTTCCGGCCTGACGGAGCGGCCGAGTGAGGACAGCAGCTTGCCCCAGTTGGAGTTCCCGCCGTCATCTACCGTCACCACGATCCGCGGCTCGGCGAGCGTGATATCGGCAACGTCGATGCGGCCCAGAAGAAGCGGCAGGAAACTGAGACGCGCCACCAGACGCGCGGCCTGCAAGGGCGGCTCGCTCGCCCCCTCGCCCAGCGCCACATCGGTCAGCGTCACCTGGCCGTAAGGGAAGAGCGAAACCGAAACATCCCCGCGCAGCGACGGATCGAGGCCGGTGGCCGCGCGAATCTCGGACTTCACGGCCTCACGGACGTGATCCTTGGGGATCAGGAACGAGACCACCGCCAGTGCCCCGAACACGCCCAGAACAAGGGCGCCGACCGCGAAAGCCAGGCGTTTGAAGCCAAGGACTGCTGACAACGTCATGTTTTCCGGTTTCGAGGCGGCCAAACTATACGGGCCATGAGACGGAGGGCGCAACCATGCGCTTTGATCGAAAACACCATCCCTCTGTGACGCTTTCGTGGCCTATACCACCCGTTGACCCGGCCAATTTTGGTGTATGCGGAGGCCCGGTTACACTCATTCGGCCGGAGGGGGACTTCGATGAACGATACACCGCTATGGACGCCCAGCCCGGAGCGCGCGGCCGCGACCCAGGTCATGGATTTCATGCGGCAGATCAACGCCCGGCACGGCCTCGCATGTAAGAATTACAAGGAGTTGCATGCCTGGTCGGTGGCGCATCCCGACCTGTTCTGGGACCAGATCTGGGATTATTGCGGCGTGATCGGCGAGAAGGGCGGCCGTCTTCTGACCGACGGCGACAGGATGCCCGGCGCACAATTCTTTCCCGACGCCCAGATCAACTTCGCCGAGAATCTGCTGCGCAAGACGGGTCCGGGCGATGCGCTGGTGTTCCGGGGCGAGGACAAGGTGTCCTATCGCTGGTCCTGGGATGAGCTGCATGCCTTCGTGTCGCGCGCGCAGCAGGCCCTCGCTGCGGCAGGAATCGGGAAGGGCGACCGGGTCGCGGCGATGCTGCCCAATCTGCCGGAATCCGTCGGGCTGATGCTGGCAGTGACCTCCCTCGGCGCGATCTGGTCGAGTTGCTCGCCGGATTTCGGCGAACGGGGCGTACTCGACCGATTCGGACAGATCGAGGCGAGCATCTTCATCGCCGTGGACGGGTATTGGTACAATGGTAAGTCGATCGACCTGACCAGCCGTCTGACCGCCATCGCCGGGCAGCTGCCTACGGCGAAAAAGGTGGTGATCGTGCCCTATCTCGGGACGGCGGAGGCGGTCGCAGCCGCGGTGCCGCGCGCCGTCACCCTTGACGGTTTTCTCAAGGGTTTCTCCGCAAAGCCGGTGACCTTCACCCGCGTCCCGTTCAACCACCCCGTCTATATCCTGTATTCGTCAGGAACCACCGGCGTGCCGAAATGCATCGTGCACGGTGGCGGCGGCACGCTGTTGCAGCACCTGAAGGAGCATCGCCTGCAAAGCGACGTGCGCGATGGTGACCGCGTTTTCTATTTCACAACGCTCGGCTGGATGATGTGGAACTGGCTGGTGTCCGGCATCGGTGCCGGAGCGACCCTGATCCTGTGGGATGGTTCGCCATTCGCGCCGAAACCCGACGTGCTGTTCGACTATGCGCAGGACGAGAAGATCACGCTGTTCGGCACCTCGGCGAAATACATCGATGCGTTGAAGAAGGCCGGCGTGCATCCGGCAAAGACGCATGATCTCTCGTCGGTGCGCGTGATGACATCGACCGGATCGCCGTTGGCGGCCGAGAGCTTCGATTACGTCTATTCGGACATCAAGGCAGACCTTCACCTGGCGTCGATCTCGGGCGGGACCGACATCGTATCCTGCTTTGTGCTGGGCGATCCGACGGCGCCCGTCTATCGCGGCGAGATCCAGGCGGCCGGTCTCGGCATGGCGGTCGACGTCTGGTCGGACGACGGCAAGCATATCGAGCAGGAAAAGGGCGAACTGGTCTGCGTGAAGCCGTTCACGTCGATGCCGGTGATGTTCTGGAACGACCCGGACGGCAAGAAGTATCGCGCCGCCTATTTCGAGCGTTTTCCAAACGTGTGGTGTCATGGCGATTTCGCTGAATGGACCAGGCATGGCGGGCTGATCATCCATGGCCGTTCCGACGCGACGCTCAATCCGGGCGGCGTGCGCATCGGCACCGCCGAGATCTATGCGCAGGTCGAACAGATTCCGGACGTGATGGAGGCGATCGCGATCGGCCAGGATTTCGACGGCGACGTGCGCGTGGTCCTGTTCGTGCGGTGCAAGGACGGCGTCACGCTCGACGATGCACTGCGCGATACCATCAAGAAGAAGATCCGGACCGGCGCGACTCCGCGTCACGTGCCGGCGAAGATCATCCAGATCGCCGATATTCCGCGCACCAAGTCGGGAAAGATCACCGAGCTTGCGGTGCGCGACGTGGTTCATGGCCGCCCGGTGAAGAACACCGAGGCATTGGCCAACCCCGAAGCGCTGAAACTGTATGAGGGGCTGGCGGAATTGCGGAGTTAGTGCTCGGCCCGGGCCGGGGGGCATTCAGAATGTTGAACTGAGCACTGTTTCCCCGCTCACTCCGAGCGCACAAACTTTTTCAGACCAAGTACGTCTTTAAAACCTGAATGCACACGAAACTGACTTGCGCTTTCGTTAAAGGTGCTTTTTTGATCCTTGTATTTCCAAACGTATTCGGCACCACCACCGCCGCCACCTGGTGCATAAAAGCCAATTACCGAAAAGTCGTATAGCTGCTTCATAGCCAAACCGCTTTTCCATGAGGCTTCTTAAAGTTCGATGGTTTGGTCCGTGATCCCAATACACTGGCGCTGCGAAGTTTTCTGTTATCTTGTTTTTATCTTCGAATTTAAGATGAGCGTAAATGTCGTCGCGAAGAAACACGCCAATTGTCATCCGTTTTTGCTGATTTCTCGCGGCGATGTTTAGTTCCTTCGCCGCGAGTAAAAGCCCAATAAGCCTCAGAGAGTAGGCCGGCTCTGATAGTGAAAAACCGAGGTCAAGTTGGTCAAAGAGAACGTAGTAGTTAAGGGAAATTGTCGGACGCCCCGTCTTTGCGGTGGCTAAACTGAAGGCTACCCCTCGAGCTCCTGATAGACGTCCATTTCCACGTTCGGCGCCATTGAGCGCCAGACCTGCAGATAGGCCTGTACCCTCGGGTCCGACGCGAGCGATTGCCGGTTGGCTTCGATCGTTTCCGGCGCGTTGTATTCCACGATCTGGAGGATTTTCGCGCGGTCATCGGCATTCTGCAGGAACCGGACACTCACCTCCCCGAAGATCGTGGCATAGGGCGCCGAGGTCTTCAGCATCTTCAGGAGCTGGGCGCCTTCTGCGGAGGGCATTGTAAACTTGAAATGCAGGATGCGGCGGACGGTCTTCTCTTCGGACATTGTCGCTCCGGGGGGCAGGGCCGAATAGCTGAATCAAAGCCTAGCCTATCGACGGTATGGTCGCACGTCCGTACTGATTCATCAGCCGCTGGCTCACAACCCCCTTGTTCATCGGCCGCTTGGCTTGCCGGACCGGCGTCGCCACCCGGACAACTGACAGGCGTGACGATCTGAAAGGCCCTGGATATCGGCTGGGGGCCGGGACAAGTGCCGGCAGGTATCCGGCCTGCGGCGTCCCAAGGCACCGTTGCGTCCGGTATCCGACCGATTCGCCTCGCCGCCGGTCGGTCTACGCTGGATCGGGCGGCAATTTGGTCGCACCTGGAAACCTACTGTGACACCGATGAGGCACACCCAGTCGCAAAATTCGGGGCGCGTAAGATTTTACCGAATTCTTTTACCAGTCGCTGCTACACAGGCCGGTGGGGAAATTCGACCGGATTAGGATCGCGGATACATGAAACGCCCTCTGTTGGCCGTCGCTCTGGCATTTGGCAGCTCGAGTGCCTTTGCCGCCGATATTCCGCCGATGCCGGCGAAGGCACCGGTCGTGGTTGAGCAGCCCTATGACCTGATGATCGAACTGGGCGCCGGCGTGCAGGTGCGGCCGGATTATCCGGGGTCCAAGAATTACGAGGCCTGGCCGACCGGGTTTGTCACCCTGCATTACCTGCAGCTGCCCGGCTACGGCGTCGTGAAGGACGGTCGTGCCGATCTCCGTGGCTGGTCCTTTGGGCCGTCGTTCAATCTGCAATCGGAGCGCAAGGCCTCGGATTATCCGGAATTGTTCGGCCTGAACGATGTCGACATGACCTTCGAGCTGGGCGCCAAGGTCGGCTACACTTTCGACTGGATTCGCCCCTGGGTCGCGGCTCGCTATGGCCTCGGCGGCCACAGCGGCATTGTCGGCGAAACCGGCCTCGACTTCATCTTCCGGGCATCCCCGGTGCTGCTGTGGTCGGTCGGTCCGCGCGCCACCTTCGCCAACCGCGATTACATGGAAACCTATTTCGGTGTGACGCCGGCGGAATCGGCGCTCTCGGGCACGCTCGCCGCTTATTCGCCCGGCGGCGGCTTCAAGAGCGTCGGCGCCGAATTCAACTTTCGCTACGAATTCGCGCCGAAATGGGCGGTGCGCGGCGAGTTCATCTACGACAAGCTGATCGGGGATGCCGCGGATTCGCCGATTACGCAGGTGGGCAGCGAGAATCAGATCACGGCGAAGCTTGGCCTGACGTATCTGTTCCAGCTGAAGCTGTTCAATAACTGAGGCTGTCCCGCGCTGAGGCAGCTCAGCGCGGCGAACTTGACGTCACCGGGGCCGGTGCGATCTCCGAAAATCGCGTGAGATGGATCACCGGCAGGATGCCGACCGCGACGATCAGCAGCGCGGCGAGCGATCCTTCTTCGAAATTTCCGCGCGTCGCAAACTGGTAGATGTAGGTCGACAGCGTTTCGACATTGAGCGGGCGCAGCAACAGCGTTGCCGGCAATTCCTTGAGGCAGTCGACGAACACCAGCAGCGCCGCGCCGCCCAGCGCCGGCCGTGCCAGCGGCATGTGAATGAGCCAGGCGATGCCGGACGGTCGCGTGCCCAGTGTACGGGCGACGTCGTCGATCGCCGGCGAAATCCGCGCCAGCCCGGCTTGCGCGGAGCCGGTGGCGATTGCGAGAAAGCGGATCACATAGGCAATGATCAGCGCCGCGCTTGAGCCGGCAACGATCAATCCGAGATTTGGTCCGCCGGCCGCCCGCGAGACCGCGTTCAGGATGGTGTCGATGCCGACCAGCGGCGACAGCAGTCCGAGCGCGAGAACGGTGCCGGGGATGGCATAACCGAGGCCGGCGATCACCAGGCAGGAGGCGGCGAATCGGCTGCGCACCATGCGCACGGCGATCGCGGCGCTGAGGCCGAGCCCGATCGCGATCGCGGTCGCGGTTGCAGCAAGCGTGACGGTGGTTGCGGTATAGCGCAGCAGGTCCGGATCGAAGCCTGTCAGCAATCCCCGCAGGGCGACCTGCCAGGCGAGATAGGCGAACGGCAGGACAAACCCGAACACGACCGGTAGCGCGCAGCCGAGAAAGGCATACACCGCGCCCCTGCCTTCAAGGCGAATCCGCGGCACCGTACGTTGGCGCCGGGGCGAGGTGACGAAGCGGCGATGGCGGCGTCCATAGCGCTCGAGCGCCATCAATGCGACCACGATCACCAGCATCGCACATGCGATCTGCGCCGCACCCGGCAGGCTCGACCGGTTGATCCATGTGGTGAAGATCGACAGCGTCAGCGTCTGTACGCCGAGATACTCGCTGGCGCCGATGTCGTTCAGTGTTTCGAGCAGCACCAGGGAGAGGCCGACCGCAAGTGCCGGCCGCGCCAGCGGCAAGGCGACATGGCGCGCCAGCATGAAGCGCGTCGCGCCCAGCGTGCGGGCGACCTCGATCAGCGAAGCGCTCTGCGTCAGGAACATCGCGCGCGCTGCGAGATAGACGTAAGGATAGAGCACGAGGCTGAAGACGAAAATCGCGCCAGGCAGCGAACGCACCGAGGGAAACCAGTATTCGCCCGCGGTGCGATACCCGAACAGCGCCCGGAATGCCGATTGAACCGGTCCGATCGCGTCGAAGATGTCGACATAGACGTAAGCGACGATATAGGTCGGGAACGCGAGCGGCAGCGGCAACAGCCAGCACAGCGAATTGCGGCCGCGAAAGTCGAACGCCGTTACAGTCCAGGCGGCGCCGATGCCCGCGATTGCGGTCAGAACGGCAACCCCGGCCAGAAGCACCGCAGTGTCACGCGTGGCGCGCGGCAGCACGTAATTGACGAGGTGTGGCCATATCTCGGCATCGCCGCGAAAGGCGAAGACCGCAAGGCTGGCGAGCGGGAGGAGGACGGCGACGGCGAGAATGACGAGGAAGGATGTGCCGAGAAGATGCGAACGTCGTATCCGGCTCGGGAGCGATAATGAGACGTTCGCCACGGGGATCTCGGGTTCTCTCTGCGCCGTCCCGCGCCTGGGACTGTTCTTACCGTTAGAGGCGGTCAGCCAGAGACGGTCAGCTAGAGGCGGTCGGCGGCCCCCGCTTTCGCGAGGGCCTGTAACCGTCAGTTATCGAAGCCAGTCTTGTCGACGAGGTTGGCCGCGGCCTTCTTGTTCTGGGCAATCTTCGACAGCGGCATCGGGTCCGGATTGAGCTTGCCGTAGCCCGCAACGACGTCGTTGGCCTTGATGCCGGCCTTCACCGGATATTCGTTGTTGGTGTCGGCATACATATGCTGCGCTGTATCGCCGGCCAGCCACTCGATCAGCTTCATCGCGTTCGCCTTGTTCGGCGCATTCTTGGCCAGCACCACGCCGGACACGTTCACATGCGTGCCGCCGCCTGCGAAGGTCGGCAGGATCACCTTGGTCGCGTCCGCCCAGGCCTTCTGGCTCGGGTTTTTCAGCATCAATGCCCAGTAATAGGTGTTGCCGATGCCGATGTCGCACTTGCCGGCCGCGACGTCGCGCGCCTGCTCGCGGTCGCCGCCGGACGGCTTCTGCGCGAGATTGGCCTTCAGGCCCTTCAGCCATTCCTCGGCCTTGGCTTCGCCGTGCTTGGCGATCATCGCCGCGATGAGGGCGTTGTTATAGATGTGTTGCCCGGAGCGGATGCAGATCCTGCCTTTCCATTTCGGATCGGCGAGTTCCTCGTAGGTGATCGCGTCCTGCTTCACGCGGTCCTTGGACGCGTAGACGACGCGCGCCCGCATCGAGACGCCGGCCCAGTGGCCTTCCGGGTCGCGATATTCTGCCGGCACGGTCTTGTCGATGACTTCGGACTTGATCGGCTGGGTGATGCCGGCCTGCACCGCGTCTTCAAGACGGCCGATATCGACGGTGAGCAGCACGTCGGCCGGGCTGTTGGCGCCTTCGGTCTTGATGCGCTGTTCGAGACCCGACGACGCCGAGACCACATTCACCTTGATGCCGGTCTCCTTGGTGAAGGCATCGAGGAGCGGCTGGATCAATTTCTGTTCGCGATAGGTGTAGAGGTTCACCTCGCCCTGCGCCGATGCGATCGCTGGCAAACAAACGGAAATTGCGCTTGCGGCCGCGATGGCCAACATGCGGGTCTTTGACATCGGTGCGCTCCCGGTTCGATTTCGGCCAGCTAATGGCTGGAAAGCGCGGGGCGTCAAGCCAATTTCCGTTGTCCGATCAATATGTTAGAATGCTTCTAGACTGTAGGTAGTCTGGAATGAATCGAGACTGTGGTGTTGCCCATTGAAGAGTCTGGTGCTTTGCCGGAGGCGGCTTGCGCAGGCGGGCTCAGCACGCGCCCTGCAACGAATTGTCTCACGGATGCGCTGCAATACCGGTCGTGCCGTCAGCGGGCGCCTCGGCGATTTCCGCCACCAGCTTCGAGATCAGCGCCTGACCGAACGACTGAAAGTTCTCGGCCACCGTGACGAAGGCGCCGGGTCCGCCGATGACATTATCCTGGAAATATTTCGCCAGCCCGCCGGGCGGATTGGTGTGCTCCGGATTCCAGGGCAATGGGCTCTCGCTCAGGATCACGAGGCCATTGATGGTGACGCCGGTTGCGAGCGCATCTTCGCGGGCCGCGAGCAGGCCGCGTCCTGAATTATGCGTCCCGTCGCCAGAGATGTCGATGGTACGCCGGGAAGCCTCGAACGGCGCGCGTGCCAGCGTCTCCATCGAGAAATCGATGGCTCCCGAGATCGAGGTGCGATCGGCGAATGCGCGCGGCGCCTCCACCAGCGTGTCGGCGAATTTGCGCGCCGCGTCGGGACCGTCGATGAGAGTCCATTCGATCACGACCTTCTGTGCGCCGGCACCGGACCATTCGATGTAGCAGAGCGCGATGCGGCGGTTTGCACCGGACATGATCGCATTCATGACCCGAGGATCGTTGATGGCGGCGGCATAGCCGTCGCGCTGCAACTGGAATTTCGTATGGTCGACGCTGCGAGACACATCGGCGGCCAACACCAGCAGCAGGTCGACGGCCTCGGCAGCGCGTGCGGAAAGCGGTGCAGCGACCAGAGCAAGAACGGCCAGAAGGATGCGCAGCAAGGTCATGACGCATGCTCCGGCGCAGCCAACGGTCTTGCCGCGCCCACGCAAAGTCTAGCAACGTCTATGGCGAAAGTCAGCCGAAGCGAAGGGAAAGCCCGGGCAGCGGAATGCCGAAACAGCTGGTGGCCAGATCTCGCCTGGTCTGACCGGATACGCACGGGTCAATGTGCCGGTGATCACAACCTCACCGGCCGCGAGGCGCCATGCATGCCGAAAGCGCAATCACGCGACCGCTGAAGCCTGTTTGCAGTCAAAATCCGGTAAGCGCGCGGCGGTCACTGGGCGAGGGCGCGTGCGGCAGGAAATGCGATCTCGACCAGTGTGCCGGCATTGACCGCGCTCTTGATTTCAAAGCGCGCCCGGTTGGCTTCGACCAGCGCCTTGGTCAGGGGGAGGCCGAGACCGGTTCCGCTTGCGTCGGTGCGCGACGAGGTCGCGATCTGCCGGAACGGCTGCAACGCGGTTTCGATATCCTTCTCGCTCATGCCGATGCCGGTGTCGCGGACCCGCAACGTGACGTGGCCGTCATCGTTCGCGGCCGTCGAAACAATCACCTGACCGCCGGCGCCCGTGAACTTGATCGAGTTCGACAGGAGATTGAGCACGATCTGCCGGATCGAGCGGGTATCGGCAACGATGCCAGGAATATTCATCGAGAGCGCGGTGCGCACGATGACGCGGGCGCGACTCGCCTGCGTCTGCATGATCGCAACCGATTGCTGGGTCACCTCGTTGAGATCGACCCGTTCGAAGCTGAGCTCCATCTTGCCGGCCTCGATCTTCGACAGATCAAGCAGGTCGTTGAGCAGTGAGACTACGTGCGCGCCGGAGGAGTTGATGTCTTTCAGGTAGTCGCGGTAGCGCTCGTTGCCGAGCGGGCCGAAGCGCTCCTCCATCATGATCTCGGAAAAGCCGATGATGGCATTCAGCGGCGTGCGCATCTCATGGCTGATCTTTGCGAGGAATTCGGATTTCGCCGCCGACGCTTTTTCCGCCTGCTGGCGTGCGAGCGTCATGTCGGTCTGTGCCTCCTTCCATCGCGTCATGTCGCGGAACAGCGCGTGGAAACGCGCGCCTGAAACATTGGCGCGGCCGAGCGTGAGTTGCAGCGAAATCAGGCCGCCCTGGCGACGCCGGCCAATGATCTCGCCGCTGTCGTCGTCCGAGCTTGCCGCTCCACGGACGAGGCGATCAAGGCGAGATCTCGCAATACGCTCGCTTTCGGGGGCAAACAGGTCTCCGAATGGCTTGCCGGCCAGCGCACCCGCATCGTAGCCGAACAGCCTTTCGGCGCGTCCAGTCGCGGCCACGATCTGTGAGTCGGCGTCGAGGGTGACGGCGCCATCGCTCGCGAGGTCCAGTAATGCGGCAAGCTCCGCGGACTCCGTCGCATCGGTGGCTGCGCGAGCCGAAGTCAGGGCCGGCTGCAGCGTCAACACCATCGCGGCTTCGCCCGCGACCGGTGCCGTGACCAGGCGGCCTTCCATCGCCGGTTTGTCGCTCGCGGCAGCAATGCGCAACCGCTGCCCGCCGTCGTCGTCGGCTCCGTTCAGTTCCACCAGCAGGGAATCGAGGCCGCCCGCGTCCGCGAAACCGGCCAGCGAATCATGCCCGGCCAGTTTCAAGAAAGCGGGGTTGGCGTAGAGGAGATTTGATCCGCGATAGATCAACACGCCAAGCGGAAGTTGTTCGAGGACAGGGCGCGGAAGCGCGAGGTCGTCGTCTTCGGGAAGCAACTCCGGAAGAGCCTCGGTCTGCACTTGCGCGGGCGCCTGCAATGTGGCGGCCGGTAACGGCGGCACATAGGGTGCCTCGTCGCGCGGATCGCCTTTCTCGACAAGGCCGCGGGCGAGTTCATCGGCGCCCTTCAGCCGCATGCTCAGCCGGCTGGCGAGATCGCGGAACGCGCTTCGCTCGGCGGAATTCAGGCCGCTGGTTTTCTGATCGGAAAAGGCGGCGGGAAACGGGACCACGTTTTCCGGAGGCGGCGACAGATCGGCCGCCGGTACAACGTCGTCTTCGTTTGCATCCGGGTGAACGTCGTCGGTCGCTTGATGTGCTTGCAACGAGACATCGACAGGCTCGTGCGGCACGGTCGTGTCGCGGTCCAGGGCGGCGTTGAGGTCGAAGATGTCGTCGCTCGAGCGCGCCGGACGGTCGTGCCTCGGCTGTGCCGCTTCAATCGCTGACTGAGTGTCTGTCGCTGGTGCGGGCGCCGCTTCCTCGAAAGGCCCGGAAGGCGCCGGCAACTCGGGTTCGGATTGCTGCGGTTCCGATATCGTCGGGTCGACGCGATCGATATCTTCCGCTGGCGTCGTACCCTGCCACACGCCAAGTCCGCGATATCCGCGGAAGACGTGCGCGTGATCGAACACCGGAATTGCGGACAGCGTAACTGGAACGGTGGCGTCGTTTGCGGTCGGCCAGACCACGTCAATGGAGGACCAGGTAGAACGCGAAACCAATGCATTGGCGACCAGACCGTCCGGGTCGAGTGCGAGCTTGGCCGATATTTCGCCCCAGAAGCGGCCGAGCAGCTTGGATGTACGCGGTCCGGCCAGCGCGAGAAACTCATCGCCGCTGATCGTGAACCGGTTTTCCGCGTCCGTCTCCCAGACGAAGCGCAACGGATGCCGCCGCTCTGCGGATGGTCTGCGATCGTCTGGCGGGACGTTGCGCGGCGGCACCCTGGTCATCGCGGTGATCGCCTCCGCAATGGGTGACAGATCGAGGAGATCCTGCTGCGCGTTGACACTCGCGCCGGGCGGTTCGTTTGTGATCGGCTGCGAATTCGCCGGAAACAAGGCGAGCACGATGGCGTCCGGGCCGTTACCGATGTTCAGTCTCTCGATACCGTGGACCGGATCGTCGAGGTCGCGGAGTGACGCGGTCCTGTCGATGCGGCACAAGGCGTCAGCCGTCGCATGCAGGAGCGACCGGTCCGGGCCGAAGGCCGCAACCGCCTTGTGTCCCTCGATTCCGTCATCGATCAGATAGCGGACGCGTTCGGCGAGCGTCGGCACCGGGCCGGCGGTCTCTGTTGCGGCGACAAGGATAGCGGAACCCGCCTCCCGTTGCAGATAGGCGCAGGTGCAGGTCAGCGGTTGGCCGAGAGAGGTGCCGAGCCCGCGCAGGCGTTCCAGCCGTGGCGTGCCGTCGGGCCGCAGCGTCTCGGCACTGCGCGCGATTCGGGCGGCAAGCTCCTGCGGCACCTGGAATCGCCCGGCATCCCGGCGGTGGGCCAGGCCGAGCAGGGCGGCGCCCGCGGCATTCGCAAAGATCAGGCGGGCGCCGTCGCTCGCAAACAGCCATGCCGGGCGGGCGCTGCTTGCATGCGCCGCGACCGCGGGATCGCGCAGGGTATCGGGGGGTGGCCGGTCCATGTCCGTGTGACGCCGGATAAAGGCGCTGTCCTGCTCCAAGGCGTTGCATTTTAAGAGATTCTTAATAGGCCGCGTGCCGCCCTGCGTCCATGCGGGGGCCGGACCCGTCGCGGATAACCTTAATTCCGCGCGCCTTGGCCTGCGGCGAATTTCCCGGCCGGAGAAACCCGGCCCTCGATCTCGTGTTACTGTGCAAAACTCAAACTTCACCAAAGGACGGGGACAGCCATGGATCACATGAAGCCCTTCGAAGTGCCGGCAGACATGCGCAAATTCGCCGAGCAGAGTGTGGAACAGGCGCGCCAGGCCTTCGACCGGTTCATTACGGCCGCGCATGAGGCGGTGGCCGATTTCGAGGGGCGGGCGCAAACCGCGCGCAGCGGCGCCATGGATGTCGGCGGCCGCGCCATGAACTTCGCCGAACGCAACATGGCGGCGTCGTTCGAATTCGCCCAGCAACTGGTCAAGGCCAAGGATGTGCAGGAGGTTGTCCGCCTGCAAACGGAATATGTGAAAGCGCAGGTCCAGGCCCTGAACGAGCAAACGAAGGAACTGGCGGACACTGCGGCCCGGGTCGCCAAGGATACGTCCTCGAAGCCGCTGTGAATAAGGCGGCTTCCGCACCGACTGCACCGGAATAAAGGCGCTCTGAAATTGCCCGAATACGGCCCCCGATCGGGCTAAGTGGCGGAATATACTGGCAAAATGGTGCGTTGCACAATTTTATTGCAATGCACCATAACCAATGCTATGGAGTGGTTCGCAGCCAGCTCAGCCCAGCCCCCCTGGAAGGATCAGTCATGACCGAAGCTAGCGTAAAGACGAAGAAGTCCGCCTTCGAAATGCCGACGTTTGAAATGCCGAATTTTGAAATGCCCAAGATGGAAGTCCCGGCCGCGTTCCGCGAACTCGCGGAAAAGAGCGTGTCGCAGGCCAAGGACAATTGGGAAAAGATGAAGGCCGTCACCGAGGACGCCACCGACATGATCGAGTCGAGCTACTCGACCGCCTCCAAGGGCGCCTCCGATTACGGCCTCGCCCTGATCGACGCCGCCCGCGCCAACACCAATGCGGCCTTCGATTTCTACAGCCAGATCATGACCGCGAAGTCGATGTCGGAAATGATCGAGCTGTCCACCGCGCATGCGCGCAAGCAGTTCGAGACCGCCACTGCGCAGTCCAAGGATCTGACCGCGCTGGCCCAGAAGGTCGCGACCGAAAGCCTGGAGCCGATCAAGTCCGGCATGACCACAGCTTTCAAGAAGGCTGCCTGATCGCGCGTCGATCGCAGGCTTGAAGTGATCAGCCCGGGCCGTTCGCCCGGGCTTTTTCTTGCCCGGCATTCGCCTGCAGGCCGGCCAGCGTGCCTGTCGGGAACCGCGATGGCGCCGCGCCCAAAGGTCAGCGCCGGCAGGTTCGGATTGCTTGCCAAACCGGGTCCGAGCCCCTAGTTTCCGGCCATCTTCGCCGGGCCGCGCCGCGTTGCCAGCCCCGTATTTGCGAATGCAGCTGTAGCTCAGTTGGTTAGAGCGCCTGACTGTGGATCAGGAGGTCGGAGGTTCAAGTCCCCCCAGCTGTACCAAAAAAAGCGCTTTCGCACAGTGACTGCCGCCCGAATGGCCGACGATCGCTGCCGCCGACCGTCCGAGTGGCGGCCCGCCTACCCAAGAAACTTATGGGTCTAACGAGCCAGGTGACGTGGGCGCTCGGCGTGTTTCATTTAGCCATAGCGCCCATCATACCTAAACGGGATGCGACGGCGCAGTCGCATCGGTTTCCGAAGGCGCAAGCGTGGACGCTTTCCGCGAGGTTTTGTCGCCGAATGCGCGCTGCACGACCACGAAGAAAACCGGAACGAGCAACAGCGCCAGGATCACCACCGAAATCATGCCGCCCATGACCACGGACCCAAGCGCGTGCTGACTTTTTGCGCTCGCGCCGGACGCGATCACCATCGGAGCAACGCCAAAGCAGAATGCGAGGCCCGTCATCAGGATCGGGCGGAACCGCAGGTGGCATGCTTCCAAGGTGGCATCGATCAGGCTTTTGCCCTGTTCGCGCAACGACTTTGCGAACTCAATGATAAGGATGCCGTCCTTGGCAGCGAGTCCTATGATCGTGACCAGCGCGACGGTGAAATAGACATCGTTCGGCAGGCCTCGCACCATCGCAGCAACCACTGCGCCTAGGATACCAAGCGGCACCGTTAGCAGAACCGCGAGCGGTATTGTCCAGCTTTCATAGAGCGCGGCCAGCACCAGGAATACCAGCAGGGCCGAAAGGGCGAGCAGCAATGGCGCCTGAGCACCGGATTGCTTTTCCTGAAGAGATTGACCCGTCCATTCGTAGCCAAAGCCACGTGGAAGCTGACCTGCGAGCCGCTCCATTTCCCTGATTGCATCACCTGAAGTGAAGCCGGGCTTCGCCGACCCGCTGATGCGCACCGACGGATAGTAATTGAACCCCACGATCTGGGCCGGGCCTACCGCCCAGTTTACGGTTGCGAAGGACGACAGCGGGACGAGTTGTCCCTGGGCGTTTCTAACGTAATAGCCGAGGATCTCTTCCGCCTGCATGCGCGCCGGACGATCTGCCTGGACGACGACGCGTTGCATGCGTCCGCGATTGGGAAAATCGTTGACGTAGTTGGAGCCCAGATTTGTCGAAATCGTATTGTTGATCTCCTCGAAGGAAACGCCAAGCGCGGAGGCCTTCTCGCGGTCGATATTCAGCTGGATTTGCGGTGCCGGCGACAAGCCCTCGACAAAGACGTCCTGCAGGATCGGGCTGCGCGCGGCCGCCTCAAGCAGTTGATCCTTGGCTCGCATCAATTCGGCATAGCCTCTCTGGCCGCGATCCTGCAGTCTGAAACTGAACCCTGACGAGTTGCCAAGATTGTCGATCGGCGGCGGCTGCAGCGCCGTGATCTTTGCATCCCGTACGGTCTTCGTCAGATGCTCGTTCGCGTCCGCCACGATCTGCGCTGAGGAACTGTTTGAATCCCGTTCCGACCAATGTTTGAGCGTAATGAAAGCCTGGGCCGTATTCAAGCCCTGCCCGAGGAAGCTGAATCCGGTCAGGAAGGTGACCTTGTCGACGCCGTCGCGCTTGAGAAGATAGTCTTCGGTCTGCTTCACCGCGGACAATGTGCGGCTGTACGAGGCTTCCGGCGGCGTCTGCACGTCGACGGTGATGAAGCCTTGATCGTCAACGGGGAGGAAGCCGCCCGGCAGGCGGAGCAGCGCCCAGCCAACCGCAACCAGGATCGCAACGTAAATCAACATCACGCGGCCTGTGCGACGCAACAGCTGCGCGACCACGTTGCGATAACCGTCGCGTGCCGCATCCATCCGGCGATTGAACCAGCCGAAGAGGCCTCGCTTGGCATGGTGATGCCCGGCCTCTACGGGTTTCAGTATCGTCGCGCATAACGCGGGCGTCAGTGACAAAGCCAAAAGGCCCGAGAACCCGATTGCAGCAACCATCGTAACCGAAAATTGCTGGTAAATGATCCCGACCGAACCAGGAAAGAAGGCCATCGGTACGAACACGGACATCAGCACGAGGGTGATGCCGACGATGGCGCCGGTAATCTGTCCCATGGCCTTGCGAGTCGCCTCTTTCGGCGACAGGCCTTCTTCCGACATGATCCGTTCGACGTTCTCTACGACAACGATCGCATCGTCGACGAGGATGCCAATGGCGAGGACCATGGCAAACATGGTCAGCAGATTGATCGAAAGGCCCATGAGCAGCAACACGCCGCAGGCCCCGAGCAGAGCGACCGGAACGACGATCGTGGGAATGATGGTGTAGCGGATGTTCTGGAGAAACAGCAGCATCACCAGGAAGACCAGGACGACCGCTTCCGCAAGCGTCATCAGGACCTTCTTGATCGAGGCCTCCACCACCGGCGTTATGTTATAGGGAATCTCGTACTTGATGTTGGCCGGGAAGAAATTGGACAGTTCTTCCATCTTGGCTTTGACAGCGTTTGCGGTCGCAAGCGCGTTCCCCGTGGGAGAGAGCAGCACCGACAGGCCGGCCACCGCCTCTCCATTCTGACGGGTGTTAAACTGGTAGCTGAGGCCGCCGATCTCGATACGCGCAACATCGCGCAGACGAACGGTCGAGCCGTCCGTGTTTGCACGGAGCAAGATTGCTCCGAATTCATCCGGCGTGCTGAGCTGTCCCTTGACCAGCACCAGCGCGGAGATCGGCTGGTCCGACGGTGCGGGTTCAGCGCCGACAGCACCGGATGCAACCTGCGCATTCTGCGCAGTGATCGCCTTGATGACATCGTCGGCGCTGAGGTTATACCCGACCAGTTTGACGGGATCGATCCAGATGCGGAGGGATCGCTCGGTCGAATAGAGCGTGACGCGCCCGACCCCCGGGATGCGTCGCAGTTCGCCCAGAATGTTTCGCATCATGAAGTCGCCGAGGCCGACTTCGTCAAGGCTGCCGTCCGTCGATCGCAGCGTAATGATCTGCAGAACCGCGCTCGAGGCTTCCTCGATAAGAATGCCCTGCTGCATCACGGCGCGTGGCAAACGAGCCTCGACACGCTTGATGCGATTTTGGACCTCGACCGAAGCGCTCTCGGTATTCGTGCCGGGCGCGAAGTTCGCGATGATCTCAACCTGACCCAGCGAGTCGCTTGTGGATTCGAAATTCAGGATGCCACTTGCGCCGTTCAGTTCCTCCTCGATCAGCCGCGTGACGCTATTGTAAAGGTTCTCCGGAGAGGCGCCGGGATAGCTCGTCGATATCGAGATCGACGGCGGCGCTATAATCGGATACTGCGCGATTGGCAAATTCGGAATCGCAAGTATGCCGCCAAGGCAAGTCAGGATAGCCACAACCCATGCGAAGATGGGGCGGTCGATAAAAAAGCTTGGCATCGTGGCACCCGCTAGCGAACCGCGTTCGCGTCGTTCAACTGAGCGTTTCGCTGCGGTTTGTCAGGGCGCTTTATCCAGGGCTTCGGAGACACCAAGTCGCCCGGCACAAACTTCTGGAAGCCGTCGACCACGACTCGGTCCCCCGGCTTCAAACCTTGCTCGACGATCCAATAATCGTCCACAGCGCGTCCGAGGATGACTGGCGTTAGGATCGCCCGGTTGTCATCTCGAACGACGAAAACTTCGCTGGTGCCGGCGTCGTTGCGACGGACCGACTGCTGCGGCACCGCGATTGCGTCCGGATCGACCCCTTCGGTGATCTGGACGCGGACATACATGCCGGGCAGGAGTTCGTTCTTGGGGTTCGGAAATTCCGCGCGCAATGTTACTTTGCCAGTCGATGGATCGACGGTGGTTTCGGAGAACAGCAACGTCCCCAGGTAAGGGTAGGTTTCCCCGATATCGAGAACGAGCCGAACCCGAGCAGTCTCCGCGCCGACCTTTTCGAGATCACCCTTCTCGAACGCACGCCGCAGCCGTGTGAGTTCGCTGATCGACTGGGTGAAGTCGGCGTAAACCGAATCGATATGCTGAATCGTCGCGACGTGCGTGGCTTCGCCCTGACCAACCAGGGCACCTTCGGTAACCAAGGCCCGCCCGATGCGGCCATTGATTGGAGCCGTGATTTTTGTGAAATCGAGTTTCAGTGCAGCACGATCCCGATCGGCCTTCCGGGCCTCGAGGTCAGCGCGCGCTTGCATCAACTCCGCCACTGCAGTCTCAACCTGAGCAGGCGAAGCTGTGTTTGTCGATGCGAGCGATTCAATTCGTGACGCTTGGCGCTCTTCGTGGCGCAGGACAGCCTCGGCTTTGCGGACAGCTGCTTCGGCTGCTTTGAGTTCGACCTCATAAGTTGTCGGGTCGAGTGAATACAGAAGGTCGCCAGCCTTTACGGAACTCCCTTGCTCAAAGGAGCGCGACATCACAATGCCGGACGCGCGGGCCCGAACCTCTGCCACACGCGTGGGAACAATACGTCCCGGCAATTCTCGAATATGTGGCCTTGGAGATTGAACGAGCGTCACCACGCCGACTTCAGGGGGCGAGGTTTGCGGAGCCGCCGCATTGGCTCCAGGATCCTCCGTACACCCGATCAGACTCAACGACACCAGCGCGATGGAAGCCCCGGGAAGGGCGAAACGCGAAACGTGCCTCATGGGCGCGGCGGGCATGACGGGAGGGTTCCTTTCTGACTGTTGGTTCAGAACGGGGGTCAGATATCGTAGCCGCGGTGAAGTGGAACTCCGACATTATGCCGCAGTGCACAATTAATTGTGACTTACGTCCAAAAGTCGGCGGTAATTCGATGCGGCACTGCACAAGGTGATGGCGCTGAAGCGCGCGGCGTGGTGCTCGATCTGCGCAGGAGGGGCAAATCGGCGGCGCGTGCATTCGGCATCAGCGGGACAACTTAGAACCCAGGATGTCGGCTGACCTACGAACCGCTGCCGAAAGCACACGCGCGCTGCTTCGGCCGCGAGAAGCAGTTCTGCAGCCGACCCGAAGCGGACCGGGCGCCTCCGTTTATAATCGCTTTATAACGCCGGCCTGAACCTCAGATCGCTTCTTTACATGGCCGCTTCTATCTCCGCTGCGTGACCGGTCTCGCGGAGAATCTCATGCTCGATATCGCGATGTTGCTCCTGGGCTTCGGCTTTTTCGCCGCCGCGGCGGCTTACGCCCATGCATGCGACCGGCTCTGAGGAGGCCTTGATGATTGTCGAACTCTGGCTCGGCGGTCTCGTGACGGCGGGCCTGCTTGGTTACCTCGCCTATGCGCTGTTGCGCCCCGAGCGCTTTTGAGGATTGCATCATGCTGATCGATGGCTGGATTCAAATCGCGATTTACTTCGCGTTGTTGACTGCACTTGTCGTTCCGCTCGGCCGCTACATGGCGCGCGTGTTCGAGGGACAACAAACATTCCTGTCGCCGGTATTGCGTCCGGTCGAGACCGCTTTCTATCGCGTCGCCGGCGTGCAGCAAGACAAGGAGCAGCACTGGCTCACCTACACGGTTGCAATGCTGCTGTTCAACGCGGCGGGCTTCGCGCTGCTCTATGCGCTGTTGCGGGTGCAGCATCTTCTTCCGCTCAATCCGGCCGACCAGTCGCCGGTCGCCCCCGATCTTTCCTTCAACACGGCGGTAAGCTTCACATCGAATACCAACTGGCAGAATTACGGCGGCGAGAGCACGCTGAGCTATTTCAGCCAGATGGTCGGCCTGACGACGCAGAACTTCGTCTCGGCCGCAACCGGCATTGCGCTGCTGCTGGCGTTGATCCGCGCCTTCTCGCGCAGTTCGGCGCAGACCGTCGGCAATTTCTGGGTCGATCTCACGCGCTGCACGCTCTATGTGCTGCTGCCGATCTCGATCGTCGCCGCGCTGTTCCTCGTCTGGCAGGGCGTGCCGCAAAACCTCGGCCCGTATGTCGATGCCACCACGCTCGAAGGCGCCAGGCAGACGCTGAGCCAGGGG
>CAZXJZ010000056.1:0-23585 GCA_964641065.1 uncultured Hyphomicrobiales bacterium | reverse complement strand
GCTTGGTTACAGCCTGCAGGAGGTCAAGGGCCAGCACCACGGCATGTTCGTCGAGCCGGGCTATCGGCAAAGCGTGGAGTACAAGCATTTCTGGGAGAAGCTTGGACGCGGCGAATTCGACGCGGCGCAATACAAGCGCATCGGCAAGGGCGGCAAGGAGGTCTGGATCCAGGCCAGCTACAACCCGATCATGGACGCCAGCGGGAAGCCGTTCAAGGTCGTGAAGTTCGCCTCCGACATCACCGCGATGCGCATGGCGGTCGAACAGACCCGCGATGCCGTGACTGCCGCCAAGAACAAGGACCTGAGCCAGCGGATTCCGATGTCCGGCAAGACCGGCGAACTCGAGTTGCTCTGCGGCGGCGTCAACGAGCTGCTCGACAGCATGGCGGAGGTCATGAGCGAGATCAAAACCACGTCGCAGGAAGTCTCGAGCGCGGCCGCTGAAATCTCCACCGCCACGACCGACCTGTCGCAGCGCACCGAGGAGCAGGCCGCCAGCCTGGAAGAGACCTCGGCCTCGATGGAGCAGATCGCGGCGACCGTGAAAAAGAACGCCGAGAACGCGAAACACGCCAACGATCTGACCCGCGGCACCCATGAGGTCGCCGACCGCGGCGGCGAAGTGGTGGCCGAGGCGGTCTCGGCCATGGCCCGGATCGAGGAATCGTCGCGCAAGATCGCCGACATCATTTCGGTGATCGACGAAATCGCGCGCCAGACCAATCTGCTGGCGCTCAATGCCGCGGTCGAAGCGGCGCGCGCCGGCGAAGCGGGACGCGGCTTTGCGGTGGTTGCGTCCGAAGTGCGCAGCCTCGCGCAGCGCTCCTCGCAGGCGGCCAAGGACATCAAGGACCTGATCACGAATTCCTCGACCCTGGTCCAGGATGGCGTGCAGCTCGTCAACCGGACCGGTACCTCGCTGAAGGAGATCCTGGAATCGATCAAGCAGGTTGCCGACATCGTGGCCGACATCTCGACGGCCTCCAACGAACAGGCCGGCGGGATCGAGCAGATCAACAAGGCGCTGACCCAGATGGACGAGGTGACGCAGCAGAACTCGGCGATGGTCGAGGAGAATGCGGCGACAGCGCGGACGCTGGAACAGCAGGCCGGCGCGATGGACGAGCGGATCGGCGCCTACAAGCTGAGCAGCTCGGACTCCTCCAGGGTCGTGACCCCGCTGCACAAGCGCCCGGCGCAGTCCAAGCCTGCCGCACCTGTCCGCAAGCCGGCCGCGCGAGCGGTTGCCCGCTCGGGCGCGGCGACTGCCGTCGCCAAGGACGAGTGGGAAGAGTTCTGAGTTCTGACGGGGCGCGGTCACGCACCGCGCCCCGGTTCCGCCAGATTGCATTATTCAATTGAGGTCAGGAAATTCAGATGTTCAAGAAATTGGCACTGGATGTTGCGATCAGCACCAAGATCGCCATCTCATCCGTGATTGCTGTCCTGCTCGTTGCGGCGATTGTGTGTTCTCAACTGATTGGGGACAGCAGAGTTCAGGGGAGCAAGGCGCATGTTGATCGCGAACAGGCGGTCGTAGCTGATGTTATTGACGCGAAGGCTTCGATCCGTGGCATGCAGATCGGTATTCGCGATCTGCGTCTGGCCGCAACGGCGGAAGACTTGAAGCGCGCGGCTGATTATCTTGAGGCACGGCGAAAGAGTGCGGAATACTTCGCTATTCGCGCGCTTGAAAATGTTCGTGCCTCAGGCCGGACAGGTGAGAATGTCGAACGGCTGAAGGGTATGGTCGAGAGCTACTCGGTTGGCGGCAAAGAGATCGCCGCGATCCGGTCGGAGGCGATTGCTGCGCAGGCGAACGGCGATGCGGAGCGAGCCGGCACTCTTGACCGGCAGGCAGCAACAATAGCACGCGAACGCACATTGCCGCTGGCCGCCGAGATGGAGAAGTTGTCTTCGACCGTCGTGGATGTCGCCCGCGCTCAGGTAAAGGCCGAAAACGAGGCGTTTATTGGCACGATGGAGTTTTCTGAGCACGTCAACGAACTCCTGGCTGGCCTCGTGGCGGCGATGCTTATCGCCACCGCCATCTTCATGTTCTTCACCGTGATCAAGCCGCTGCGCGCTTTGACCGGGGGCATGCGTGAACTGGCCGCGGGCAATTTCGATGTTGTGCTGCCGGGCGTCGGTCGCAAGGACGAAATCGGCGGCATTGCCGGTGCGGTCGACGAGTTCAAGATGCGGCTGGCCGAGAAGATGCGGATGGAGGCCGAGCGCGAAGCCGAGATCGCGCGCCGCGAACAGGCCGAGCGCGATGAGCGTGCGCGACTCGAAGCCGAGCAGGCCCGCATCGTGGCCGAAGTCGTGGCCGAACTGGGTCAAGGTCTGGAGAACCTTGCCAAGGGCAACCTGACCTATCGCGTGTCGAAGGAGTTCACCGCCGAGTACAAGAAGATCCAGAGCGACTTCAACGGCGCCATCGGGCAGTTGCAGGATACGGTGCAGCGCATCGCTTCGTCCTCGATGGAAATTCAGAACGCCGCGGCCGAAATCGCGACCGCGACCACCGATCTCTCGCAGCGCACCGAGGAGCAGGCCGCGAGCCTGGAAGAGACCTCGGCCTCGATGGAGGAAATCGCCGCGACCGTGAAGCAGAATGCGGAGAACGCGCAGCGGGCCAACGAACTGACCCGCGAAACCCGCGAGGTCGCTGGCCGCGGCGAAGCGGTGGTCGCCGAGGCGGTCACCGCGATGGCGGGCATCGAGGAATCCTCACGCAAGATCTCTGACATCATCTCGGTCATCGACGAGATCGCACGCCAGACCAATCTGCTGGCGCTGAATGCGGCTGTCGAAGCCGCACGCGCGGGTGAAGCCGGCCGTGGCTTCGCGGTGGTCGCGTCCGAAGTCCGCAGCCTTGCCCAGCGCTCGTCGCAGGCAGCCAAGGACATCAAGGATCTGATCGTCAATTCGTCGGGTCAGGTCGAGCACGGCGTGCAGCTCGTCAACCGCGCCGGCGACTCGCTGAAGGACATCCTGCAGTCGATCCGCTCGGTTGCCGATATCGTCGCCGATATCGCCAATGCGAGTTCGGAACAGGCGGCCGGCATCGACCAGATCAACAAGGCGCTGGCGCAGATGGACGAGGTCACGCAGCAGAACTCGGCGCTGGTCGAGGAGAATGCGGCGACGGCCAAGACCCTGGAAGACCAGTCGAGTGCGCTCGATGGCCGGGTTGCGGTGTTCCAGCTCGACACGGCCGGACGGACCATGGCTGCGGTTGCACCGAAAGCGGTTGCGGTTCGCCGTGCGGCGCCGGTGCGCGGCACCGCCCGCCAGATGCAATCGGCGCTGGCGACTGCGGTCGCCCGGGACCAGGAATTCTGATCGCAACCCTTTCTTAAGCGTTCATGCGCGCCGGCGTGGCAACACGCCGGCGCTATGCGTTTGGGACTGCGATGGAACCATTTAGCGTGAAATTAAGACTTGTCTGGCAGCTTGCTGCGGCGAATTTCGCGCGGAACGTCTGTCCGCGCGGGCAGGCCTTCACCGGCCTGCGCGGCACGGACCGGTGCATCGCATGCACCCGCTTTTGAGGATGATGGGAAATTCAATGACGCAAGCCATGAATGACTCCGCGAGCAAGGCGTCACAAGCTGTCGCCGCGCGGCAAAGTGAATCGGTCAGCGCCGAACTGATCAGCTTCGCCATTGGCGAGGAGCAATACGGCGTGGACATTATGGCGGTTCGCGAGATCAAGGGCTGGTCCGAAATCAGCCACTTGCCGGGACAACCGGATTACGTGCGCGGCGTGCTGAACCTCCGCGGCGTGATGGTGCCGATCATCGATCTGCGCTGCCGGTTCGGCGGCGGATTGACCGAGGCGACGGCCCTGCATGTCGTTATCATCGTGCAGATCCAGGATCAGCAGATCGGCCTTCTCGCCGATCGCGTGCTCGACATTGTCGCCTTCGAGGGCGAGCAGGTGCAGCCGGTTCCGACTGTGGTTCGCAATGGTCGCACCGAATTCCTCTCCGGCCTGATCACGGTCGAGGCGGGCATGATCGCGATGATCGATCTCAATCATCTGCTTGACGACCGCTACGAAGCGCAGGCCGCCTGATCTGACTGCTTGACCGGGATGCAATTTCTGCGCGCGCAGATGCAACGTTAGGGAGGTATTTACCGCGGGCGTTTATGGTCGATCACAATTCGCGAGGCCGGTTGCCACGCATCCTAGAACGGGGTGTCCATGCGGTACGTGATAGCGCTTGCGGTAAGTTCGCTCCTTGCGGTTGGTCTCGATACCGCCAAAGCCGAGAACGGCGTCTCCTCAAACGCGATCGTATTCGGCCAGGCCGCGGTTCTGCAGGGTCCGGCGTCGGCGCTCGGTCTTGGCATGAAGGCGGGGCTGCTCGCGGCATTCAGCGAAGCGAACCGCAAGGGCGGCGTGCACGGGCGCCAGATCAAACTGATCAGCGTCGACGATGGATACGAGCCATCCAAGGCGATCGCAGCCACCCGCAAGCTCATCGAGGACGACAAGGTTTTCGCGCTGATCGGTCCGGTCGGTACGCCAACCGCGGTTGCCGCGCAGCCGATTGCCGCTGCCGCCAAAGTGCCATTCATCGGCGCGTTCACGGGCGCGATGTTCCTGCGCAATCCGAAACTCGACACCGTCATCAATATCCGCGCGAGCTATGATGCGGAGACCGAAGCCTGGGTCAGACATCTGACCGAGGATCTGAAGATCAACAGCATCGCGATCCTTTATCAGGACGACGCCTTCGGTCGCGCCGGACTGTCCGGCTTTGAAAAGGCGATGAAGAAGCGCGGCCTGCCGATCGTCGCCGAAGGCACCTACGAGCGCAATACGACCGCGATCAAGACCGCGTTGCTCACTCTGCGCAAGGTAGAGCCCGAAGCCGTGGTTATGGTCGGCGCCTATCAGCCCAGCGCGGCATTCATCAAGCTCGCCCGCAAGATCGAATTCAATCCGGTCTTCGTCAATATCTCCTTCGTCGGCGCCTCTGCGCTGGCGCAGGAGCTTGGCAACGAGGGCGCGGGCGTGATCGTCAGCCAGGTGGTGCCGTTTCCATGGGACGCATCGATCAAGGTTGTTGCCGACTATCAGGCGGCGATCAAGTCGGCGGATGCGAAGGCGCAGCCGGAATTCGTGTCGCTCGAAGGCTATCTGGTCGGGCGGCTTGCGATTGCAGCGCTCGAGCGGGCAGGGCCCGAGCCCACGCGCGCGGGTCTGCTCAAGGCCATCAAGGAGAGCGGTGCCTTCGACATCGGCGGACTGACGATGACATTCGGTCCGGAGGATAACGAGGGTCTGGACAGGGTGTTCATGACGGTGATCCAGCCGGACGGTTCGTTCAGGGCCGTCGATCGGCTGATCCGGATGTCCGCCAACTAACGCACGTCGACACAATATCAGGGCGGGCCGGGAGCCCGCCATACTGCCGGCCGTTGCCGGATGGGGGAAACAGAGATGCGTCTTGGTAACGTGTTCGGCCGGCTGAATCCCGCCAATCTGGCCAGGGCCGGCATCGGGCTGAAGCTGCAACTGGCCTTCGGCGCGGTCGCATTGATGACGGTGGTCGCGTCCGCGGTTGCGATCCTGTCCTTCCGCTCGGCCGAGCACAGTGTCGAACACATTGCCGAACGCGAGGTGCCGCTGATGACCGAGGCGCTCCGGCTGTCGGTGATGTCGGGCGAGATTTCAGCCGGTGCCGCGCGCTTCGTCAGCGCCGACAATATCCGCGATCAGCGCCAGATCGCCGCGCAGATCGAGGACCGCTCGATGCAGCTGCGCATGATGATCGACAAGGTGCGTGCCGGCTCGAGCAATCAGGCCTTCGGTGGCGTGGACGTGGCGGCACGGCTGCTGGAAAACAACCTGTCCGATCTCGACACCGTGATCCAGGCGCGCACCAGCCTGCGCGCGCTGCTCGACCGCAAGCTCGACACGCTGCACAAGCTGCACAACAAGATCACCGAGGATCTGACGCCGATCGTCAACGCTTCCTATGTCAGCGCCGTGAACAAGGCCGAGGATATCGGCAAGACCGGCGACCGCACCATCAAGTCGCTGGTCGAAGACGGCGTCCAGCGCATGCAGACCGTGATCCAGATCGGGACCGAGACCAATCTCGCCACCGGCCTTCTGACCGCGGGCGCGCTGACCACATCTCCGGCGATCCTGGCGATGTTGGAAGACCGGTTTACGGCCTCGGCGCGCCGGGCCGAGAAGCATCTCGCGTCGCTGCCCAAGGTCGATCGTTACAACAGCCTGCGCGAGCGCTCGGCCAACCTGCTGAAGCTTGCCGATTTCCGCAAGGTCGCCGCCACTGATAACGAGGCTGCACGCCTGCAGAATGTGTTCCGCGCCCATGAGGGCCTGGCCAATGTCCTGATCACCCTGATCGACGACCTGAATTTCGATACCGTGATGGAGGGCGAGCAGGCGGTGAAGCGAACCGGCACGCTGGTCCGCGAACTCATCGACAACCAACTCGTCAACTTCCGCAATGCGCTGGAGCTGAAGATCCAGACCCATCTGATCGCCAGCCTCGTCAGTGAGGGCGCGGTCGCCAAGAGCGCGGAGCAATTGAAGCCGATCGTGGAGCGGTTCTCGTATTCGGCCAACACCCTGATGCTCGCGGCCCAAAGTATCGAGAACGAAGGCATCCGCAAGGATATCGACGCGCTTCTGGAGCTCGGCCAGGGCAGCGACGGTGTGTTCACGATGCGCCAGCAGGAGCTGAGCGCAAACGCGGGTGCGTCGCGCGTCATCAACGAGAACCAGAAGATCCAGAAGCAGCTCGACGATGCGGTCTCGGTGCTGGTCAAGGAAACCGAAACCGGAATGAAGGGCGGCACCGCCGCGCTGCTGTCCGAACTCGCGAACAGCCGCCTGATGCTGATCGTGGTGGCGATCGCCTCACTGCTGGCGGCCGGCCTGATCGCCTTCTTCTATGTCCAGCGCAATCTGGTCCGCCGCTTGAGCACGACCTGCGACAGCATGCGGCGCCTGGCAGCGGGGGACAATGACGTCGCCATTACCGGGGTTCGGGACAGCGACGAGATCGGCGAGATGGCGCGCGCATTGACCGTGTTCCGCGAGGCCGCGGTTCAGAAGGAGCGCCTGGAGGCGCAGGCGGCGCAGGACCGTCAGGCGGCGGAGGAGGAGCGAGCCCGCAGCGATGCGGCGCGCGCCGAGGCCGCACGTCAGGTTGCGCAGGTGGTGGATGGTCTCGGCCGCGGACTGGAAAGGCTGGCCGAGGGCGATCTGACGTATCGCGTCCGTGAGGGCTGGGCCAGCGAGTACACGAAGATCCAGGACGATTTCAACGGCGCCATCGACCAGTTGCAGGAGACGCTGACCGCGATCGTGGAATCGACCCGCGAAGTGTCGAGCGCGTCGCTGGAGATTTCGTCGAGCACGACCGACCTGTCGCAGCGCACCGAAGAACAGGCCGCCAATCTCGAACAGACCTCCGCCTCGATGGAGGAAATCTCGGCGACCGTGAAGAAGAATGCCGAAAGCGCCCAGCATGCCAATAGCCTGATGCAGGGCACCCGCGACGTCGCCGGGCGTGGCGGCGAGGTAGTATCGCAGGCGGTTTCGGCGATGTCGCGCATCGAGGATTCATCGCGCAAGATTTCCGACATCATCTCGGTGATCGACGAGATTGCGCGCCAGACCAATCTGCTGGCCCTCAATGCGGCGGTGGAAGCCGCCCGCGCCGGTGAGGCCGGACGCGGCTTTGCGGTCGTTGCCGCCGAAGTGCGCAACCTCGCCCAGCGCTCGTCTCAGGCGGCGAAGGACATCAAGAACCTGATCACGAATTCGTCGAGCGCGGTCGGGGAGGGTGTGCAGCTCGTCAATCGCGCCGGCGAGTCGCTGCAAGAGATCCTCAAGAGCATCAACGAGGTTGCGGGCATCGTCGCCGACATCGCCAATGCCAGCGCCGAGCAGGCGACGGGTATCGATCAGGTCAACAAGGCGCTGAGCCAGATGGACGAGGTGACGCAGCAGAACTCGGCGCTGGTCGAGGAAAATGCCGCCACCGCGAAGACGCTGGAGCATCAGTCGCAGGCGCTCGACGGCCGGGTCGCCGCTTTCCGGCTGTTCGAGGATGGCGCGGAGGTGCAACTCCCGGCGGCATCGGTACAGCCGCGCACGCCGCAATCAGCCGTCCGCAAGCCCGTAGCGGTGCGCGGCACCGCTCGGCAGATGCAGACGGCGCTCGCAAGCGCCGTTGCCAAGGATCAATGGGAGGAGTTCTAGAACTGCGGCGGATGCCGAATCCGCAAGCCATCGGATTTGATTGAGTAGCGGGCGCCGGTTCGGGGCGCCGGCGCACCCGGACGGTGGCGATTGTCGCCGCCGTATTCACGGATCGTTAACGGGTTGTCGCAGTGGAGGCCAAGCTCTCGTTTTCCAGTCAGCCAAATTTTCTGAAATTCACAGAAATTCCCCATTAAATTTGATGGAACTTTTACTGGCCCACCTTAGGACTACGGCGTTCGAGGCCAAGGAAAGTTCGAATCATGAAGGTCAAGTCGGCAATCTTTGCATTTGGCGCCACCATTGCAGTCGGAATTACTGTTGTCGCCATCATCGGTGCCATCACCGTGTCCCGGATCAAGGTCGGTGGGCCGATCTACGATCAGATCGTGCAGGGTAAGGATCTCGTCGCAGATATCCTGCCGCCGCCGCTCTATGTCGTTGAATCGTATCTCGAGGCCACGCTGGCGGAGAACCAGGCCAAGCCACTGGCCGAAAGCGTTGCGCGCCTCAAGGAGCTTCGCGCTCAGTTCGATGACCGGCAGAAATACTGGCTGTCTTCCAATCTGCCGTCTGCGATCAAGACGACCCTGACCGAAGAATCGTACCGGCACGCGCAGGACTTCTGGACGCGGATCGAAAGCGAACTGCTGCCGGCGCTGGCGCGCAACGATGCCGCAGCCGCGAAGCAAAGCTACGAACATGTCAGCTCCGCCTATCAGCAGCACCGCGCTGTGATCGATCGTATCGTCGCCGACGCCGAGAAGATGAACAAGGACACCGAGATCAGCGCCGGCCACGAGGAGCGGTCGGCCTATCTCTGGCTCGGCGGTGTGATCGCGCTTCTGTCCCTGATCCTGGTGGCCGGCATCGCCGCGATCAACGCCTTTGTCATCCGTCCGCTGACGAAGCTGACATCCGACATGCAGGTTTTGTCCGCCGGCAATTTCGCCGTCGACGTGAAGTCGGTCGAGCGCGGCGACGAAATCGGCGAGATGGCGCGCGCCGTCAATGTCTTCAAGGAAAACGCCATCGCGCTCGAACGCTCGAAAGAGGCCGCGACCGAACAGGAGCGCCAGATTGCCGAGCAGCGCGAGCGCGCACGCCAGCAGGAGCTGGACGCCGCCAAACGCGTTGCCGATGTGGTCGAGGGCCTCAGCCGCGGACTGGAGCGGCTCGCGCAGGGCGACCTGACCTATCGCGTCAACGACGCGTGGTCTGAGGAATACCGGAAGGTCCAGCAGGACTTCAACGTGGCGATCGATCAGCTGCAGGGGACGCTATCGTCGATCCTCGACTCGACCCGCGAAGTGGCAAATGCGTCGGCTGAAATATCGGCAAGCACGTCAAGCCTCTCGCAGCGTACCGAGGAACAGGCCGCGAGCCTGGAGGAAACCTCGGCGTCGATGGAACAGATTGCCGCCACCGTGCGGAAGAATTCCGAAAGTGCGCAACATGCCAATAGCCTGATGCGCGGTACGCGCGACGTCGCCGGCCGCGGTGGCGAGGTGGTGTCTCAGGCGGTCTCGGCGATGTCGCGGATCGAGGAATCCTCGCGGAGAATTTCCGACATCATTTCGGTGATCGACGAGATCGCACGCCAGACCAATCTGCTGGCCCTGAATGCGGCGGTGGAGGCCGCGCGAGCCGGCGAGGCCGGACGCGGTTTCGCCGTCGTGGCGTCGGAGGTGCGCAATCTTGCGCAGCGCTCCTCGCAGGCGGCGAAGGACATCAAGGATCTGATCCAGAATTCCTCGAACGAGGTCGGGCAGGGCGTGCAGCTCGTCAACCGCACCGGGGACTCGCTGAACGAGATCCTGCAATCCATCAACGAGGTCGCGGAGATCGTGGCCGACATCGCGAATGCCAGTGCCGAACAGACGGCGGGCATCGACCAGATCAACAAGGCGCTCAGCCAGATGGACGAACTGACGCAGCAGAACTCGGCGCTGGTCGAGGAGAACGCCGCGACCGCGAAGACCCTGGAAAACCAGTCACAGGCCCTGGACGGCCGCGTTGCCGCGTTCCAGCTGGGCGATACGCCGCAGCGGGCGTCCGCGCCGGTGCAGAAGCGCGCGCCTCAATCCGTCGGCAAGACGGTGCGCGGCACCGCCCGCCAGATGCAGACCGCGCTCGCCCGCGCGGTGGTCCGCGACGAATGGGAGGAGTTCTAGCGCGCGGCCTGCTCCTGCAGGAACGCCGCCAGCAGCACGGCGGTCTGCCGGATGTGTTGGTTGAGCAGTGCCGCGGCGGCATCCGCGTTTCGCATCTCGCAGGCCGACAGGATGGCGCGATGCTCGCGTTCGGCCCGCCCGCGGTAATTGGCGTTGGCGATCAGCACCCGGATATAGCGATCCGTCGGGTAGGAGACCTGCCGGATCAGGTCGAGCAGGCGCTTGCGCCCGGCCGGTCTGTAGAGCGTGGCGTGGAATTCCCAGTTGAGGTCGCTCCACCGATCCAGGGCTTCGGTCTCCTCCGCCTGATCGAGGATGCGGGCCGCGTAGGCGATTTCGGCATCCGTCAGACGGGGCATGGCGATCCGCACCGTCTCGCATTCGAGCACCGCACGGATTTCCAGAATCTCCTCGGCCTCCTGCGGGCTGAGCTGCGAGACCGTAAACCCGCGATTGGGATGGGCCGTGACCAAGCCCTCGGCGGCCAGCTGAAGTAAGGCCTCACGAACCGGGATTTTGCTGACGCCGTGCCGGGCTGCGATTTCATCCTGGCGCAGCGGCGAACCCGGGCCGACCTCGCCGCGCAGGATCTCGTGACGCAGACGCGACA
This sequence comes from uncultured Hyphomicrobiales bacterium, assembly GCA_964641065.1. Lineage (GTDB taxonomy): Bacteria > Pseudomonadota > Alphaproteobacteria > Rhizobiales > Xanthobacteraceae > Pseudorhodoplanes. The sequence continues at coordinate 12,538 of CAZXJZ010000056.1, read as the reverse complement.
GCAGACTATCCGGCTTTGCCTGCAAAAGCGGCTGGCCGCCGATCCTTTTGGCAGGGGAGGCAGAGCTGCGTGGCACGTTCATGCTCCAAACCCAGGCAAAATCGTATAATTCTTCCACGCCCGGTCTCAAGATCAGGATAGCGGCGTCTTGGGTTTTGTCCATATTGTTGGAAGAATGGGCCGTGTGGACGAGGTGAGCGAGAGGCGTTCCGAGCCGCGGTAAAAAATCGTATACGAACTGGCATGGGCCGTGCAGGGCTGCCTGCAACCGGCCAGCCGCGTACAGGAAAGGACGTCCGGATGATCACTGCGATTGTTCGCTACCAGTTGCCCGCTTCCATCAAGCGCGCCGATTGCCTGGCTCATTTTCACAAGATCGCGCCGGGCTTCGGCGGGGTGAAGGGGCTGATCCGCAAACAATTCATCTGGGCCGAGAACGGCATTGCCGGCGGCGTCTATCAATGGGAGTCGATCGAGGACGCGCGCGCCTTTTATACCGGCCCGTGGCTCGACGGCATCGTCGAGCGCTACGGCGAGTATCCCGACATCGAATACTTCACCACCTTCGCGGTCTGCGACGCGCAGACCGGCGAGGTGGTCTACACCGAGCCGAAGGCCGCTCCGAAAGCCAACGCCGCTTAACCCGGCACGTCGCCGCGTGCGCCGGCGCGCGGCTGCTTGCCTGTCTTTATGTCAGGAGTTGTAACGATGACGAAGCCGACCCTTTCGAACAAGGTCGATCGCCGCAGGATGCTTGCGGGTCTCGCCGCCGGCGCGGCCGGGGCGACCACGCTTGCTGCGCCTGCTATCGCGCAGGGCAAGATGGAATGGCGCATGGTCACCGCATGGCCGAAGGGCCTGCCGGGGCTCGGCACCGGTGCAGAGCGGCTGGCGCAGCGCATCACCCAGATGTCCGACGGCAAATTGTCGGTGAAGGTTTTCGCCGCCGGCGAACTGGTACCCGGCCTGCAGACCTTCGAAGCGGTGCAGAACGGCACGGCGGAAATGTCGCATGACACCCCGGGCTTCCATCTCGGCAAGAACCGCGCGTTCGGTTACTTCTTCTCCGTGCCGTTCGGCATGACCTATGTCGAACACATCGCCTGGCTCGATTACGGCGGTGGACAGGCGATGTGGGACGAGCTGACAGCCAATTTCGGGCTCAAGGCGTTCGCCGTCGGCAATATCGATACGCCGCCATTCGGCTGGTTCAAGAAGGAGATCAAGAGCGTCGACGACCTCAAGGGCGTGAAGATGCGCATGCCCGGTCTCGGCGCCGAGATGATCCGGAAAGTGGGTGCGGTGCCGACCGTGATGGCGCCGGGCGACGTGTTCGCCGCTTTGCAATCCGGCGCGCTCGATGCGACCGACTTCACCGGCCCCGCCAATGACATGGCGCTCGGCTTCCATCAGGTCTGCAAATATTATTACTGGCCCGGCGTGCACAAGCAGGGCGCGATCCAGCAGATGCTGGTGAGCAAGGCGAAATACGACGCGTTGCCCGACTCGCTGAAGCGGGTGATCGCCGTCGCCGCGCAGGCCAGCCATCAGGACATGACCGCGGAATATAACTGGCTCAACGCCAATGCGCTCAACACGCTGAAATCCAAGCATGGCGTTGAGGCCCGCAAGCTGCCGGATGAAGTGCTGGTGGCGCTGGGCACGGCAGCCGGTCAGCTTCTCAGGGAAGAGCGCGAGAAGCTCGACGCGTTCGGCAAGAAGGTCTGGGACTCGCATTTCGCCGCACGCAAAACCATGATCCAGCTCACCGATCTGTCCAACCGTGCGCTGGCCAATGCGCGCGGCCTCGACTTCCCTTATGTCTGATTTGCCTGCCGGTCCTTCCTCTGCCGGCAATGGTCCGCGATGGCTCAATGCTGTCGCGGACCGCATCGATCAGGTGACCGCCGCCATCGGCAAGGTGGTGGCCTGGCTCACGCTGGCCACCGTGGTGATCTGCTTCGCCACCGTCTATCTGCGCTACGCCATGCATGTCGGGCTGATCTGGCTGCAGGAGCTTTATGCCTGGACCCATGTCATCGCCATCACCATGGGCGCGGGCTATGTGCTGCTGAAGGGCGGGTTCGTGCGGGTCGACATGGTCTATGCGCGCCTGTCGAAGCGCGGCCGGGCCTGGGTCGACCTGCTCGGCACGATCTTCCTGATGGCGCCGTTCCTGTACATGATGGCGGTGGCCGGCTGGTCGTTCTTTCGTACCTCGATGATGATGAACGAGGCCTCGCAGCAGGATACCGGGCTGCCGTGGCTGTGGCTTCTGAAAGGCACGTTGCTGGTCTTCGTGTTGGCGGTCGGATTGCAAGGTGTGAGCATGCTCGCCCGCTCGCTCGCCACCATTCTGTCGCCCGCCACGGATGACGGACGGGCGCCGGACGCAGCGGGCGGCGCCTGATGGAAGCCTTGCTGATCGGCGAGATCCTGAGCATCGTCATGTTCGTCGCGGTGATCGCGGCGCTGATGATGGGCTATCCGGTCGTGTTCACTTTGGCCGGTACCGGCTTCGCCTTCGGTGTCATCGGCCATTGGTTCGGCGCGTTCGACCTCAGCTATTTCAACGCGCTGCCGCTGCGCTATTGGGGCATCCTCAACAATGAGGTGCTGATCGCGGTGCCGCTCTTCATCTATATGGGCGTGATGCTCGAGCGGTCGGGGATCGCCGAGGATCTCCTGCGTACCCTGGGTGAATTGTTCGGCCGCCTCCCGGGCGGACTGGCTTTCGCGGTGATCGCGGTCGGCGCCTTGCTGGCCGCCTCCACCGGCATTGTCGGCGCCACCGTCACCACCATGGCGCTGATATCGCTGCCGGCGATGCTGCGCACCGGATACGACAAGCAACTCGCTTCCGGACTGATCTGTGCGACCGGGACGTTGGCGCAGATCATTCCGCCGTCCACCGTGCTGGTCTTCCTCGCGGTCATCATGCAGACCGCCAACAGCCAGGTGCAACTGGCCAAGGGCAATTTCGTCCCCGCGACCCTGTCGGTCGGCGACCTGTTTGCCGGGGCTTTCATTCCGGGGCTGATCCTCACCGGTCTTTATGCGCTGTGGGTCATCGTCATGATCATCCTGCGCCCCAATTCCGCGCCGCCGATGGTGGTCGCTCGTTCACCCGGCCTCTATCGCAAGGTGGTGGTGGCGCTGGCGCCCACGCTGCTGCTGATCGTCGCCGTGCTGGGTTCGATCATCGCAGGCGTCGCCACACCGACCGAGGCGGCATCGGTCGGCGCGATGGGCGCGATCCTGCTCACCATGGTGCGGATGATCGGTAATTCCTTCGCGCAGCGGCTGCCCGAGGAGCGCGTCGAGCGCGCCCTGTTCTGGTACTGGATCGGAACCGTGGCGCTACTGGTGATCCTGGCCTTGCTGTCGGGGGCGAAGGGGGTGCTGACCGGCTCAATGCTGCTGATGGCGGGCACGCTTCTGTCGATCCTGCTCGCGCGCGACACACGTCGTGAATTTCTTCGCGTTCTGACCGGGGTCGCTCAGCAGTCGCTCAATCTTACGGTCATGGTGTTCGTGATCTTCCTTGGCGCCACCGTGTTCTCGCTGGTGTTTACCCGGCTCGGTGGCGAGGCGATTGTCGCGGAGTTTCTAGCCGCAATGCCGGGCGGCGCGCATGGCGCCGTCTTCATCGTGATGGCGATCGTGTTCGTCCTTGGCATGTTCCTCGACACGTTCGAGATCCTGTTCATCGTGGTGCCAATCTCGGCGCCAGTGCTGCTGAACATGGACGTCGATCCGGTCTGGCTGTCGATCATGCTCGCGGTCAATCTGCAGACCAGCTATCTGACCCCGCCATTCGGATTTTCGCTATTCTTCCTGCGCGGCGTCGCCCCGCCGGAGGTGACGACGGCACACATCTATCGTGGCATCGTGCCCTTCGTCGGCCTGCAGATCGTTTGCCTCGCGATCCTCTGGGCGTTCCCGCAGCTCGCCACCTGGCTTCCCGGCGTGATCTACGGGAAATAACCGGGGACCCGCGTCAGAAAAACGCCAGCGTCCTGATCTCGATGCTTTCGCGCGGCCGCGCATCCGGTGCTGCGGTCGGATCGTCGAAGGCGGTATGGGCGCTCCAGCGCGCGCGCCCGTCCTTCAGCGAGTCATAGACCTTGAACACGATCGCTTCCTCGCGCCGCTGCTGCGGAAACCAGAACCATTGATGATCGGGATTGTAGCTGATGGAATAGGTCTGGCCGATGCGGTTCGGATGACGCCGTTCGGTGACGATCAGATCGTCCGGGGAAATTGTCTGCGCATCGCACAGGGCCAGCGGAAATGTCTCGACCGGATAGCGGATCGGCCGCCACACCTGGATGATGGCGAAGTGCCCTGCCAGCAGTTTGTCGGCTTCGTCGGGTAACAGATCGCGCACGCGGTCCGGTCCGGACCATTCGGTATAATCGTTATGCACGCGCGGCACGACTTCGCGGATCTTGCGGGCGGCGCGGTCGGACTCGTCGGCGGTACGCAGCGTATGATCGAACACCACGACGCGCTTCGCGCCGCTCTGTTTCTTGATGAGATCGATCATCTCCCGATAATACACGTCGCGAACCTGCGCTTCGTCGAAGAAATCCGTCACCGCGGTCTCATGCCACGCGAGCAGAAAGCCTTCGCCGTCCAGCGACGTCTCGAACTTCCGTCCGTTGCGGATGACCACGGAGTGCGGGTCCAGCGTGCCGAGTGTCTTCATCTCGGTCGAGCCGCCGCCGACCGGTTCGACCACGATCTTCTGACCGTCGTTCTTGATGTAATTCAGTGTCGCCTCGATCGAGGGGACTTCTGCGGGCCGCGTTGCAAGTTGCGTCATGATTGTCATCCCGGCGGTGTGTCAGCAGCAATTTAGGCGGCGATGAGGTTTCGCGAAAGAGCAGAACCGTCCAATCTCGAGGCTGATTGGTGCCGGTCGTTCCCGCACCCGGCGGATCGCCGGAAAAACTTATCGCAGCGCCGCAGCGATGTTGCCGCCATCGACCGTGGCGATACACGACCCGCCTGGAGCGACGGCATCTAAATTTGAATTCACGGCTTGGAAATCAAAACGCTGTTCCTTGTCCGTGACAGGGTTGCGAAGGGATGAAACTACGCGTCAAAGGATACGGCATATTAATGTTTGCACCTGAGACTGCGGCGGGGTTCGAATCCCCATATGTGTCATCGCCGGTTTCGCGCGACGACCCGAGAGGGCGCGGCCAGCGATACGGCGGCGGCTCCGGTTAGGGTACCGACGACAAGCCTCTTGGCGCCAGCCGAAAGGCAAGCAGGGAAGTGGCCATGCGAGCTTCGGGCTCCCGTTGCTTCCGTGCGGCGCCAAGAGGTCACAAACCAGCGGAAGCGTAGCATGGCCGATCCGATCATCTTTGGCGCAACACCGGCCGCCGTTATTTTGATCGGGGCGGTGGTGTTGCTGCTGTGGCTGTTGTTGCGGGCAAGCCTGAAGCCCGGGTCTCTTTTCACAACGGTTTACGAATGGGAGTACGGGCTCCTCTATATCAATGGCCGATTTCACCGGGTGTTGCCACCGGGGCGCTATCTGAGCGCCTCATTCCTGTTCCGGAGGGATATCAAGACTTTGCGAAAGACCGTGCAGGTGCATCAATCCGCTGTGACTGATGTGACCAGCGAAGATAAGCTTGCATTCAGGCTGGCTGCGCAGGTCGCCTATCGCGTCGTCGAACCGCGAACCGCTTTTGAAAATCTCTATGTCGAGCAGATTGGCATGGCGGTCCGCGCGGGTCTGGTGAGGGTTGCAGCCGCACGCACATTGGAAAGCTTTATGGCTGACCGTCCCGCGGCCGATGCGGACTTGCTGGCGTCGATAGCGTCTCCGATTGACGGTTGCGATATCACGTCGGTCCTCATCAATACCGTAGCCTTGCCGCCGGAAGTGCGGCGGCTATTTGTGGAGATCGAGCGCGCAAAGTTGGAAGGACAAGCCGCGCTCGAACGGGCCCGCGGTGAACATGCGGCATTGCGATCGCTCGCGAACGCCGCCGGACTGTTGAAAGATAATCCCGAACTGATGAATCTGCGGCTGCTGCAAACCGCTGCCGTGGCGTCTGGTCGAGGGAACCTGACTCTGGTCGTCGGACAGGACGGAGTTTCGATGGGGGGCGCCGCGCAGGCCGCTCGCTAGCGACCGCGTGGCTTTACCGCAGCGCCGCGGCGATATTGCCGCCATCGACCGTGGTCACGTCGGCGGTGGTCTTCAGCGCCAGTGCCTGATGCAGGAACGCCTGTGCCACGTCCTCGGCGGTGACCTCGCAGCGCAGCAGGTTGCCCGCCATGTAATCCGCTTCGCTCACGCCGCGCGCGGCCGAGCGTTCCTTGATGAAGTCGCCGGTCAGGAGGCCCGAGCGGATGCGGTCGGCATTGACCGCGTTCGAGCGGATGCCGTCGGCGCCGTGGTCGAGCGCATATTGCCGCGCCAGAAACAATGTCGCCGCTTTCGGCAGTCCGTAGGGGCCGAAATCCGGTCCGGGATTGATCGCCTGTTTCGAGGCGTTGAACAGCAGGCAGCCGCCGGTGCCCTGTGCCAGCATGATGCGCACCGCATTCTGCGCCACCCGCTGATGCGAGAAGAAATTGAGTTCGAAGCTCTGGCGCAGGGTTGCATCGTCGACCAACCCGATGCGGCCCTGAAACGCCGCGCCGGCATTCGACACCAGAATGTCGACGCCGCCGAATGTCTCCACGATCCGGTCGAAGGCTGCGCGCACCGAGGCATCGTCGGTGACATCGCAGCGCACCGAGAGCGCCGTGCCGCCAAATGCCTTGGCCGCCTCGACCAGTGCCGCGCCGTCGACATCGAGAAGCGCGATTTCGGCGCCGGCCGCGGCGAAGGCTTTTGCGGTCGCAAAGCCGATCGCGCCGGCGGCGCCGGTGATGACGGCGATCTGCCCGGCCAGCGGCAATTCTTTCGCGCCGCCGAGCTTGGCCTGTTCGAGCGACCAGTATTCGACGTCGAACATGTCGGCTTCGCCGATCGGCGAGAAGCGGCCGATCGCCTCGGCTTCGGTGATGGCCTCGACCGCGGCTTCGGCCAGATCGGCGGCGACGCGGGCGTCTTTCCGCGTACGGCCCAGTCCGAACAATCCCAGGCCCGGCACCAGAACGACGCGCGGCGCCGGATCGAGCATGGTTTTCGTTCCGCCGACGCGGTCGTTGTTGCGTTCGAAATACGCGCGGTAGCGGTCGGCGAAGTCGGATGCTGCCTGGCGCGTTCGGTCGCCAAACTCGGCAAGCCGGTCGGCATCCGGTGCGGGCGCGATCATCGGCCAGTTCTTGGTGCGGATGGTGTGATCCGGCGTGATCACGCCCGCGCGGGCATAGCGCGCGACATCGGCGCCGTTGACGAAATTCTCGATCGCATCGCTGGTCCGGAATTCGAGGATCAGCCGCTTCCATGCACCGGCAGCGTTGGGGTCGGGGAGGGCTGTGGCGCCGCGCAGAATCGGCGCGACCTCGGACAACAGACCGGCGCGCTGCGGCAACGGCGCGCGCACGAACACCGGCCTGCGGTCCTTGCGCAGCCGCTCCTCCGCGAGCGTGACCATCTCGATCATGCGCTCATAGGCCTCGCGTGCGGTGTCACCGAAGGTGAACAGCCCGTGCTTGTCGAGGATCAGTCCCTCGACGCTCGGGTCGGCGTCGAACACGTCGGCCGCTTCCTTTGCAAGCGCGAAGCCCGGCATGATGTAGCGCACGAAGCCCATGCGCGCGCCATAGACCTCCGCGCACAGCTCGCGGCTGTTTGCCTGATCGACCAAACCGAGCACCGCGGTGGCATGGGTATGGTCGACGAAGGCGTGCGGCAGGAAGGCGTGCAGCAACGTCTCGACCGACGGGTTGGGCGCCATCGGATCAATCAGGTTGGCGCGCTGGATGCGCACCATGTCCTCGTCGGACATCGCGTCGCGGGATCGGGTCTTGCGCAGATTGTCGAGCCGGACGGCAGGCAGGCCCGCCGGCTCGATCCGCCCCATATCCCAGCCGGAGCCCTTGACGCACAGGACATCGACGCGCTCGCCGTTGAGATCGGTGAGCGTCGTCTTGACCGAGGTGTTGCCGCCGCCATGCAGCACGAGCTTCGGATCGCAGCCGAGCAGGCGCGTCGTGTAGACGCGCAGTGCAAGGTCGGCCGCGATACCGTTCGCTTGGTAACGCGCGACCAAGGCCTGCGCGTCGGAATCAGCCCACGCGCTTTTCATGTACCGCTCCGCGTTCGCGATCCGGGTCCGAGATCCGCTTCCGGGATCAGCCGCGCAACGACCACCAGCCCCGGCGCCGCGGCTTGTCGGCCTCAGCCTCGGTTGGCGCCGGCTCCGCTGCTGCGACCGGCGGTGCCGGCGGAGGAGGCGGGGTCTGCGGCGTATAGGCCGGGTCGTCGATCGAGGTGTAGGCCGGTGGCGCTTCGCGCACGGTCGACCGGCGGCGTGGCGTCGCTTCGGCGGCCGGTTCGGGCGTGGCCGCAGGTTGCGCGGGCGCAGCGCTGGCCGCCGCAACCGGAGCGGGCTTGGCTTCCGGCGCCGCGGCTTCGTTCACGACGATGGGCTGCGGCTTGTCCTGACCGCGATCGTCGCGGCCGCTGTCGTCCCGGCCGCCGTCGTCAGAGCCGTTCACATCCTGTCGCGCCACGATCGCGTCGCCTTCGACCGCGTGCCCGCCATCGGACGTTGCGATCTCGTCGCCGTCGTCCTCGCGGCCCCTGCGATTGCGGCGTCCGCCGCGGCGTCCGCGCCGCCTGCGGCGCTTGTCGCCATCGCCGTTCGCAGACACCGTTTCGGTATCGCCGTCACTGTCGTCGGATTCCGCATCGCCGGATTCGGCTGCGTCGTCGGAGTCGGGGCCGGCGGCAGCGAGATCCGGACTCTCGACCTGCTCGCGCGGCTCGCCATCGCGACCGCGCCCGCGCCGTCCGCGCCGCCGCTTCCGGCGGCCGCGGCCCTCCTCGCTGACTTCGGCGGCGTCGGCGGTCTCGCCGGACGAAACCTCCTCGTCCTCGGCTTCAATCTCGTCGAGCAGGTCGTCGCCCATGTCTTCTGGCGACTCGCCCTCATAGGCCGGGATCGTGTCCGGACGGATGGTGGCGGCGATCGCCCTGGCCTGATCGATCGACATGATCTGCTCGCCGCGATCGATGGCGAAGGCAGGATGCCCGGTCAAAGTCGGGTCTACATTCACGGCAATCGAAATCTTGAACCGCTCCTCGAGCATGCGCAGATGGGCGCGCTTGTGGTTGAGCACGTAGATCGCGACCTCGGATCGCGAGCGGACGATCAGGTTGTGCGTGGCGCCCTTCAGCAGGGTTTCTTCCACTGCGCGAACGAGCTGCAGCGCCACCGACGATACCGAGCGAACATGCCCGGTGCCGCCGCAATGCGAGCAGACCTCGGTCGAGCTTTCCAGCACCGACGAGCGGATGCGCTGGCGCGACATTTCGAGCAGGCCGAAATGCGAGATGCGGCCGACCTGGATGCGAGCGCGGTCGCTCTTCAGGGCTTCCTTCATCTTGCGTTCGACCGCACGATTGTTGCGGCCTTCTTCCATGTCGATGAAGTCGATCACGATCAGGCCGGCCAGATCGCGCAACCGGAGCTGGCGGGCGATTTCCGCCGCGGCCTCGCTGTTGGTCTTGGTCGCGGTCTCCTCGATCGAATGTTCTCTGGTCGCGCGGCCCGAGTTCACGTCGATCGCGACCAGCGCCTCGGTCTGGTTGATCACGACATAGCCGCCGGACTTGAGCTGCACCGTCGGCTGGAACATCGCATCGAGCTGTGACTCGATGCCGTAGCGGGTGAAGATCGGCTGCGCGTCGCTGTATGACAGCACGTTCTTGACCGCGCTCGGCATCAGCATGCGCATGAAGTCTTTCGCTTCGCGATAGGCGCCTTCGCCCTCGACCACGATCTCCTCGATGTCCTTGTGATAGAGATCACGGATGGCGCGCTTGACCAGCGAGCCTTCCTCGTAGACGAGGGTCGGAGCACTCGATTTCAGCGTGAGGTCGCGCACCGTCTCCCACAGCCGCAGCAGATATTCGAAATCGCGCTTGACCTCGAGCTTGGTTCGCGAGGCGCCCGCGGTGCGCAGGATCACGCCCATGCCCTCCGGCACCTCGAGTTCCTCGGCAATCTCCTTCATGTTGCGGCGGTCTTCCGCATTGGTGACCTTGCGGGAGATGCCGCCGCCGCGCGCGGTGTTCGGCATCAGCACCGAATAGCGCCCGGCGAGCGACAGATAGGTGGTGAGCGCCGCACCCTTGGTGCCGCGTTCTTCCTTTACGACCTGCACCAGCATGACCTGGCGCCGCTTGATCACTTCCTGGATCTTGTAGTGGCGGCGATAGCGCGGTGCGCGCTCCATCACCTCCTCGATGGCGTCGCCGCCGACCGACTCGACGATCTCTTCTTCCTCTTCCTCGTCGTCGTCGGCTTCGTCGGAATCCTCTTCGCCGACATCGTCGCTGGCCGCTTGCCCGTTGCCGTCGCCGGACCGATTTTCGTCCGGCTGGGTGGCGTCGTCGTGATGAGCGGCGTCCTGGTCGGTGACGTCGTCCGGATGCGCGGCCAGATCCTGCGGCTCGGCTTCGGCAATCGCTTCCACCAGGTCGGAAGAGGCGGACCTTGTCTCGACGACCGGCTCAGGGTCAGCCGGGCTCTCGACCTTGGCCTCGACCGGATTCGCCGCGGCTTCCTCGCCGGCCGCGTCAGCGGCGTCGCCGCCCATGGCCGCGGCTTCGTCGGCGGTCTCGTGGCCGCGCGCTTCATGGTCGCTCGGGGCATGGTCGCCATGCAGATGCTCGGCCGGAGCTTGCGCGATCGACTGGTTGACCTCGTCTGTCGCGGGTTGCGGCGTGTCGCCGTCCTCGGGGGAGGCGACCACATCGCTTTTTACGACATCGCGACCGCGGTTGCGGCCTGCGCCGCGTCCGCGATTGCGTCCGCCGCGCCGTCCGCCGCCGCGGCGCTGCTCGCCGCCATTGTCGTCTTCGTCACGATGCGCACGCTTCTCGTCATCGAGCAGCGCTTGCCGGTCGGCGACCGGGATCTGGTAGTAATCCGGATGGATTTCCGAAAAGGCGAGGAAGCCGTGCCGGTTGCCGCCGTAATCGACGAAGGCAGCCTGCAGTGACGGCTCTACGCGCGTGACCTTGGCCAGATAGATATTGCCGCGAAGCTGTTTGCGGCTTGCGCTCTCAAAGTCGAATTCCTCGACACGATTGCCGCGCAGGACGACCACCCGGGTCTCTTCCGGATGGGTCGCGTCGATCAGCATTTTGTTGGACATCGAATGTTCTCTTGACCCCGGGCGGCGCTGCGTCCGTCAGGCGGAATTCGCGCGTCGAAACGCGGCGCGAGCATCCGGGGAATGGTGTGCGTGAATGAGTGGGTCTTGCGACCATGCGCGGACCGGTCTCGTGATCGCGGACGGATCCGCGTCTCGGAGAACTGCCCCTGGCTTCCACCTGCGCCATCACTTCAAAACCCGTGGCGGGCGGCCGCTCTTGTCGGTACGGCCGCAATTCGTTGTTCTCGCTTGCGCTTTCGCATGGCGCCCAAAATGAACCGGCACCGGTTTCCGCCGTCCTTGCGATCCCATCGCCAACGTCTGCGCTGGGTCCCAAGACACACAAAACTCGCTGACACCAGCTGATCGGGCCGTCCGCCGCCTGCGCGTGGCAGTGGGTCGGGTTGAGCCCTTACACCCACCAGCTCTGCGTCCGGACCCTCATGCCGGCGCGGTCTTCGAGGTGAGCGTGCCGGTGCCTGAACGCGGCACGGCCGAAACGGTGCGAACCGTAAGCAACGACCTTATTAAGGCGATGATGAACGGATAGCAAGCGAGCAATCGCAGATACGCTGTGGTAGTCCCCCGTTAACCTCTTCAATTCACTGACCTATTTCAGCGGTCGGAAGTTCCGCGCGGGCGATCCGTAAGATAGCACCATTGGCGCGCGACTATCCGTCATCGGGCCTTCAATGTCGCGTTACACAACAATTTCAGCGTCCCATTCCGGCGACTCGGACGAAAATTGCCACTAGAGTGCCGCCGGTCCCTGGAGCGCTTGCTCGATGAGAACACGGTGTTCGGTAGGCGACGTGCAAGCAGGAGGAAGTAGATGAGCATTTTCGGAAAAATCTTGTCGGCCATTGGACTTGGATCGAGCCCGGCGGCGGGTAGCGGCTCGGCGGCTGTGCCGGCTGGCGGCGGCGCGGGCATGGCCCAGGTCGACGTGGATAAGGTGGTGTCGGGTCTGGCCGCCCAGAAGAAAGAGAAGCTCGACTGGAAGAAGTCGATCGTCGACCTGATGAAGGTTCTCGACCTCGATTCGAGCCTCAAGAACCGTCAGGAACTGGCCAAGGAGCTTGGCTATACCGGCGACATGAATGACTCCGCCAAGATGAATATCTGGCTGCACAAGCAGGTCATGACCAAGCTGGCCGAAAACGGCGGCAAGGTTCCCGACAGCCTGAAGGCCTGATTCCCACTGAATGCTGCGGCCCCCGGTGCGACGATC
>CAZXJZ010000055.1:0-23775 GCA_964641065.1 uncultured Hyphomicrobiales bacterium | reverse complement strand
GGTGGCGGTGCTCGGCCTCACCTTCAAGCCCAATACCGACGACATGCGCGACTCGCCGTCGATCCCGCTAATCACGGCGCTGCAGGACATGGGCGCATTGGTGCGCGCCTATGATCCCGAAGGCATGGAGCAGGCGCGCGATGTCCTGACCGGCGTCACGTATACCGAAAGTGCCTATGACTGCGCCCGGGGCGCGGATGTCATCGTCATCGTCACCGAATGGGAGCAATTCCGCGCGCTCGATCTCGACGCAATCAAGGCCGCCATGAATAAGCCGGCGATGGTGGATCTGCGCAACGTCTACCCGCCAGAAGAAGTCACCCGATACGGCTTTGCCTATACCGGGGTCGGCCGGTAGGCGACGGCATGTGATCGACGCGGCGCATCAGCGCCCGCATCAGATATAGACACCCGGCGACGTCACCGAGCCCGCGGCATTGCCCGGAAAATAGCTTGCGCCTCCGCCATTGGTGAAGATGACGCCGCCGCTCGCGACCGCATATCGCGGTCCGGTCGCGGCGCCGGAAAACGTCTTGCTGGAGATCATCGCCACCCCGTTGGTATAGGCCTCGATGAAGCCGCGGGTGAAAGCGGGGCTGCCGGTCAGCGTAACCGCGTAGGCGCCGCGAGCCTCGATGATGCCGGCCATTTCGACCCGAAGCGCAATGTCCGCGCTGGCCGCGATCTCGAACGCGTATTGCAGGGTGGCCAGTCCGCCCGCGACATAGATCCAGCCGAATGACGGGCTCCCGGTCATCCGGCAATTGGCGCCGAGTGTGAACGCGCCGCCGCGGCGGACATTGACCGCGCAGAACCCGCCCGGCGTCAGCGTCACGCCGGTCATCTCGATCGCCGCGCCGCCGGACAGGCCGAGCCCGTTGCCGGTACTGGTCAGGATCACGCTGGACGGATTCGCCGGGTCGCCACGGATCAGCAGCGATTGCATCGACAGGAAGGCTGCAACGCATTCCTGCGTGAGCGGGAACGTCCCTGCTCCGAGCTGGATCGTGACGCGGTAGCCGGACCAGTCGAGCGCATAGGCGAGGCTGATCGCCTTCGCGATGGTGGCGAGCGCGCCGCCGCTCGTGTTCGTCAAGCCGTCATTGCCATCGGAACCGTCGGTGCGGACATAATAGGTGCGGTTCGCGGTCAGGACCGGACGGCTTGCGGTATTCGGAAATGAAACCTTGCCGCTCGTGCGCTCCACCCGCATGGCATCATGCCACGCCGACCCGTCGGAACTGACCTTGAACGCGAGATCGTCGTCGCCAATCAGACCGATTTCGGCGCGCCCGGAATAGCCGGTCTGCAACAGGATCGACAGGACATCGGCGGCGGTTTCCTTGTTCAGCTTGGTGCGCAGATTGCCGTCGCCGCCTCACTGTCGTAGCGGGCCGTCCAGAGCGCGTTGTTGAGCTTGGCCGTAAGCGGATTTGTCGCATCGGCGGTGGTGCCGAGCCCGAGCCGCGTGACGTTCTGGAATTCATCGCTCGCGCCGGGCAGCGGTTGCCAGTCCGTGCCGTCGAACACAAGCGCTGCGGCTTCGTCCTCGACATAGCAGAGCCAGCCGCTCTGCGGCGCGTAGAACGCCCAGGTGCCGTCGCGGAAATGCGCGATCTGGTTGTCCTTGCCGGCGAAACCGTCACTGCCCGGCGGGTGCACGAGATAGCGGTCGCCATCCGCCGGTGTCCCTGGCGGGGCCGACAGGTCGCGATCCTTGACGCTGAGCATCACCAGCGCATCGAGGATGCGCAGCGCCTCGTTGTGGGTCACGTGTTTCTGCGCCTGCGCTGCGGCGATCACGGGCAAGTTGAGATGGACGGTTTCGCTCATGGGGATTTTCCGTTATGGCGGTGCCGCGGCGAGATGGCCACGACGGAACAGGTCGAAGCGATGAATGACGGTGTTGCAGCGTTGCTGATGCAGAAGGAATTGCTGCCGGGCGAAAAGCTGCTGCGCAGTTACGGCGCCAATGCGCTGCTGCCGCTTCATCCGAATGCGGGCGGCGCAGCGGCGAGGCCGTATGTCCTCGGCGCGTCAGCACCGAAGAAGGTACTCGGCATGCTGCACCTCACCAATTACCGGCTGAAGTTCAAACCGACCGATCCGCGCGAGCCGGACTTCTCGATCATGCTGCCCGCTATCACCCGCATCCAGGATGTGTCGTTTCTGCTCGTGCGAAAGTTCCGGCTGACCATGCAAGACGGCAGCGTCATCGAATTCCTGAAATGGGGCATTCCCGCCTTCATCTACGCGGTGAATGCGGTGGGCGGCGCGGCGCGAGAACTCGACTGGAACGCGATCGCGCGCGACATCGCAGAGGCGCCGCCGGAGGCGCTCGGCGCATGGTCTGTTCTGCCGCGCGAGATTCAGTCGACCGATACCAACGCTTCCGCCGGATAGCCGCGCCCGACCAGCGCCGACATCTGCGCCACCCGTAATGCGATCGCGGAAAGCGGCGCGCCAAAATCGGCGATCTCGTCGGCGGATGGATAGAGCGCGTGCGTCGTATCCGCAGTCAGCACGCGCTTCACATCTGTGCCGTCGAGGATATCGATCTCGTAGCGCTCGAACGCTTCGCCGAGCGGCACCTCCTCGGCCTCCCAGGAATCGCCGTCGCGCCGCGTGCGTCTGATCCAGGAGAGCAGGATCCCATCCTCCCCCCGCACCGCGCGCAGATGCACAGGCGCATAAGGCCGCAAGCTCACGTCTTGCGGCGTGGCATCGACGGCGACCGCCGCCGTGTCGCCATGGTCGCGCTCGGCAGCGATAACGCGCAACGACAGTGGCCGCCCGAGCATGTCGAGCCCGCGCGCCACCGGAACCACATGCTCGTCCAGCATCACAAAGCCTGCGCCCTCCGGCAGCGGATCGGCCATCGCCCATTCGGTGCCACCCTGCCCGCGCAGGAGACGTGACAGCTCGTAGACGCCGTCGCCGACCAGTTCGGCATTCGCGAACTGGATGATCTCGCACGCGCCGTCCGGCCGCTGCAGGGCTGCCAGATTGGCGCCGCCGAGCAAGGCCAACTCAGAAACCGACGCAAGCTCGCCGCCATAAAGCTCCACGCGAACAACATTGGCGTCGTCGATGAATCCGGCCGGTCCCTTCGGCAGCGGGTCCAGTGTCTCGCCCACGATCGCCGGTGCAATGGCAATGGCCGCGCGCTCAAAGGACGCCCCGTCGCTTGATCGCCAGATCGCAACCGGTCCCGGCCAGGGATCGGCGAACACCGCTGCGCGAGTCAGCACCACCGGTTCGCCCGCGTCGAAGGCCGGAAGGTGCAGGAGCCGCACTTCGACCGGACCGACCGGCAACGGCAGCGGCGGCGCTGCCGTCACCTCCGGCTCCAGCGGAAGACTGAAGATCTCCGGATCGATCGAGCGCGCCTTCACCGCGCGCGAACCGGTATCGACAATATCGCGGATTTCGATCACGCGCCGGCGGCCGTCGGCGGTCAGCGCGATCACGTCACCCGGCGTCAGCGCCATCAGGCTCGGTGGCAGGGAAAAATCGGCGCTCTCGCGTCCGGCCCACAGATCCTGCAGCCAGATATCAGCGCGCCGCACGGCGGCCTTGCCGCCGGTGACCATTGCGATATCGCTCTGCACCAGCCTCGTTGACGAGCCGATCAGGCGGCGCGAGCACGCAGCGCCGCGCCGATAGTCGCTGCGGCCATCGACAAAGCCGATCGACACCTCGCGCGGCAACTCGGTTTCCTGCGCACGCGTCAGCCGCAGCGGCGCGCCGCGATCCGGCAACACGCACTCCGCATCGGTGAGGTCGAGCACCGGCGCACCGCCACGCGGCCGGAACGCGAGCTGTCCGGCGAGCTCCGATGCATCGAAAGCGAAGGCCTGCGCCAGCGGTTCGATGGCGGCGCGCGCGCTCATCGGCCGGTCGATGCTGTAGCCGTCCGGTCCCTCGCCGAGCGCAGACATATCGCAGACCGGCGCACCGGCATCGGCCAGCATCGTCGCCAGCAGCCCGTCCATCGGCGTCGCGCCAAGCCGCCCGGTCAGCCAATGCCCGGTCTCCCAATTGGCGCCATCGCTCCAGACCTCGGTCGCCTGCGGAAACACCGGATAGGGCCGCGCGTCCCAGGTCCAGAGATGGATGCCGGACGGATCAACCATGCGCCCGTCATAGAGTGAGGATGGCGGATTGAGATCGCTGTCCGCGCCGAACACGGTCAGCACCGCTTCGAGATAGCGGCGCTGCATCAGGTCGTCGCGGCGACCGTTGGAAAAATGCGGATAGCCACCGCTCGCCGATTTCGCATCGGGGAACACATTCGGCTGGTTCGCGCCCTTGTCGACCGCCGGACATCCGGTCTCGGTCAGCCAGACCGGCTTCGATTGCGCCACCCATCCGGTCGGCGATGACAGCTCGACACCGCCGACGCGCTCATGATGCGGCTGCGACCAGAAGCTCCACAGATCCTTCTGCCGGAACATCCATGGCTTGCCGAGCCCATCGGTGATCGGAATGCGCGTCTGCGCCTCGCGCGCGGTTTGATCCGCGTAATAGAAGTCGAAGGCCTCGCCGCCGCTCAGATTGGCCTCGAGATAGGCGCGCCGATGTATTGAATCCGATTGAGCGCGGTCGGCATGGTCCGGCGTGTCGCGCCAGTCCGCCAGCGGCGGGTAATAGTCGATGCCGATCGCATCGATATGCTCGGATGCCCAGAGCGGGTCGAGCGGGAAGCGCACCTCCTGCGCCGCGGCATCGACGACATGCGTGCCGTACTCGGTCCAGTCCGCGGCATAGGTGATGATCGTGTCGTCGCCCAGGATCGCGCGCGCATCCGCGGCCAGCGTGACGAGCTGGTTCACCGCCGGATACACACCGGAGGCGGAGCGCACGCGCGTCAGGCTTTTCAGCTCCGACCCGATGACAAACGCGTCGACCCCGCCCGCCTCCGCCGCAAGCGCGGCATAATGCAGAATGAGGCGACGAAAATTCCATCCGGCATCGCCGCCCTCCGCAAAGAACGCATCCACCTGTTCGCCCGCGCTGCCGGTACCGTCCGGCGAGCCATCGACACCCGGCGCCGGATCGCAGGTGATCTCGCCGCGCCACGGATAGGCCGGCTGAGGCGCTTCGCCGGTGTAAGGATTGGACAGGTCGTTGTCTCTCCGCACATCCATCATCAGGAACGGATACAGCGTGACCTTGAGCCCGCGATCCTTCAGTTCGGCAATCAGATGGCGCACGCTGGCATCGGACGGCGTACCGCCATACGCGGCGCGCCCATCCACCTGCGAGACGACGTAGGCGCCGCCGCGGTTGACGCCCGCCACCGACCAGGTGGCGCCGCTGGTGTTCTTGTTGCTGCGATCGACGCCGGGCCTGATCCGGCACGCACCCGCACGCAGATCGTCGCCGAACCACGACACCACGATTGCGACGCGCTCGAGATTGGGGCACAGCGCCTGCAACTCGTCGAGCGAGGCGACCACGTCCGAGGGCGCATGCGCGACATGCCGGTTCTCGGGCATGTGCTTGCCCGGCCCGAGCTTGCGCGTGACAGTGGCGGGCTCGTAGCCGAATTCGGTCGCGCCCGGGATCAGCGTCACGGCGCGGACGGCATTCTCCAAAGCGCCGACCGGGCGCACGATCTCGAACGACAATTGCGGGATGCGATTGCCGAACGGACCCACCGGCAACCGCTCGAATACCACATAGCAAAGCCCGCGATAGGCCGGCGCATTCGAGGCACCCTCCTTCGCGACGATCAGCGGATCGGCGCTCTGATCCTCACGGCCGGAATAGAAGCGCACATTGAGCCGCGACAAGTCGAGCGGCTTGCCATCGGCCCAGACCCGCGCCAGATGCGCCACCGGCCCCTCGGCCAGCGCCACGGCGATATTGGCGAAATACGAGAAGGTCCGCGTGGTCGTGCTCTCAGGCGGCGGTGCTGCGCCCTTGCCGCCAGCAGCCGCGCCACCCCCCGTCGTTTCGGTGCGGCTCATGACCTTCTCCTCGAGCGCGGTCGCCCAGATCACCTGGCCTGGCACCCGGACGCGTCCGTACACGCGCGGAATCGGCGCGCCTTCGGTCGACACCATGACGTCGAGATCGCGCAGCCGCGGACCGTTATGCGTGCGCGCCGGGGTCGAGGCCGGTGCGAACACGCTCTGATCGATCAGGCTGCCGCCGATCGCGCCGGCGAGACGTTCGGCCAGCGCGCCGACCGGACCGAACAGCGCGCCGCCGATGGCGCCGCCCGCAGTGGAAAGGACCAGCGACGCCATCACTTCACTCCGGGAAATCGAAAGGCATAGGCGAGACGACGCCGCCACCACGGCGCGAAAGCCACTTCAGCCACCTCGGCGCCGTCATGCGCGTGAATCATGGTTTCGTCAGCGGTGAGAATCGCGGCGTGCTTCGCAACAAGTCCGGTGCGCCAGCGAAACAGCAGCACGTCGCCTCCCTGCATTGCGTCGCGCGCCACCGGCAGCAGATGCCGCGCGCCCGCTTCGGCCAGCGTCTCGCGTGCCGCGGCTTCCGCCCAGTCGCGCGAATAGGCCGGCATCGGTTCGGGCTCCTCGCCATGGAGCGCACGCCACACGCCGCGCACCAGTCCGAGGCAATCGCAGCCGACACCTTTGAGCGACGCCTGATGCCGATACGGCGTGCCGATCCAGCTGCGCGCTTCGGCGATGATAATGTCGGGTGTGATGGGCATGGGGCCGAACCGGGATCACGTCTTTTTCAAACTCTTCCCGTCGTGCCCGGCTTCGCCATCGAGCGCGTAGCGCATGAGGAAGTCGTTGCCGGGGATATGCGGGAAGCCGCGGAAATTGAGCACGTTGTCGAAGCGATCGCGGCAGGTGGCGAAGCGCTTGTCGCAGCCTGCGGTGACGACGAAGGTGTCGCCTGGCGCGACGGCCATGGCCATCGCCTGCCACAGTTCGACAATGACGGTGCCACCGTCAACACGATGTCGCTTCACCTCCATCGCGTCGCCCGCATTGGCGCCACCGGTGAACGTCAGCCGTCCGCCGGTGAACCAGCCATCGGCAAATCCGGAAAGACCGCTTGCGGCGAATGTCGACACACCGTTCAGCAGCGTGACCGCGCCCTCCCCGCGATACAGCGGATCGCCGAGATCGATGCCACAGCGGGCATCCCCCAGGTCGGCCGTGCAGGTCGGGGTATAGAGCCGTCCGGTCTCCGCATTCAGCGCATCGGCCAGCCCGCGCAGCTCGGCCGCGAAGGCGACGCCTTCGCGCCGAACCTCGCCGATATGCCCGCGCGACATCAGCACATGGAGCGACGGCTCGCTCCAGTCGACAAGATACATGTCGACCTGCGCCGCATCATAGCGCCCGGCGGCGAGCGCATCCTCGTTCAGGCTGTCGTCCGACAAAGCACCCGACACCTCGATGCCGTCGACACTGAGGCCGAGCCGCGCCACCGCTTCCGATCCGGCAAAGCCGGTATCGGCACGGCAGACGACATCGTTCAGCATCACGTCGCGATCGTGATCGGTGAAGCCCTGGATCACGCCGTCGCGTCGCGTGAGAATCCAGCAGCGGCACAAAGTGGTGGCGCCGGAATCCAGCTTCACCTGCAGGGCGGATGGGATGTTGCGCATCGGCTTACACCCTGATTTCCACCAGCGGGATTTTCGGGATCGCACCCGCGGCGAAGGCCGACAGGTCGACTTCCAGATAATCGGTGTCGAAACGCACAGGCACGTCGAACAGGAAGCCCGCGGTCACCGCCTCGCCGGGACCAGGCGGCTCGCTGAGCGTCACCACACCGGTGGTCACATCGATGGCGACGCCGCCATCTAGCTCCACGCCATCGACGGCAATCCGCACGCTTCCGGCCACCGGCTTCGTAACCGGTCGCGCATATGGCGCGAACGCGCCGCCATACATCTTCGCCAGTTGAAACGTAGCGGTGTCACCGTCGCCAAAGCCAAGCGTCTGGTCGAACGGCGTCACCGCCACGCCCGGCGCGGCGGAGGAATGATCCAGCCGGTCACGCCAGCGAAAGCCATGCAACATGCCGCGCCGTTCCTCGAAGAATGCGACCACCTGCGATAGCGCCTCGAAAGTCTTGATGCCGTAGCCGGCGTCATAGCGCCGGCGCGAATGCGCCCAGCGCGCATTGCGTTCCTCGCGCCCCGAACCGAGCGCGACGATCTCCGTGCGCCGTTCCGGTCCGCCGGCACTGCCGAGCGCGATATCGAGCGGAAACAGGATCTCGTGGAATGCTGTCATGGTGCCTCACATTCCACGATGGCCGCGCGCGACCGCACGCGCGATCTGGCCGGTGACATAAAGTTCGGAGCGGCGGAACGAGTCCGCGTCAGGCGTTGCGATATTCACAATGATGCTGGCGCCGCGTCCGCCGGATGCGGCAACGCCGAGCCGTCCGTCCGGACCACGCGCCAGCGGCATGATCGCTTCCGGTCCAGCCTCGCCGGCCAGTCCCGTCCCGCCGGAGCGGAGCGGAAAGTACGTGGGCGTGCCGATGATGCCGCCGGATGCGAAAGCCTGCACCGGCCCGGCCCCGCCGCCCGCATACAGACCGGCAAATCCCGCCGTGAGCGCATTCTCCACCGGCTTGAAAGCCAGCCGCAGCGCGATGTCGGAGATCCGCAGATAAAGCGACTTGAGCACGTCGTCGAGACCGCGGCTGCCGGTCACACCCTGCGCGAACGCATCCGACAAAGCGCGGCCGAACTGTCCGGCGCTGCGGTTGATGTCGCGCATCGAGCGATCGATGGTGTGCATCGAGCGGTCCAGGCCGTCGATGCGTTCGGTCAGGACAAAATCGTCGAGTTCATCGGCCATCGGGATATCTCGTCATCAGTTCATGCAAATCGGTGCGGCGAAGCGGCGATGTGGCGCCGGTCACCGCGGCGATCGCGAGCGCGAGTTCGCGCGGTGTCATTGCCCAGAACGCCGCAGGCGACAGCCGCAATACGCCGAGCCCGAAGCCGATCGCCTCGTCCCAGGGGAATGGCTTCATGCGTCCGCCCGTCCGAAGGTCGCTTCGATCAGGGCCGCGGCGATACGGACATAGCCCTCCGCGCCATCGGGCGATGCCATCGCCGCCACCTCATCGTCGGTCACGCTCTCGCCCGCTCCGCGCAAGCCCGCGGCGATGATGCGGATCAGGTCGCGCGCGCTCATACGGCCCTGCCCGAAACGTTCGGCCAGCGCGACCAGGTCGCCGTCGCCGAATGCGGATTCGAGTTCGGCCAGCGCCCCGAGCGTGAGCACGAGCGTGCGCTTGTGGCCGCCGATCTCGGCTTCGATCTCGCCTCGGTGACGATTGGGCATTGTGTGTCCCATCTAGGCCGCCGCGAATGCCAGTTCGCCCGCGGATTCCAGCGCGATGTCGTAGGTGACCTCGCCGTCATGCTCGCCGGCAAATTCGAGACTGGTGATCTGGAACGCGCCCTGCACCACGCCGAAATCCGGGATCACCACCTGGCAGTTCTTCACCGCGCCGTCGAAGAAGGTCTGACGCATCAGCGCGTCGGTCGCCGCATCCTTGAACAGGCCCCGGCCGGACACGCCGGCGCGCTTGATGCCGGCGCCGTCGAGCAATTCGCGCCAGCGCCCGGCACTCTCCGCATGCGTGATATCGACGGTCTCCGCGTTGAACGCGATGCGGCGCGAGCGCAGCCCCGCAACCGTCACGTAATCACTGCCGTCATGCATCTTGACGAGAAGGTCCTTGCCTTTTTGTGCTGCCATGTTGCCTTGTCCTGTCAGATTGTTGTCATCGCCCGTGAAGGCGGGCGATCCAGCGCTGCATGCCCCCGCCTTCGCGGGGCATGACGTCGAGTGCGTCACAACGCTTCCGTCACCGCACGAAATCGCACCAGCGCGTGATAGGTGCGGCCGTCCGACTCGCGGCGGATATCGGCGAGCGAGAAGCGCAGGTTTACGAGTTGATGGCCGTCGGGCGCGAGCGGCGCATCGTCGAGCGCCTGCAGCAGCGCGCCGGCGATCAGATGCGCCTCCTTGTGTCCGCCCTGCCGCGACCAGGCATGCAGCGTGAGCTGATGCTCCTGCAGCGACTCGTCGCCGGCGGAAAAATCGGACACCCGCGCTTCGCCGAGCGTCACATACGGAAACACCGCATGGGCCGGCGGCTCGTCATAGATCTTCGCGCCGCCGAGAATGCCGGTGAGCGCACTGTCTGCATGCAACGCGTCATGGATCGCCGCCCGCAGGGCTGCGGTTGCTGTCGACATGGATATCTCCCGTGATTACGGAACGATCTCTTCCGCCTCGATGGCCAGAAACCGCTTGCGGCCGTCGCGATCGCGCAGCGACACGATCCGGAACACACGCTCTCCATCGCGAAAGCGATGCCGCGTGGTAATGTCATCGGCAAAGCGCATGCCGATCCGATGGGTGATCCGCGCGCCGGCGCGCTCCGCCTCGATGGCACGCGCGGCCGAAACCGGCATGACCTCCGCCCACAGCGTCGCGACCGTTTCAAATTCCCGCACCACGCCACCGGCGCCATCGGCGCTCTCGACCGGCGCTTCCAGCGTGAGCCTCCGGTTCAACGATCCTGGATTGCTCATAGTGACAGCACCCGGAACGGCGCGATCAGCGAAGCGACCGAATGCGGCATCATCGCCACCTCGCCGCTGGCCGCGATCACGCCGCGGTTCTCGTACCAATGCGCCACCAGCACGCGGATCGCCTGGCGCAGCGGTGCGGGCACCGCATCCGGCTCATCGCCATAACCGGCAACGATCTCGATCTCGATGCCGGCCGCGAGCTTGCCCGGTGCCGGAGGCGCGCCGCGCGCATAAGCCAGTACGGCTGGCGCCGACACCCTGTCGATCGCGAAAGTCCCGACGTCGATTAGATGCGGCATGCCGTCGGCATCGAACACCCGGATGGCCGTGACCTCCTGCAGCGGCACCGGCAGCACCGGCAGCCGGCCGGAAGCCGGCCAGACATCGCGCACCAGTCGCCAGGTCTGGTCGATCAGCGCCCGGCGGGTCTGCGCTTCGACATGGACCCGCGCGGCGGCGATCAGCGCAGCGATCACGTCATCATCGTCGTCGTGTTCGACGCGCAGAAAAAGTTTGGCATCGGCAAGCGAAACCGGCTCGAGCGCCGGCGGCGTCAAGAGAAGTGCGGACATGACGGTTGACCTGGTTGTTGTCCTTACTTCTCCCCGCTCTCTTGCGGGGAGAGGTAGACATGTGAGCGCAGCGAGCATGTCGGGTGAGGGGCCGGCGCAGAGCGAAAGGCACACTCGCCCCTCACCCGGCTCGCATCTTCGATGCTCGCCACCCTCTCCCCGTTTCACGGGGAGAGGGAAAAGAAAAAGCTTACATCCCGCCGGTCAGCATGATCGCGATCGGCATCACCGCCACCATCGCGAACGAGGTCAGCACCAGCGTGGACGCCGCCTCGGTTTCATAAAGGCCGTAGCGCGGCGCCAGCAGCACGGGAAAAACCGCACTCGGAATCGCGCAGATCAGGATCAACTCGCGCCCCAGCGGTTCCCGCACCGCGAAGATCGTGACCAGCAGCAAGGCGAATAACGGCTGCACCACCATCTTGGCCACGACATTGGCGACGGTCTCGAAACTCACCGTCACCTTGTAAGCGGCGATGATCAGGCCGGCGGCAAACAGCGACACGCCCGATGTCGTCGATCCGATCAGCGTCAGCATGTTGTCGATCGCTTCCGGCACCGGAATGCCGGCCAGCACGATCGCAACCGCGGTGAGCGGCGCCCAGACCAGCGGCTTGACGATGCTGCCTTTGAACGCTGCGACCATCTGTTCGCCAAGCCCGTCCCTTCGCTCGCCGCTCTCCGCTTGCCGGGCGCGTGCCGCATGGATTTCCAGCAGCAACACTGTCAGCGGCGCGACCGTCAGGTTCGCGATTGCAGTCGCCGACGTCACCGACAACAGCCCGGAACCGCCGAACAGCCCCTTGAAGATCGGGAAGCCCATGAAGGCGATCGACGGGAAGCTCAGAAGGCAGGCCTGCAGCGCCGCCATCCCGAGCGAGCGGCGCAGCACAGAGAGGCTGAACAGCACGACACACGCATAGAAGGCAACGAGTGCGAGGGTTGTCGCGATCAGAAATATTGTCTCGCCGCGCGGCGGATGCGCCGCGGTCTTGACGATGCCGACGAACATGATCGCCGGCAGCGCGTAATCGATCGCCAGCTCGTTGATGCCCTTGACCTGGTTCGCATCGAATTTCTTGCTGCGTCCGGCGAAATAGCCGAGCGCGAGCACGAACAACACGGGCAACAGGACCGAGAATGAATTGACCAGCATGCGGAAATGTCGGGGCGCGAAAGCGAGGGCCTCCGACACTCGCATCATCGCCGCGGCCTGCCAAGAGCGACGATGATGAAGTTCGACGGGTCAGCCGGGCCGCTCCAGGGCACGGGTTGACACCGCGCGCGAACATCGCTCCTAGATCGGCATCATGCGCCGTCTTGTCCTCGTTGCCACGCTCCTGTTTGCAAACCTCTCGCCCGCCGCCGCCCTGGTCGGCGGCGCGCCGGCTGTGCAGGGCCCGCAGGCGGCGGTGATGATCGTCGGCTCGCGCGGCAATTCCTGCACCGGCATCGCGGTCGCGCGCGACCTGGTGCTGACCGCGGCGCATTGCGTGCCGCCCGGGGCCGATTACAAGCTGGTCGCCTTCGATGCACAGCGGCAGCCGCAATTGCGCGATACGCAAAGCATCGCGCGCCACCCGCAATTCAGCCAGAAGACCTTCGACGCCCACCGCGCCACCGCCGACGTGGCGCTGATCAAGGTCGCTAATGCGACATCCGCGGCCCCCGCCTCCATCCATGGCGAGCGGCTCAAGATCGCGCCCGGCGACCGCCTCACCGTTCATGGCTATGGCCTCACCCGCATGGGCGACGGCAAGAGCGGCGGTACGCTACGCAGCGCCACGCTGACCGTGACCGGACAGCCCGGCAATCTTCAGATCCGACTGATGGACGGCAGCACCCGCAACGAGCGCCCCGGTCTCGGCGCCTGCACGGGCGATTCCGGCGCACCGGTCTTCCGCGACATCGGCGGGCGCATGATGGTGGTCGGCGTCGTGAGCTGGTCGACCGCCGCCGGAAACGAAGCAGGCTGCGGCGGACTGACCGGCGTCACGCCGCTGTCATTATACTATCCCTGGATCGTCGAGACCGCGCGCAAGCTGGGAAGCCCGCTGGCGCCGTAACGCGTCCGCCATTGACAAGTCACACGCGCCTGCGAACCTGCCGCTCCTGTCCAACACAGAGGCGGTCGCATGTTCCCGGTTCCTACCAGTTTCTTCCTCACGCGCGGCGTCGGCGTGCATCGCGACCAGCTCACCGCCTTCGAGCTGGCCTTGCGCGAGGCCGATATCGAACAGCAGAACCTCGTCACCGTCTCCTCGATCCTGCCGCCGGAATGCGTCGAGGTCACGCGCGAGGCCGGCGTCGCCACGTTGCGTCCCGGTGAAATCACCTTCTGCGTGATGGCGCGCACCGAAACCAACGAGCCCGGCCGCCGGATTCATTCCAGCATCGGCCTGGCGCGTCCGACCGACACCAAAATGTACGGCTATATCTCCGAGCAGCACGGCTATGGCATGACCGCCGAACAGAGCGGCGACTATGCCGAGGATCTGGCGGCCTCGATGCTCGCCTCCACCCTCGGCATCGAGTTCGATCCCGACGCCGCCTGGGACGAGCGCAAGAAGGTCTATCAGACCAGCCATCTCATTTTCGGGTCGACCTCGATCACCGCAGCCGCGATCGGCGACGATGCCGGCCGCTGGACCTGTGCGATCGCGGCGGCCGTGTTCCGTTTCGCGGAGCAGAAATAATGGCCGGCGTCCCGACCTTCGCAACGCCCTCGACCTTTCTCGGCATCCTGCGTCTGCAGGCCGAGGCCGACATCCACATTGCCGGCATTCCGCTCGACATCGGCACCACCAACCGCAGCGGCGCGCGCTTCGGCCCGGCGGCGATCCGCACCGCAAGCCGCATGCTGGTCGATGGCGACCACCCGCATTGGTGGATCGATCCGGCCGCCCTCTCCGTCGCCGATATCGGCGATTTCGACATCGCGCTCGGCGACATCGAGAACAGTCTGGCGCTGATCCAGGAGCAGGCCGCGGCCTCGCCGCATCTGATTGCGCTCGGCGGTGAACACACGATTTCGCTGCCGCTGTTGCGCGCGCTGGCCGAGGGCCAGGGCGCGCCGCTGGCGCTCGTTCATTTCGATGCGCATGTCGATACCTGGCCCGACAATTTCGGACAGGTCTACGCGCACGGCTCGGTGTTCTTCCACGCCATCGAGGAAGGCCTGATCGATCCGAAGCGAACCGTGCAGATCGGCATTCGCTCGCCGATGCAGCGCGAGGTCTATGACTGGACGCGCGACAAGGGCGTGACCATCATCAGCGCGCAGGACGTGCACGAATTCGGACCGCAGCCGGTGGCGCAGCGCGTGACCGAAATCGTCGGCGACGCACCGGCCTATCTCTCCTTCGATATCGATTGCCTCGACCCCGCCTTCGCCCCCGGCACCGGCACGCCGGAAATCGGCGGGCTGACCAGCTGGCAAGCGCAGGCGATCCTGCGTCGGCTCGACGCGATCGGATTCACCGGCATGGATCTGGTCGAAGTCGCGCCCGCCTACGACACGGCGGAGATCACCGCGCTCGCGGCGGCGACCATGGTGTGGGAATATCTGGCGATGGTCGGGCGGCCGAAGGCGTGACGGCGCCAGGGCGGGCGCTCAGGACTTTAAGCGCTCAGGATTTAAGGTCCGGCGCCGGCTCCGATTGCAACCCGTAATGGTGAATCAGCCGGTCGAGAACCACGAACACCACCCCTGCGAATGCAAACACGAAGACGAATTCGACAATGTGGGTCAGCACGCTGTCATAACCGATCTTCGCCACGTTGACGAAAGGATAAGGATAGAAGCCGGAGAAGGCTCCGTGCAGCAGCGTCCAGCCGCCATATGTCAGCGGCGGCACCATGATCGCCGGCACGTTATGCAGGTGCAGCGATCCCTTCGGTATGTAAAGCAGCCAGAACAGAACATAAGCCGGCGGCATCACGTAGTGCAGCAGATGGTCGTAGCGCGCCTCCCACCCGTGGATCACATAGAGGCCCGAAAGCAGAAAGAAGAACACCAGGCCGGTGATCGAGATGTAGACCGCCGTCGCCATGGCGACCGGCGGCGACAGCAGAAACCGTCCCGCGCGCGTCTCTGGCAACAGCGCCGCCGCGGTGAAGGTCGTCGCCACCAGCGTGTTCGAGAGCATGGTGAAGTAACTGAAATAATCGACGGTGCCGGCCAGTGAGTGAAAGTCCTGCCTGGCGATGTAGTGCCCTATGACCGAGAACCATCCGACCAGCATGAAGACGAACGCATAGATCCGCGCCATTGCGCTCCCCCAGGCGAAGCGGGCTACGCGATGCTCGTTGGCGCGTACCGCTTCGCACCAGGCACACCGGTGCCGCACCCGGCAAAGGGAGCACGAAGTCCTCAAAATTCAGTCAATACCGGACTGCATAAGGGACAGGACCCGCAAGCCAGCTGTGTCGTCCGGTGTCGCGCCGGGAGGGCAATGTGGCGGCTATTCGTCGAAGCCGGCATTGACCCGGTCGGACCAGTCGATGCGGTCGGCACGCGCGGCCGCACCGGTGGTGTGGGCCGTATAGGTGCCTGCTGCTTCCGGGTTTTTGACCGAGCGGGCAACCGAATAGGCGCCGCCGGCCAGCACTGCCAGCGTCAGCACCGATGCAACAAGTATCTTCAGATTCAAAACGCGCATATCCAATCTCCAATCTTCTTCTTGTTGCAGCGCATATAAGTGCGCCGCGCGCGTTTCGCATGCTCACGACCGCGTGACGGAAGGCAGCAATGCCAGGCTGCATGAGTCGGCCGGCCGCGGATGTCAGGCGCCGCGGTAGAGTCCCATCGGACGCGAGGCAAACGTTAAGGCTTCTCCGCACCCTTCGGCGGCGGCACCTGGAAGCCATAAAAATTGGACTGCTCCTGCCAGTCCAAGCGGGCCGAACCGGTGGTGAAGGCATCGGCGGTGGACTCCTGGATCCGGCTCAGCCCGGCATAGCCCGCGCCGGCGAGGATCACGACGGCAAGGACCGAAAGAGCATAGACGCGCATGGCAACCTCCATCTCGATGGCCGGGATGTAGCGACACCACGCGCGCCGCGCTTTCACGTGGTTGTGACGGGTTGTGCGATCTTGCCGGAATCCATTCTCCGCTCGTCCCCGCGAAAGCGGGGACCCAGACTTTCTGGATTCCCGCTTGCGCGGGAATGAACGGATGATGGGTCGGCACGGACGCTACGCCCCGCTGAACTTCAGCAGCTTGATCGCGTCGAAATCCTGCACGCCGCCGCCAACGCGCTTGGTCGTATAGAACAGCACGTACGGCTTGGCGGAATAAGGATCGCGCAGCACCCGCACGCCCTGGCGGTCGACCACGAGATAGCCGCGCGCGAAATCGCCGAATGCGATCGAATAGCTGTCGGCCGCGATGTCCGGCATCTCTTCGGCTTCGACCACCGGAAACGTGAGCAGCCCGGCCCGCCCGCCAACCTGCGCCGGCGGCTGCCACAGGTAATTGTCGTCGGCGTCCTTCAGCTTGCGGATGGCAGACTGGGTCTTGCGGTTCATCACGAAATGCGCGTTCTGGCGGTAGCCGGCCTTCAGCGCATAGACCAGATCGATCAGCGGATCGGCCGGCCCGTCGGTCGGGAAGCCCGCATCGAGCCCGGTCTCGATGAAGCCGATATTGCCCCAGGACCAGGACGCGTCCGCGACCTTGGTATATTGCATGAAGCCCTTCGGCTTGTTGGTGCCGTCGCCGTTGACGAAGGCCGCCCCCTCCTGCACCGCGAACACCTGCTCGACTTCGCTGGCGATCCACTCGTCGAGATTGACGGCGCTATCCTCCAGCAGCACCGGCGTCGCTGCCGGCATGGCGTAGAGTTCGGCTGCCGGAAACGACAATTCGTCCAGCACCGACGAATTGGTGGTCGGCCGCGACGCCGTCTCCGCCACCCAGCCCGTCGCCGGCCCCGTGGTCATGAACGGCTTCTTGTAGACATTGCCGGAAATCTCGCGCACCGAGGCGATCGCGCGGATCGGCGAGACCGCGGCCAGCCGCTTGCCGATTTCGCGCTCGACCTCGTCGGGCACCAGGTAGCCGCCATCGGCGGGCGTGCCGGCCGACATGGCTTTCACCTCCAGCGCGCGCAAACCGGCGCTTTCGCCGGAGCGGATATAGGCCTCGAACGCGGTCTTGTGTTCGCGCGCCGACGCGCTTCTGGCGCCGGTCTCGATCCCGAGCTGCGGCCGCACCGACTTGAGCGACAATTCGTCGAGGCGGCGGGTCTGCGCGTCGAGCGCGGCATCGATGCGCGCCACCTTCTCCTCGTGCAGCACATCCGCGGAGCGCCGCTCGATCGAGGCGATGCGCTCGTCATTCGCCGCCTTGAAGGCGTCGAAGGTGCGCATCAGTTCGGCATGGGTCACATGCGATTCCTGACGGGCGTCCGGGGCGAAACCGGCCTTGGTTTCGAGGTCGTGATGGGCAAGGTCCATTGCAGTCTCCTGGTGAATGCGAAAAGAAAAGGCGCGCGAAGCGAAGGACCTCGCGCGCCGTAACGGCGTGGCCGGCCCGCGACGCACGACACTCCGCGCGACCAGGACCGGGGGCTGTTCAGAAACCGCACACCTTATTGTGATGAACGGTGTGCGCGTAAGATTGGCGCTACCAAGTGTTGGTAACGGTATCGCCCGGGCGCTCGGCCCGGCTCGGAATCAGGGACGTCAGATGCATAAGATTGTAACCTTCGCCGTAACCGCCGCAGCCCTTGGGGCCATCGCGATAGCGGCACCGGGCAGCGCGCAGGCCCAGTATTACGGTAGCTATATGAATCAGCCGCGTGCCTATGCGCCGCCGGCCTATGCACCGCCCCCGGTATACGCCGCGCCGCCGGTCTACCGGCCGCGCGTGGTGGTGACGCCGCCGAGCTACGGCTACGGCAGCAACGCCTATACCGATTACCGCCATTTCGGCGATCCCTCGTCGCGGGATGCGCTCGACACCTGCGCCTATTGCTAGGCGCGGATCCTCAGACAGCGGGAATGCGACGTTTCATGCGAACCACAACAGCGCTCGCCGCCGCTTCGATCGTCCTGGGTGCCGGTGCCTTGGTGGCGCCGGACGCGGCGATGGCGCAGCCCGTCGCCGGCATGATCGCGGATAGGTCTGACCGGGTGGCGCAGCCGGCGCAGGATGTCAGCGCCCAGCAACGCAGACCCCGGACCTATACGCCGCGCACCTATACCCCCCGATACACACCGCCGCGCAGCAACACCGCGCCGCGTTACATCTATCCCGGCTCGCGCGACGCGCTGGATACCTGCGCGTTCTGTTGAGCTGGAGTCGGAAGGTCGAAACGTAACGCGCCCAGAGACGCGGCAGCGTCCACCTACTTTGGCTTGTAAACGCCGTCATCCAGGAACCCGAGAGACATTCCCGCCTCGAGCGCCTGCGGTTGCCAGCCCGATGCCCTGATCGCTTCAAGCTGCGCCCGCGCAGCAGCGGGCGCAACCGCCAGTGTCGCCATTGCAGCCTTGACGCGAACCTGCATATTCTTGTGATTGAACAGAGGCAGCAGCGCCGAGCGCTGATCGCCGGGACGGGATTTCAATTCGCTCTCGATGGCTTCCAGCTTGTCGTAGATCTTGTTAACTGTGGATATGGTTCTCAAAAGCAGAGCCCTGTCTTGCTCCACGGCAAGCTCTGCAAACAACTGCACTAGCGTTTCAGTCGTGTTCTTGGAGAGAGCCGCACCTCTCATGGCTTGAGTACTCCAACATCTCTCAAAGCTTTGAGCCCGATATATCGCCTCTCTTCCCAGCTCTTGTTTTGCAAATATTGCCGCGGGGTCAGCCCACCCAGATTCTTATTGCTGGTTTGGAACCACGAGTTGATCTCCCAGTGCTTGTAGCGCGGGATGAGCACGAGATTGTCCGCCCTGTTGATCACGCTGTCGGGATAATTATCATTGCGCGCCTGAGTCTGTTCGACAATGTGGTGCACATCATAGCCCCGCTTGTCCGCCTGGAATATCCCATCGTGTAATTCTCCGAGGCTTTTCGGTGCATCCTGGAAGGACCTGATCTCCCAGTATTTTTCATTGAGCCAGTGGCTTGCGGACGTAACGACCTCGGCCAGATAATCGCTCGCCAATCGCGCGTTCCGCGCCACCTATTGGGCAATATAGTTGCGGTCCTGCTGCGTATTGGGCTGAGTAGATGGAATATTGCTCAGCGTTTCGATCGGTGGCAGGCCAGGTCCGCGGCGACGGACATCCGAGAAGTCGGTCAGGTCGAGATCGCCCAGATCGTCATCCGACGCGCCGCCGTCCTCCTCCTCGCCACCCGCGTCCGTCCACTGCCCCAGTTCATCCCGCGGCTGGTCGGGATCGAACCCGGCCTTCAGCGCCATCGCATGCTTGCGGAGCGCGATCTCAAAGCGCATCGCGGCGACATGCCATTTCAGCCGGAGCAGCTCCGACTGCACCCCATCGAGCGCATTCATCGCTTCACACGGCGCGCTGATACAGCACGCGCCGCCGCGCCTTCGGGTCAACCACCAAAGGCTTGCGCGCCCGCGCGGGCGGAGCGAACGGGGGCTTCGCCTCCTTCACCGCGCGGGCGCGCGCTTCCGGCACCGCACTGACGCGCGCACCTGGAAGCAGCGGAAACGTCACGATCGAGATTTCCCAGAGGTCGATCTGATCGAGCTTGCGCACGCGCGATTTCGGATCGACATGTGCCCTCACCGTCTTGAAGCCGATCGACAGGCCGTCGGCGGCGCCTTCGCGCAGCAGCGCCAGCAATTCGCGCGCCCGCGTCACGTCGGGAATGAGCCGCCCGCGCACGCGCAGCCCGCGCCAGTCTTCGGCTATCTCGTGCCAGATCCCGATCGGCTCGGCCGGATCGTGCTGGAACAGCATCGGGATGCGGCGCACCCCGCGCAGCCGCAGCGTCTGTGCGAACGCGCCCGGCATGACCATGTCGCGCGCCTGGTCGATCTCGCCGAACAGACTGGCGTAACCTTCGACGCTGCCGTCGGGGAGAATCGCCGCCCGCGGCTGGGACGGTGTGTCGTGGTGGTTTGGAGCGAGCATATGCCCTCCGTCACCTCTCCCCGCTGTGCGGGGAGAGGTCGATTTCCGAACGAATGTGAGGAAATCGGGTGAGGGGCCGGCGCTGAGCGCTCGGCAAACATGCCCCTCACCCGGCTCGCAGCCTTGCTGCTCGCCACCCTCTCCCCGCTAAAGCGGGTAGAGGGAAGAGACGCCTAACCCTTTACGGCCTTGCGTGGCCCTTTGGCCTTGCGCACGGCTTTCACATCGCGCGCGGCGTTTTGCTTCGACACCCGGTCGAGATGCGAGAGGAATTCGCGAAACACAGTCAGGTGATCGCGCTTGCGATCGGTCTTTCGCTTGGGCGCCGGGTGCAACGAGCGCATCACCGAATGCAGACTATCCATCAACGGCCTCCGAACTTTCTGTTGAAGCGCGACAATTCGCGCACGAAATCGTCGAAGCGCCGCATCGCCGCGGCGTATTCGCGCAACACGAAGATCAGCGATGCGCTTGCGCCCGCCGCCCACAGGAACAGCGCCAGGTGCGCGAGATCGCCGCGCTCGGCGAAGATGCGGGTCAGGTCGGGCATGCACAGAATCTCCGTTCGTCCCCGCGAAAGCGGGGACCCAGGAGTCACGAGCGCGGCAGTTCTGGATTCCCGCCTGCGCGGGAATGAACGGAGCTGAGAATGCCCCTCACCCGGATCGCTTGGTTCGCGTCCGCTTCACGGGGAAAGCGAATCCCCGCCCTCCACCGGCCCGTAACCCACCGCGATCCGCTTCTCGTTCAGCGTGAGAAACGGCGCCGCCGTCACTCGCGCCCACAGCGCCGCACGGTCCGCCGACAGCGCCTCGATCCGGTCGGTATCGACTGCGAGCCGCACATTGCCGCCATAGGCGGGCGCGAGCCATTGCGACAGCGCGGCGCCGATGCGGCTCGCCAGCGGCAGTACCGTGCCGCGGTAGAAGGCGCGGTTCGCCTCCTGGTAATTCGCATAGGTGTTGTCGCCCGGTATCCCGAGCAGCATCGGCGGCACGCCGAAGCACAGCGCGATCTCGCGCGCGGCATTGTGCTTGGCGTCGAGAAAATCCATGTCCTTCGGCGACAGCGACATCGCCTTCCAGTCGAGCCCGCCTTCGAGCAGCAGCGGCCGCCCGGCATTCTTCGCGCCCAGATACTCGCGCTCGAGTTCGTGCTTCAGCCGCTCGTATTGCCCGTCCGCCAGCACCGATGCCTCGGGCCCGGAATAGACCAGCGCGCCGGAGGGCCGCGCCGCATTGTCGAGCAGCGACTTGTTCCAGGCCGCCGCCGCATTATGGGTGTCGACGGCGATGCCGGCCGCTTCCAGCGGCGCGAAGCCGTAATGATCGTCGAGCGGATGGAAATGCGTGAGATGCAGGATCGGCGGCAGCGGCTG
This sequence comes from uncultured Hyphomicrobiales bacterium, assembly GCA_964641065.1. GTDB lineage: Bacteria > Pseudomonadota > Alphaproteobacteria > Rhizobiales > Xanthobacteraceae > Pseudorhodoplanes. The sequence goes on along the minus strand of CAZXJZ010000055.1, from coordinate 2,198 downwards.
CGCCTGTTCGAACCGCAGGCTGCGCCCGACGACATGATACTCGTAGGCCTCCGGCCAGCCATCGCTGCCGGGCACGACGCGCATGCGGTCGGGCCGCAGCGCGTAGAGTTCGCGCGGCCGGCCGTCCAGCGTCACCGCTTCGAGATAGGCGTTGCCGGCGAGTTGCAGATGCGCGACCGCGCTTTCCAGAAGCGCCGCGCCGTCCTGCCGCGGATTGGGCCGCGCGATCAGGTCGAGCAGCGGATGCGTCTCGTGTTCGGCACTCTCCTCATAGGCGAGCCAGGCGACCGAGGCGACCGTCTCCGCCACCAGCCGCACCGCACGATGCACGATCGCATTCTTCATGTAGCCTTCGCGGGTCAGCGTCGCGATGTCGCGCGGCGTCCAGCGCGCACGGCCCTGCGACTGCAACGCGATGAGTTGTGCGGTGCGGGAGGATTTTTCTTCCGGCGCGCGGAACCATTTGGTGAGATCGAGCATGGATGTCTTTCGCGGATGACAAGGGGGATCGCGCCGGATCGCGGACAACAAAAAAGGCCCGCATCACGCGGGCCTTTTCGTTCTGACGTTGAATCTAAAGTTGAAGACGTTTGCGCGCTAGAACACGCCCAGCAGCGCAAGAACGATAATCAGACTGAGCGGCACGCCCAGCAACCAGAGAATGATCGGCATTGTCGCCCTCCTTATGTGTATCCGTTTGATGCGGCGACAACGCAGAAGGGCCGGTGTGGTTCCGGATATTTTGTTGCTCTCGTGTCCCGGGCGCGGCGCAGCACGTAGTGATGCGCTGCTGAACCGGGACCCACATATCTGGGCCTGGTTACTTCGCCGGCAGCGGCCAGGTACGGATCTGCTCGGCCACGTCCGGATATCTCATCGCCAGCGCATCGGCGTTGCCGAGCTCGACATCCTGCGGCTCGACGCCCGGCCATTCGGTCGATGCGCCGAGAAACCATTGCCGCGTGCCGATCACCCGCGCGGTGTGAAACGTGTTGCCCGGAATATAGAGCTGCGGCGTCTGCCCGGCGCGCAGATCGGGCCCGACGACATGATGCTGCGTCGAACCGTCGGTCAGCATCATCAGCACCTCGATCGGATCGCCGAGATAATAATGATAGAGCTGGTCGTTCCTGATGCGATGCAGCTTCACCGGCTCCTGCGGCGTCAGCATGAAATACAATGCCGATCCCATCGGCCGTCCGGCGCCGAACGGCACCGGCAATCCGCCGGGCGCAATCCGCTCCTGGCTCATGAAGGTCACGCGCACATAGCCGCAGGTGGCATTGGGTTTGAGATCGAGCAGCCGCTCGACGTCCTGGTACGTCAGGCCCTGATGCATCGCTCCCCCTTGTGCATGCGCACTGCTCGAAGCCAGAGCCGCCGCGCCGGCCAAAGCCGCGCTTGTGATGAATTCGCGCCGGTCCGGCATGGTGCGGCTCCTTCACTATGGTGCGCGACTGTCGTCTCCCTGAATAGCACCGTCAATCGCAGCGCGGCGTCACGGTTTCGAATGTGTGACCCGATGCACCCCTACAACGCCCTTATCCTCGGCCCCGGACTTGCGGCGAAAGTCAGATGCGCCACCGCCCACACCATCGCATCCAGCCGGTCGGGCGAATGGCCGGACGACAGGCCGTTCAGCCCGAAGTCGCACATCTCGTCTTCCAGCGCCGGAAACACCCCGGCATGCTTCACCCTGCCCTGTTCGTACAAATGCGATACCGGCTCAGCGCGCAGCCATTTCGCCCGCGTCGCCCGCACCGCGATCACCGGCACGCTCGCATCGGCCTCGCGGATCACCGCGCGCACCATGTCGCCGCCCTGGTTGACCTCAACCACCAGCGCATCGGCCTGCAGCCGCCGCCACAGCGCGATCGCCTTCGCCGCCCAGCCCGCGGGAGACATTCCCGCCACCGTGTCGTCGGCGATCACGTAGCACACGCCGTTCTCCGCCCGCCCCGCCGCAACGAGGCCGCAGGCATCCGCGCCCTTGCTCGCCGAGGCCGGCGGATCGACCGCGACCACGATGCGCCGCAAGTTCGGCGCAGCCGCCACGCGGCAGCCTTCGATCATCGCGCGCGACCACAACGCATCCGGCCGGTCGTCGACGATCTCGCCGTCCAGTTCCTGGCGGCCGAGCCGGGTGCCGTCATAGCGCTTCACCACATTGTCGATGAAGGCGGGCGACAGGTGATACG
>CAZXJZ010000054.1:1647-24364 GCA_964641065.1 uncultured Hyphomicrobiales bacterium | reverse complement strand
GCGAGCAGGGCGGCTGGCCGCTGACGATGTTTCTGACGCCCGATGGCGAGCCGTTCTGGGGTGGCACCTATTTTCCGCCGACCTCGCGCTACGGCCGGCCGGCCTTCGTCGACGCGATGCGGGAAGTGGCGCGGATGTTCCGCGAGGAACCGGCCAAGATCGAGCAGAACCGCGCGGCGCTCATGTCGCGGCTGTCCGAGGTGGCGCGGCATCCGCAGCGCGTCACCATCGGGCGGCAGGAGCTCGATCAGCTGGCGCAGCAGCTCGGTAGCGCGATGGACCCGGTGAATGGCGGCCTGCGCGGCGCACCGAAATTCCCGCAATGCGCGATGTTCGAGAATCTGTGGCGGGCGGGGCTGCGGACCGGGGAGGCGCGCTACTTCCACATCGTCGATCTGACGCTCACGAAAATCAGCGAAGGCGGCATCTACGACCATATCGGCGGCGGCTTCTCGCGCTATTCGGTCGACGACAAGTGGCTGGTGCCGCATTTCGAGAAGATGCTCTACGACAATGCCCAGCTCCTCGACCTGCTGGCGCTCGCTTGGGGCCGAACCGGAAAAATGCTGTACCGGGAACGGGCCGAGGAGACTGTGGGTTGGCTCCAGCGCGAGATGACCAGCGGGGAGGGCGCATTCTACGCCTCGCTGGACGCTGATTCTGAGGGCGAAGAGGGCAAGTTCTACGTCTGGTCACTGGCGGAGATCGAGGCGATCTTGGGGGCCGAAAATGCTGCGCTTTTCGCGCAGCATTACGACGTAACCCGTGACGGCAACTTCGAGGGCAAAAATATCCTTAACTGTCTCAATGGCTTACCGCGCAGCATGGAAATCGATGCTGCGCTCCCCATGCTGCGGTCCATGCTGCACAAAGTGCGGGAAAGGCGGGTGCGTCCGGGCCTTGACGACAAGATACTGGTCGACTGGAACGGCCTGATGATAACGGCGCTGGTCAACGCTGGAACCGCCTTCTGGCAGCCGGACTGGGTGGCTCTGGCCGCCCGCGCCTTCGAATTTGTGCAGCGCAACATGGCGCGGGGCGATCGGCTCGGCCATTCCTGGCGGGAGGGGCGGATGGTTTATCCCGGTCTCGCCTCCGATTATGCCTTAATGATCCGGGGCTCGCTGTCGCTGTACGAGGCCACCGGCGAGCGGCGCTATCTCGATCAGGCCCTGACCTGGCAATCGGCGTGCGACCGCCACTACGCCAATCCGGACACCGGCACCTATTACCTGACCGCCGACGATGCCGAGGGCCTGGTGATCCGGCCTGCATTGACCATCGACGACGCCACGCCCAATCCGAACGGGGTCGCTGCGCAGAACCTGATCCGGCTGGCCGCCTTCACCGGCGATCACGCCTTCCGCGAGCAGGCCGACCGGCTAATCGAAGGCGTGCTGTCGCTGGGCGGCGACAACCTGTTCATGCATGTCGCGCTCCTGAACGCCATCGACATGCGGCTCAACCTGGCCGAGATCGTCGTGACCGGGGAGGGCGCGGCCGCCGACGCGCTGGTGAGTGCCGCGCTCGCGCTGCCTTATGTCAACCGAGCGGTGCTGCGCGCGCCATCGGTCGAGGCGTTGCCGGACGCGCATCCGGCGCGGGAGAAGGTGGAAGCGGCCAGCGGGCCCGCGGCCTTCATCTGCATCGGCGAGACGTGCTCGCTCCCGGTCACCGACCCCGACCGGATCGTCTCGCATGCCGCCAACGCCGCGTCGGCTTGACCCACGCCGCGGATCATCCTGCTAGTCAGGTCAGGCGTCCGTCAGCGACGCCGTGAAGCGGCTGCGGCCATGACTCACTGGACCGCAACCATGCGGATGCAGCGCAACTTCTGGCCGTAGCGCCAGATCTGCGCGATTACGACGCCAGCCGCATCTCACCGGCGCGTTTAAGCCAGGGGCTCCATGGCTCCGGCGGCACCAGACCTTGGCTCGCCCAGACCGGTACGATGGCGCCCGCACCGTCGAACCGTCCGACAAAAGCCGGCTTGTGCAGATGCTGGCACACCGCATCCATCCGCACCGTGAAGCCGCTCGGCGCGTCGCAGGTCATATCCGCCATCGCGGCCCGTACCGCGACCGGATCGGTGGTTCCGGCGCGCTCGACCGCAGCCACCCACATGCAGAAGCCGATCAGCGTCGCCTCCATCGCGTCGTTGGGCAACGCGGCATTGGTACCCTTGAAGTTGCGCCAGCGGTTCACGAACACATGGTTCGCCGGATGATCGATCGCGCCGAAATAGCTCCAGCAGGCAAAATGCCCACCCATCGGCACGCCCGCGAGCGAGGCAAGTTCGCGCTCTCCGATCGACAGCGTCATCACCGGCAGCAAGACAGACGACAGCGGCTGCCGCGCATATTCGCGCAGGAAATGCACATTGGCGTCACCCGAAATCGTCGACACGATCGCGGTATTGCCCCGGGCACCGAACGCCGCCATGCGCTCGATCGGCTCGCGCCATAACCGCTCGCCGAACGGAGCGTAGAATTCCATGACCTGGCTGTCCGGCACGCCGCGCGATCCCAGATACGCCTTCACGATGGCGTTCGTCGTGCGCGGATAGATATCGTCAGTCCCCGCCAGAATGAAACGACGGCTGCCCCGATCGAGCAGGTAATCGACCGCCGGCAAGGCCTGCTGCCGCGGTGTGGCACCGGTATAGAAGACATGCGGCGATTGCTCCTCGCCCTCATACTGGCTCGGATAGAACAGCAATGCGCCGTGCCGCTCGAGCACCGGCAGCACCTGATGGCGCGACGACGACCGCCAGCAGCCGAACAGGACGGCAATGTCCTGTCCGGTCAGCATCGCCTCCGCATGTTCCGCGTAGAGCGCCGGATCGGAAGCCGGATCGGCGATCACGGCCTCGACCGGCCGGTTCAGAAGACCGCCGGCCTCGTTCAGCTGCTTGATCAACATCACCAGCAATTGCTGCAACGGCCGTTCCGCCGCGGTCAGCGTGCCGGACAGGGAATGCAGGATGCCGACACGGATCGCGCCGTGATCCAGCTCCCTGAAATAACCGCCGATCGAACCGACCAGCGTCTGCGAGCGCAAGGCGAGATCGTCGGCCGTGCCCAGGACGCATTCGCCCGCCTGCGCCACCTCGACGATCGCCGACTGGATATCGGGCAACGCGCGCGACACCGTCGTCGCCACGCGGTTAGCCTCATCGCCAATATGGTCGAGTCCTTCGAGCTGCCGCTCCAGGATCGCGTCCAGATCGTGGTTGACCGCGCCGGTCGCCTCGACACTGGTGCCCACCGCGCCGATCGCCGACACCGTTTGACTTACTGCGTTTTGAATGGCGGCGATCTGCGCGCGGATCTCCTTGGTGGCGCCGGCCGTCTGGTTGGCCAGCTCCTTCACCTCGCTTGCCACCACGGCGAAACCGCGGCCGGCATCACCCGCTCGCGCGGCCTCGATGGTAGCGTTGAGCGCGAGCAGGGAGGTCTGACCGGCAATCGACTGGATCAGCTTGATCACCGCATCGATCTGCTTTGCCGCGTCGAACAGCTGGTGGATGGTCTGGTCGGCGTGGCGAAGCTCCGCAGCGGTGCGGTGGCTGGCGCTTCGCGCCGCCTCGACATAACGGCGGGACCGCAGCACGATCTCGCGCATCTCGCGCGCGGCATCGGCGACCTTGCCGGCATCGATCGCGGCGGCTTCGGCCGATTGCGACGCGTTGGCCACGCGATCCGACATATCGCGGTTACGAACCGCAAGATCGGCCGCGGTCACGCGAATCCGCTCTCCAGCGCTGGTGAAAGCCTGTGTCACATCGTCGATCGCCGACTGGAAGCGCCGCGTGATGAATTGCCGTCCGGCCTGACGCAAACCCGATTCCGTGATCCGGCGGTCACGGTCGATGGCGACGTTGTCCGCCTGGCTCAGCGCCAGACGCATGGCCTCCGCCGCTTCGCCGAAACGTTGCACGCTGCCGTCGCCCACCGCCTCCGGAAGGCTCGCAAAACGATCACCCTGCGCAATGCGCACAAGTCCGGCGAGCAGGCGGGAAATCCGGTTCTCAGCAAACCATCCGACAATCACCGCACCGAATGCAGCAGCGCCGACGGCAACGGTCCACCCGACGGCGAGTTGCAGGCCGAGCGCCATCAGCGCGACGAGAAAAACCGGCACTGAAAGCCAGAGCGCCGGTTTCTGAACAGTCTGTGTCATGTGAAATTCCGAATCGATGACCGGCGTCACTCGACTGGAATGGACTTCACACGGATGCCGTTGCCAAAGCGTTAGTGACCGTGCCGATGCCACGCACGAATTTGAGTCAGCGGCCGCTCATATTTTATGCTGAGCATTGCACCGCATGTGACAGTGAAATGCGCAGGGCGGCCGCGCGCGTGGCCTATTGCGCCAGCACGAACGGCTCATAAAGCGAGATCGAAATCTCGGGCCGTTGGGCCCCGCCGGTCTTGCTGATCACTTCCTGTCCCGCACGAAACAGCACGTCCTTGATGTCAATGCCGGGCGTGACGAGATGCCTGGCAAGCGCACCGGTGAACGGACTGTTGCTGCCCGGTGCACCGTCCGCCGCAGTCGTCATGTGCTGGGTTGAATAGACCACGATCAGGCCGTCCGGATTCTGCAACCGCGCCAGCCCGCGGCTGCCGCCGCCGCCGCGCGTGGCCGCGCCGCGCGCAACCGCGTCCTGCCGGCGCAACTCCACCTCGCGCTCGTTGTCCCGGCAGGCATCGAGGATCACCAATCGCACGCCGCGCGCACGTCTCAACTCGCCGACCAGCGATTCGACCTGGATCAGCTCGGACGGGATATCCGAAAGTTTGGCATATCTGGAATCGACCGGCACGACATACGGGACATCGCCGAAGGTCGAGCCATGGCCGGCGAAATACACGATCGCGGCATCCGCATCGCGCACGATCGCGCCGAACTCGCCGATGTGACGACCCATCGCGCGCTTGTCGAGATTCTCGCCATACACGACTTCGAAGCCCAGCTTCGTCAGAATGTCGCGCATCGTCCGTGCATCGGTGATCGGATTGTCCAGCTTCGGAACATGCCGGTAGTCACTGTTGCCCATCACCAGCGCCACGCGCCTGCCCGCGCCCGCCGGCGGTGACATCAGCCCAAGCGCTGCCTGCGGCCCGGCCGGCACCGAGGGCGTCGCCGCCGTCGCGACGGCGGCAGCGTTGCCGCGACTGGTGGTACCGAGCGCGATCTCGCGGCCTTCCAGCGCCTCGTTCAGCCTGGGATCGATCCGCAGCGCAGCGTCGTAATCGGCCAGCGCCCGCTGGTTGTCGCCCTGCGCATGGTAGAAGTCGCCGCGCTTCGAATAGGTGTAGGGATCCTTGGGTGCGAGCCGGATGCCCTCGTTCAGGTCAGCGAGCGCGCGCTGCACGTCGCCCTTGCCGAGATAGGCGATGCCGCGATGGCTGAATGCCTGACCGAGATTGGGATCGAGCTTGATCGCCTCATTCAGGTCGGCAATGGCGCGGTCGAATTGCCGCTTGGCGTTGAGCACCTCGCCGCGATTGCTGTAGCCAACCGCAAGCTTGTCGTCGAGCCGCAGCACCTCGTTGAACTCGGCCAGCGCGCTGTCGTATTCCTTCTTGGCGTACAAGGTGACGCCGCGATAGTTGATCGTAAAGACATTCTTGCGATCGAGCTTCAGGGCTTCGTCGAAATCAACCAGTGCGGCGTCGAAATCCTTCCGGTCATAGGCAACGCCGCCGCGCCGCGCGATGTTCTCCGGGTCTTTCGGATCAAGCCGGATCGCCTCTCGATAGTCCGCGAGCGCCCGATCGAAATCCTTCAATTCCTGATAGGCCTCACCGCGAGAGCGGTAGTTCACCGCATCTTTCGGATTACGGCGAATGGCCTCGTTGAAATCCGCAAACGCGCGCGCGTGATCTCCCTTCACGACATAAATCTCTCCACGGCTGCGGATCAAACCGGAATCGTCCGGAGCAAGCCGCATCGCAGCCGAATAGTCCTCGATGGCCCTGTCGTAGTCCTTCAACTGCCAATAGGAATGACCACGATTCTGATAAGCCGAATTCATCTCCGGATCGAGACGAATGGCGGCGTCATATTCCGCGATCGACTTTTTGAAATCCTTCAGCTCTCCGTGGATATAGCCGCGCCTGAAATAGGCGTCGGCCAGCTTCGGATCGAGCCGAACCGCCTCGTTGGCATCCTTCAACGCGCGGTCGAAATCCTTTTTGTCACCATAGGAACCCGCGCGCGCGGCATAGCGCGTCGCGTCCTTCGGTTCGAGACGAATCGCTTCGCTGTAATCGGCGATGGCGCGGTCGTAATCCTTGCTGTCGTGATAGGAATTGCCGCGACTATGATACGCGAGTGCGTTCTTGTCATCGAGCCGGATCACCGCACTGTAATCGGCAATGGCGAGATCGTAATCGCCGCGGCCGTGATAGGCGTCGCCGCGTGAGATATACGCATCGACATATTTCTTGTCGAGGCGAATGGCAGTCGAGAAGTCATCGATCGCACGATCGATGTCCTTCTTTTGGAGATAAGCGTTGCCGCGGCTGCGATGGACCGTGGCGGATTTCGGATTGAGGCGGATCGCCTGATTGTAGTCGGCTATGGCGCGGTCATAGTCGTTCAGGTGCGTATAAAATTCGAACGCCCGATAGACGTAGAGATCGGCGAGCGCTTCACCTTTGGTCCGTCCTGCCGCGATCAATCGCGTACAGGCCTCCACCCGGCTTTCGGCGGTCCCGGTCTCGCCGGCGCAAAGATTCTGATCGTTCTTCTGCGCGACGGCAACTGACGACATCAGGACCAGCAACGCAATTCCGAGAATCGAACCGCGACCCATTGGAGCCCTCCCACTCGCCGCACCGTTTTACCACGGACGGCGGACTTGTCGCGACTCCGGGCGGGTCAAGACTCGGTGAGGCGAGGTGGGGCGTTATGGCTTCCGGCGGTCCACAGGCTTTGCCGCTGAGAGCGCAATATTAGCCAGGTCGCGGCCCTTGATCGCGTCCGACAAGGCAGCATCGATCTGTAAAGCCTTCTCGAAATCTGCCAGCGCCCGTTCGAATTTCCGGGCTTCGTAATGCGCAGCGCCGCGATTCATGTAGGCCACCGCATAATCCGGATCGAGCCGCACCGCTTCGTCATAATCGCCGATAGCACGGGCGATGTCGCCTTGATTGCGGAAGGTGTTGCCGCGATTGTTGTGAGCGATGGCATTTGACGGATCGAGCCTTATCGCCTCGCTGTAGTCGGCGATGGCGCTGTCATAGTCCTTGCGATCCCGGAAGATATTGCCGCGATTGATGAGGGTGGCGACGTGTTTCGGATCGAGCCGGATCACCGCGTCGAAGTTCGCCATGGCAAGATCGGTGTCGCCCTGAACGAGGTAGCAATTGGCGCGATTGCTGTAAGCCGCCACGAAGGTCGGATCGAGCCGTATCGCCTCGCTGTAATCGGCGATCGCCCGGCCGCAATCCTGCTTGATGTGATAGGCGCTGCCGCGATCGTTATGGATGCCGGCCTTGTTGGGATCGAGGCGGATCGCTTCGCTGTAATCCGATATGGCGCGGTCGTAATCCTTGCGGTCGCGACTCGCATTGGCCCGACCGATCCATGCCGCCGTCTGCTTCGGATCGAGCCGCAACACCGCGCCGAAATCAGCAATCGCATTGTCGCTGTCGCCAAGCGCCAGATAGGCATTGGCGCGGTTGCTGTACGCGCTCGCCGACTTCGGGTTCAACCGGATCGCCTCGCCATAATCCGCAATCGCCTGCCGGATGTCGCCCTTGATCCGTTGCACGCCGCCGCGATTGTTATAGGCCAGCGCATAATCCGGGTTGCGCCGAATCGCCTCGCTATAATCGGCAATGGCACCGTCGTAATCCTTACGGTCGCGACGGATGTTGCCGCGATTGATCAGGGCCGCGGTTTGTTTCGGATCGAGCCGGATCGCCGCGTCGAGGTCCGGCATCGCCCGGTCGGCCTCGCGCTTCATCAGGTAAAGATTGGCGCGATTGTTGTAGGCAGCCGCATGATCCGGATCGAGCCGGACAGTCTCGGTGTAATCGGCGATGGCGCGGTCGTAGTCCTTGGCGCGGTAATGGAGGTTGCCGCGATTGTAGAACGCCTGCGCATCCTTCGGATCGATCCGGATCGCCTCGCCGTAATCGGCGATGGCGAGCCCGGTCTCGCCTTTGGCGCCGTAGGCGATGGCGCGATTGCGATAGGCAACGGCCGAATCCGGATCGAGCTTGATCGCCGCGCTGTAATCGGCGATCGCCCGGTCATACTGCTTCATCGCGACATAGGCGTTGGCGCGAGCGACGAACGCAGCCGTCTGCGACGGATTGATTTCGATCGCCCGGCTGTAATCGGCAATCGCGCGCTCGCGGTCGCCCCTGGCCGCATAATCCATGCCGCGATTCTGAAGCGCCTGGGCGAGCCCGGCGCCTTCTACCTTGTCCTGCTCGATCAGCCGGGTACAGGCCGCGATGCGATCGTCCCGGGTTCCCTCGTTGCCCGAGCACAAGGCGCGGTCATCCGCCTGAGTCGCGGACGCCCAGCATCCCGCCGCAACAATCACAGCAGCGCATCGAACAATCAGGTGCATGCCGCTTTCCCGTTGTGAAGCCTCATGGTGCGCATCGCACCGTAAGGCATCGGGCGCGCAGGCGCACGCGACATGACCGCCCGAGCCGCGCGAAACATCGCCGCGTTGCTCTGCAGCTTCAGACTGGAACTAGAATCATCCGAAATTACGATTGGGCTGCATTGCCATGCCGACATGACACATCGAAACAAAAAAAGCCGGGCGATGTGCCCGGCTTTTCGCAGCGTCGGTACTGGACCGGCTGCCTTTTAAGTATTCATGCTCTCGAAGAATTCCGCGTTGCTCTTGGTGTTGCGCAGCTTGTCGAGCAGGAAGTCCATCGCATCCATGGTGCCCATCGGGTTGAGGATGCGGCGCAGCACATACATCTTCTTGAGTACCTGCGGCTCGACCAGCAGCTCTTCCTTGCGGGTGCCGGACCGGGTGATGTCCATGGCCGGAAAGGTGCGCTTGTCGGCCACCTTGCGGTCGAGGATGAGTTCGGAATTGCCGGTGCCCTTGAACTCTTCGAAAATCACTTCGTCCATACGCGAGCCGGTATCGATCAGCGCGGTCGCGATGATGGTGAGCGATCCGCCTTCCTCGATATTGCGCGCGGCGCCGAAGAAGCGCTTCGGCCGTTGCAGCGCGTTGGCGTCGACACCGCCGGTCAGCACCTTGCCGGATGACGGCACAACGGTGTTGTAGGCGCGGCCGAGGCGGGTGATCGAATCGAGCAGGATCACGACATCGCGTCCGTGTTCGACCAGGCGCTTGGCCTTTTCGATCACCATTTCCGCGACGGCGACGTGACGCGTGGCCGGTTCGTCGAAGGTCGAAGACACCACTTCGCCCTTCACCGAACGCTGCATGTCGGTGACTTCTTCCGGACGCTCGTCGATCAGAAGCACGATCAGATAGCATTCGGGATGATTGGCGGTAATGGCGTGCGCGATATTCTGCAGCAGCACCGTCTTGCCGGTGCGCGGCGGAGCGACCACCAGGGCGCGCTGGCCCTTGCCGATCGGCGCTACGATATCGATCACGCGCGCCGAAAGATCCTTCTTGGTCGGATCGTCGTGTTCCATCTTCAGCCGCTCGTCGGGATATAGCGGCGTCAGGTTGTCGAAGTTGATCTTATGGCGCGCCTTGTCAGGGTCCTCGAAATTGATGGTCGAGACCTTGAGCAGCGCGAAATAGCGCTCGCCTTCCTTCGGCGAACGGATATGGCCTTCGACGGTGTCGCCGGTGCGCAGGCCGAAGCGGCGGATCTGCGAGGGCGAGACGTAGATGTCGTCCGGGCCCGGCAGGTAATTCGCCTCCGGCGAGCGGAGAAACCCGAAGCCGTCGGACAGCACTTCGACGACGCCTTCGCCGACGATGTCGATCTCCTTGGTCGCGAGCTGTTTCAGGATCGCGAACATCAGCTCCTGCTTGCGCAGCGTGCTGGCGTTTTCGATCTCCTGTTCTTCGGCGAAGGAGAGAAGTTCGACGGGGGTTTTGGTCTTGAGGTCTTGAAGCTTTACTTCCCGCATAGGGGGCAGTCCTTGGGATGAGGATCACCGGCGCCAGACGAAAAATCGAAACAGCGGCAGCGATTCAGGAGAGGAGTCCGCAGGTCTTGGCCGGAGGGTCGTGCCGAAAGTCTGGAGTTTTAGAGACCTGGCTGACGGGCATTACGTCCCGGCCGATGCTTGCGCCCTTACGGGTGTACCGATGGCGCTGTCGGGCATCCGCCTGCGTTCGGGGGGATGACTGAGAATACGGACAGACGTCCGATTCCGCAAGTGGCTATCCTGCCGCATCGCCGCCGGATGTTAACATCAGAACGGCTTCACAATCACCAGGATGACGATGACGATCATCAAGAGGGTCGGTACCTCATTGATAAATCGGTAGAATTTCTGGCTGTGCAGATTCCGGTCGGCGGCAAAGTCGCGCACCCAGCGCGATAGCATCCCGTGCATGGCCGACATCGCGACAACCAGCAGCAGTTTTGCGTGCATCCAGCCGCTGCTCAGAAAACCGGCGGACCACATCAGCCACAGGCCAACCACCCAGGTCACGATCATGGCCGGATTCATGATCGCCCGCAGCAACCGACGTTCCATCACCTTGAAGGTCTCGGATTGCTTCGAACCCGGCTTCGCCTCGCAGTGATAAACAAACAGCCGGGGCAGATAGAGCATGCCCGCCATCCAGGCGATGACGGCGATGACGTGGAGGGACTTCAGCCAGGGATACAGACCAGACGGGTTCCACCAGAACAGCAGGAAGGCGAGTGCGGCTGTGATCGCCAGAGCGATCGACGCGCGCAGAATCACGGTGCCGGTCGCAGACATCGCCGGCATCAGCCGCCCCGCACCCGCCGCAGCATCTGCTCGACATGGGCAATCGGCGTTTCCGGCGTGATGCCGTGACCGAGATTGAAAATGAACGGGCCGTCTGAAAACGCCCGCATCACATCGTCGACGGACCGGTCGAGCGCTTCGCCGCCCGCGATCAGCACCAGCGGATCGAGGTTACCCTGCACCGGCTTGATCGGCTGGATGCGCTCGCGCGCGAAGGTCTTGTCGATCATCCAGTCGAGACCGACCGCGTTGACCGGCACTTCGGTGACATACGGCAAAAGGGTCGCGCCCGCGCCGCGCGGAAAGCCGATGATCTTCGCATCCGGAATGGCGTCGCGCACCGCAAGCACGATCCGCCGGGTCGGCGCGATCGACCAGCGCGCGAATTCCTCCGGCGGCAGCACGCCGGCCCAGGTGTCGAAGATCTGCACCGCATCGACGCCAGCTTTGAGCTGCTGGATCAGATATTCGGCCGAGGCCTTCACCAGCACATTGATCAGCTCGTCAAAGGCATCGGGATGCCGGTAGGCGAACAGCCTGGCCGGCGCCTGGTCGGGCGTCCCGTGACCCGCGATCATGTAAGTCGCGACCGTCCAGGGCGCCCCGCAAAATCCGAGGAATGTCACATGCTCGGGCAGTTGCGGCTTGACCCGCCTGATCGTCTGATAGACCGGCTCGAGCAACCCGTGATCGACCTCGCGGTTGATCTGACTGACCGATTGCGGCTCGGTGATCGGCTCGAGCTTCGGTCCCTCGCCCGCCACGAAATCGACCTTGCGGCCCAGCGCATAGGGGATGACCAGAATATCCGAGAACAGGATGGCGCCGTCGAACCCGAACCTGCGGATCGGCTGCAGGGTCACTTCGGCAGCCAGTTCGGGATTGAAGCACAGATCGAGGAACGAACCGGCCTGCTGCCGCGTTGCTCGGTACTCGGGAAGATAGCGGCCCGCCTGCCGCATCATCCAGACCGGCGGAACTTTCGCGCGCTGACCGTTCAGCACGCTCAGGAGAGGTTTGTTCACAAGGGCACTCACCGCAGGCATCCTTCCCTTAAAAGAGTCTTAGAATCTTCAGTTCAGTTTTTATTACGCGGTTGATTGGACTCACGACTCGTTGTTGCAGCCTTGCTCATCGCTTCTGCACACATCCCCACTTTTCGTCTGCGCTTGTTCACATCCATCAACAGGTGGCAAGTCACTGACTCGTAAGGCATGTCGGGCGCAATCTTCGGGCCGGAGCCGTCGACTGTCCCGTTTTCAACACCAGCATCGGCAATTTCCCGAATTCTGTCCAACAGGCCAGCCATGTGGAGCATTGGACCGGCCGACCGGCCGATCACCTTGCGCTTTGCCCAGCGGCATGGCCTTCTCCCCAGCGCCGCACATATCGTCCCGTGTATATACCCGGTCTGAGCCCCTCCTTTGCCGCATCGTAATCCGAGCTATTTCCATCTGCATCTGGTCTCCGATTCCACCGGAGAGACCCTGACCACCGTCGCGCATGCGGCCGCGGCTCAGTATGCCCAGATCTCGCCGATCGAGCATGTCTATCCGTTGATCCGCACCCAGAAGCAGCTGGACCGGGTGTTGACCGAGATCGAGGAGGCGCCGGGAATCGTCCTCTACACGCTGTTGGACGAGGAGCTGATCGATCGTCTGGAGAAGAAATGTCTGGAGCTGAGCCTGCCCTGCCGCTCGATTCTCGGGCCGGTGCTGCGGGTGTTCCAGTCCTATCTCGGAGCGACGACCACGCCGCGGGTCGGCGCCCAGCACACCCTGAATGCCGAATATTTCAAGCGCATCGATGCTCTCAACTACACCATGCTGCATGACGACGGTCAGCATATCGACGATCTCGAGCAGGCCGATGTGGTGCTGGTCGGCGTCTCGCGCACCTCGAAAACGCCGACTTCGATCTATCTCGCCAATCGCGGGGTGAAGACCGGAAATTATCCGCTGGTGCCGGGCGTGCCGGTACCGGCCCAGATCGAAGCCTTGACGAAGCCTCTGGTGGTGGGGTTATTCGCGAGCCCGGAACGCATCGTGCAGATCCGGCAGAACAGGCTTCTTGGTTTGAAGGCTCACCATAACGAGGCGTCCTATATTGACCGGCAGGCGGTTGCGGACGAGATCAATTTTTCCCGCAAGCTGTGCGGTCGTCACAACTGGCCGCTGATCGACGTGTCCCGCCGCTCGATCGAGGAAACCGCCGCGGCCGTGCTCCAGCTTCTCGCCGAGAAGCGACGCGCTCCGTTACTCTAGATGCAGTTCTGGTCCGCTCCGGCTCCGCTGATTCTGGCGTCGAAAAGCCTGGCGCGGCGCACCATGCTGAGTGCGGCCGGCATTCCGATCGAAATCGTGCATGCGCAGATTGACGAGCGGGCAATCGAGCGCACGCTCGGCGAAAAGCGCGATCCCGACGAACTGGCGCTGCTGCTGTCCTGGGAGAAAGCCAGTGCGGTGTCGTTCAACTTGCCATCGCGGATCGTGGTCGGCGCCGACCAGACACTGGCAATGGGTTCGGTGCGATTCAACAAGCCGGCCGACCGCGACGAGGCGCGCGAGCAATTGCGACGACTGCGCGGGAACAGCCATACCCTGCAATCGGCGGTGACGCTGGTGCAAGATGGTTCGGTGCTGTTCAAGGTGGTTGACACCGCGCGGCTGCGGATGCGGAATTTCTCCGACAAGTTCCTGGAGGAATATCTGGAAGCGGCCGGCCCGTCGGTGACCCAGAGCGTCGGAGGCTATCAGCTCGAAAAGCTCGGGGTGCATTTGTTCGAGCGGGTGGAAGGCGATTACTTCACCATTCTTGGCATGCCGCTGCTGCCGTTGCTGGCATTCCTGCGGCAGCAGGGCTTCCTGAAGGAATAGGTGCGGAGTGATGTTGCGACGGCTTGTTGCTCTTCACCTCCCCCTGAAAGGGGGAGGTCGACTGCCGAAGGCAGTCGGGTGGGGGTCAACAATTTCCTGTGCGCATGACCCCCTCTCCAACCCTCCCCCTTACAGGGGGAGGGAGCCCAAGCACTGCGCCGTGTTGCAGCGATGATTATTCTCGGCCTGACCGGCTCGATCGGAATGGGAAAGTCGACCACCGCGCGGCTGTTCGCGGAAGAGGGCGTGCCGGTGCACGACGCCGACGCAGCGGTGCATGCGCTTTATGAAGGCGAGGCCGTGGCGCCAGTGGAAGCGGCGTTTCCGGGGACCACGCGGGAAGGCCGTGTCGATCGTGCGTTGCTGGCGCAGACGGTGGTCGGCAAGCCCGATGCGATGAAGCGTCTCGAGGCGATCGTGCATCCGTTGGTCGCGCAGGCTCGCGACCGTTTTCTCGCCGAGGCCCGTGCGACGGGCGCGCCCGTGGTCGTGCTCGATATTCCGCTGCTGTTCGAAACCGGCGGCGACGCGCTCGTGGATGGCGTGGTGGTGGTGTCGGCGGCACCGGAGATTCAGCGGCAGCGGGTGCTGGAGCGGCCCGGCATGAGCGTGGAAAAATTCGAGGCGCTGCTCGCCAAGCAGACTCCCGATGTCGAAAAGAGGCGGCGGGCCGATTACATCGTGGATAGCGGGCACGGCATCGAACAGGCCCGTCTGCAGGTGCGGGACATCCTGGCGAAGGTTGTTAACATGCCGCCGAAACGCTGATTCGGACTGCAGGCGGACCATCTTGCGCGAAATCGTATTCGATACCGAAACCACGGGCCTCGACCCGGTTCAGGGCCACCGGCTCGTCGAGATCGGCTGCGTCGAGTTGCTGAACCGGTTTCCGACCGGACGGACGTTTCACAAATACGTCAACCCGCAGCGCGACATGCCGATCGAAGCCTTCAACGTGCACGGGCTGTCGATCGAGTTTCTGCGGCAGCACGGGCTGTTTCACGATATCGCCGAAGAGTTTCTCGATTTCGTCGGCGACGCGCCGCTGGTCGCGCATAACGGCTATTTCGATCTCGCCTTCATCAATTCAGAACTGGATCTCGCCAAGCGTCCGGTGTTCGCGCGCGACCGCATCATCGACACGCTGATGCTCGCCCGCCGCAAGCATCCTGGCGTGTCCAACAAGCTCGACGATCTCTGCGCCCGCTACAAGATCGACAACTCGAAACGCACCAAGCACGGCGCGCTGCTGGATGCTGAATTGCTGGCCGAAGTCTATATCGAGCTGACCGATGCGCGGCAGACCACGCTTGGTCTGGTCGCGACCGGAAGCCGCATCGTGACGGTCGGCGGTCAGATCGCCAGCCGCGTCCGGCCGACACCGCTGCCGCCGCGGATCAGCGACGAGGAGCGCATCGCGCATGCGGCTTTTGTCGCGACGCTGGGCGATGCCGCGGTGTGGCGAGGTTACGGCGTAACCAATTGATCCTGTCATGCGCGGGCTTGACCCGCGCATCCATCAACAACGCAAAATAGAATCGAGGCGATGGATGGCCGGGTCACAGGCTAGCGAAGCGACGCCGTTCTTGAACGGCTACGCCGGCCATGACCGCAAGGGTCAGCTTGGCTGCTGCTGGCCTGCGGCCTGCTCCGCCAGCTTCTGGCGGTAGAGCCCGACGAAATCGACCGGATCGATATAGAGCGGCGGGAAGCCGCCATTGCGCACCGCCGACGCGATGATCTCGCGTGCGAACGGGAACAGCAGCCGCGGGCATTCGATCATCAGGACCGGATGAATGCTTTCCTGCGGAACGTTCTGGATCCGGAACACGCCGCCATAGACGAGGTCGAAGGCGAACAGCAGCGAGTTTCCGAGCTCCGCCTTGCCCTCGATCTTGAGGTCGATCTCGTAATCGGATTGCAGCGGCGACGCGTTGACGTTGATCTGGATGTTGATCTGGGGCTGTTCGTTGGATGGCTGCAGCGACCGCGGCGCATTCGGATTCTCGAACGAGAAGTCCTTCACATATTGCGCCAGCACGTTGAGCTGCGGCGGGGCCACTTGCTCGTCGGAAGGGTGCGGGCCGCCATTGGTCGGGTTCGCCATCGTCAATCCTGCGTCAGTGTTGCGCGCCGCGAAAGAGCGCGTGCGGCGGTGTGGCTAACACACGCCTCGAAGGCGAACAAGGATGGGCGGCGCCCAGCTGCCTCAGCTTATATCTCTTCCATAAAGGCTGCCGGCGATCAGCGCCGCCGGCGTTTGGGCGGGATCTTGGGGGGCTGGTCGCTGCCGTTCTCGATGTGCCGGTCGGGCAGGTCGCGCCACTGGCTGCGGTCCAGTTCGATAACGCCCCTGGTCGGGCGGGGCCGGCCGGTCGGGGCGCGGTCGATCAACCTTTGCTGGATCGCCGGCACCAGCAAAGCCAGGCCCACGCAGTCGGTGATGAAGCCCGGTAGCACGAGCAGCAGCCCGCCCAGTGTCGTGAGCAGCCCGCCGGACCGGGCGCCGGCGACGCCCAGGCCGCGCTGAGACAAGCCGCCCTGAGACAATAAGTCCGCGAGGCGACCGGCTAGTCGCCGGCCCATCCGGGCGAGAACCAGCATTCCGAAGCCCGAGGTCGCCAGCAGGGCGAAGACCGCGACGAATGAGCCGAATACCCATGCAATGGTCAGAAAAACCGCGACCTCGGCCACAACCAGGCCTAAAAGTCCGAACAGGATGAGTTTTCCGACCGGCATCGGCGCGTCCCAATCGCGGTCTCGTGTTGGCCTTTGCGGCCGGGTTCGTCTAAAATCGGCTCGAAGCTCAGTTTTTGGTTCGAAGCGACCTATGGCTAAGACCGGCCGCATGCTTAGATTATAGCCTCGGTCGGCGCCTCTTCCGCTTTCGGGCTGACGCGGCGGCCCCGTCTGTCCCGGGCTGCAAAGGCATTCGCGACGTGTTCGACATCTACACCATCATCTTTCTCGCGCTGGCGATTTTTATTTTCATTCGCCTGCGCAGCGTGCTCGGCCAGCGCACCGGACGTGAGCGGCCGCCTTATGATCCGTATTCCGCCCGCGATGCGCGGGCACCGGCCAGCGACAAGGTCGTTACCCTGCCGACCCGAAACGCCGAATCCGTGGCGCGCCCGGCGGAACCCGCTCCGGATCGCTGGAAGGGCATTGCCGACGAGGGCAGCGCAGTCGCCACCGGGCTCGATGCCATTGCCGGGGCGGATCGCAGCTTCGACGCCAAACATTTCGTCACCGGCGCGCGCCAGGCCTACGAGATGATCGTGAGCGCTTTCGCCGCAGGCGACCGCAAGAGCCTCAAGGGGCTGCTCTCGCGCGAGGTCTATGACGGTTTCGAAGCCGCGATTCGCGACCGCGAAGCCAAGGGCGAGTCGGTCGAGAACAAATTCGTGTCGCTCGATACCGCCGACATCATCGGGGCGGAATTGCGCGGCAACACTGCGCAGGTCACCGTCCGGTTCGTCTCGCAGCTGATCTCGGCGACGCGCGACAGGGCCGGCAATGTGATCGATGGCAGTCCCGACAGGGTGACCGAGGTCACCGATGTCTGGACCTTCGCCCGCGACGTGACCGGACGCGATCCGAACTGGAAGCTGGTGGCGACCGAAGCCGGGCAGTGATCGGGGTGAACTGAATTAGCGGGGTTCTCTTGGTTTGACTGGGGTCCGTCGGCGAATATTGAGAGGTCTGAAGGCGCGCCCGGTCCGGTACGCCGGTCTGGCTCTTGCCCTTAGTCTCGCGATTGCCGCGGCTCCGCTGCTTCTCGTTCAGCCTTCATCGGCCTCGGAGGCCGAGACCACCGGCGCCGCGTCGTCGAAGAAAAAAACCAAGTCTGCCAAGAAGCGCGCCAGCAAGGCGCACCCGCTGAAAATTCCCAATAGCGACTTCGAAGGGATGGCCTGGCACGAGGTCAAGGGCTGGATCGAAGACGATCACGCCGAAGCATTCTCGACCTTTTTGGCGAGTTGCAAGCCGATCCTGCGCAGTTCGGAAAAAGCGAGAGCCACGCGCGGCGAAACTTATGGCGCGCTGTTTTCGGTCTGCGGCCGCGCTGTCGCTGCGGTCCCGCTCGATCAGACCGGAGCACGGCATTTCTTCGAGCAGAATTTTCGACCGATCCGGCTGACCGCACAGGGCGAAGCGAACGGCTTCTTCACCGGCTATTACGAGCCGGTGGTGGAAGGCGCCCGCTGGCCGAGCGATATCTACACCACGCCGCTTTATGCGCGGCCGCCCAATCTCGTCACGCAACGGCTGCGGCGCTCCGGCGGCAAGGGCAAGGCCGGCAAGCGGACGGTGAAGCGGTCCAGCGCGCCCTATTACGATCGTGCCCAGATCGAGGATGGTGCGATCGCCGGTCGCGGCCTCGAAATCGTCTGGCTGAAGGATCCGATCGACGGCTTCTTCGCTGAAATCCAGGGCTCGGTTCGCGTTCGCCTGGAAGACGGCAAGGTGGTCCGGCTGAACTATGCCGACAAAAACGGCCACCCGTATTTCGCGGTCGGCTCGGTGCTGGTGCAGCGCGGCATTGTTACTCGCGAAGAAATCTCGATGCAGAAGATTCGCGAGTTCATGGAGAAGAATCCGGAAGAGGGCAAAGAGCTGCGGCGGATGAACAAGTCCTATGTGTTCTTCCGCGAAACCGATCTCGGCGAACATGACGAGGCGATCGGTGCGCAGGGTATTTCTCTGTCGGCGGCGCGTTCGCTCGCGGTCGACCGCAGGATCCACACCTACGGCATGCCGGTCTTCGTCAACGCATTGCTGCCGATCGTGAGCGAGAAGCCCGACACCTGGTTTCGAAGACTGCTGATTGCGCAGGATACCGGTGGTGCGATCATCGGTCCGGCTCGCGGTGACATCTATCTCGGTGCAGGCGACGAGGCGGCGCGGGCGGCCGGCCGCTTCAAGCATCCCGGTCAGTTCGTGATGCTGCTTCCGAACGAGCTCGATCCGGACGATGAGGCGCTCGGGATGCCATTGCCGCAGGCGCGGCCGAAAGACACCAGTGTCGTCGCCAGCGTGACGCCGCAAGGCAAATCGGACGAGAAGCCCGCGGCCGCTATGCCCGCGGCTGCCGTCCCCTCAGTCGCCGCACCGACGCCCAAGCCCGACCCCAGGTCCAAACCGCAGACCACCGCGCGGAGCGATCCGGCGCCAACGCCCAAGCCTGCGCCGAAAAGCGATCCAGCCCCCAGGATTGAAGCGACGCCGCCACCCAAGCCCCAAGCGAAGCCGCAAGCCAAACCTCAGGCGGCCGCATCCGATCCGAAACCGGATACCAAGCCCGGCGCCAAGCCTGCCCCGGCGGCCAAGCCGCAAACCGGCGCGACCGCACAGACCAAAGGCGACGCTCCGTCGGCGAAGCCTCGTGCGCCGGCCGCGAAGAACGGCAATCCGTTTCCGAAGCCGATTTCGTCGACCCCTGCCGGCAGCCCTGCAACGAAGCCGGCAACCAAACCTGCGAGCAAGCCGTCGTCATGACCGCGGACGAAAGCCGCAGGGGACGGCGGCTTTCCTTGAACGATATTGCGCTGTGGGACGGGGTCACCCGCTCGGTGCGGCCGTTGCGGAAGCGAAAGCCGCCGGTGGTCGCGGTCGCCGTTCCTGAACTGGCGCCAAGTCCACCCAAGCCGCTCAAGATGCCGAAACCGCCGAAGCGCGTCGCGGCCGCGCCGGTTGCGAAGCCCGTCGCGAAAATGCCGCCGCCCATTGCCGCACTCGATCGCAAGACCAGGCAGAAGATCGCGCGCGGCCACGACAGCATCGATGCGAGACTCGACCTGCATGGTCACACGCAAGCCGAAGCGCATGACGTGCTGTTACGATTCCTGCGCCGGACCCAGACGAAGGGCGGCCGCGTGGTTCTGGTGATCACCGGAAAGGGCGGTCGCGGCGAGAGCGATCGTGGCGTGCTCAAGCGCGCGGTGCCGCTGTGGCTGGCGCTGCCGGAATTCCGGACCATGGTGATCGGCTTCGATGCCGCCGCCGCCAGTCATGGCGGCGAGGGCGCGCTGTATGTGCGGCTGAGAAAGCTGCGCGAGCCTGACCGGTAAAGCCAGGCTCGCCACCTCCGGATCAGAACTTCACCGTCGCGAACACCTTCACGGTGCGGCCCGGCTGCAGCACTTCGTCCTTCTTGAAGGATTGCGCGAACCGCACGTCGTCGTTGAGCAGGTTGTCGCCGACCACGCCAAACTTGAGCTCGGTCAGGCCGCTGCGATCGCCCGCCCATTTGGTGGAGTAGCTGAGCTCGGCCTTCAGCAGGTCATAGCCGCCGGTCGGGGTTTCATAGTCGGAGACGTCGTTCTGGTTGAAGGCATGCAGCATGCCGACGCGTGCGAACCAGTTGCCGTCACGATAATAGATGCCGCCGCCCAGCCGCTGCGGCGGGATGCGCGGCACGTTGGTGCCGTCGGTGAAGGTGGCACGCACGATGTCGTAGCGGCCGTCGATGCCCCAGACGCCGTTCAGGATCGGTGCGACGTCATACTGCGCCTGCACTTCGGCACCGCGGAAGGTGGCGTCGCGCTGGTCGTACACCGCCTGCGCCAGTTCCTCGCCGTTGCCAAAGCCGCAGCTTGCGAAATCCTCGCCGCAGGTCTGGCCGGTCAGGTTTCGATAGATGAAGCCGTTGAAGCGGGTATAGAACGCGGTCGCCTCGAAACGCAGCGGGCCGGTCGCGCGGCGCAGGCTCACTTCGACCGAATCGGCAAGCTCGGTGTTGAGATTCGGATTGCCGATGTCGAAGGTGCCGGTGGCTTCATGCACGCCGCGCGACAGCAATTCCGGCGCGCGCGGCGCGCGCTCGACATGCTGATAGGTTACAGCCGCGACTAGGTCGCCCGGCAGGTCCTGCAGGAAGCCGACCGAGCCGCTGAGTGGCGTGAACGAGCGGTTGCGCCAGATGTTTGCGTCGGGATCGACGAACAGGTCGGGGACAGTGCCTTTGACCGTGTTGCTTTCGATGCGGCCGGCCAGCTGCATGCGCTGCGTGGCGTTGAAGCGGAATTCATTGAAGATGTAACCGGCAACACTTTGCGTGGTGTTGGGATCGAACAATCCCCCCTCGAGGCCCGGCGCATCGAGTTTTTCGCGGCTCGACTGCACGCCAAGCGCGACCGTGAGCGCGGCAAAGCGCAGATCGAAGGGATGAAACTGGACCTCGACGCGGCCTTCCTTCTGGTTGCTCAGAAAGTATTGCTGCTCGCCATAGAAGCCGCCTTCATCGGCAATTTCGGCATGCTTGTAGTCGGTGGCGCCGAACCAGTAGCGGATGGTTTCGACCACACCGCCGTCCGGACGAAACTCGCCTTTGCTGGTGAGCTTGGTCTGCTTCATGTCGATGTTGGTGCGGGTCTCGGTCGCCTCCTGGCCCGGCACCTGATACTTGCTCTCGAAATTCGTATAGGCGAAACCGAAATAGCCCTGGTTGAACACATACGAACCGCCGATCGAGTTGCCGTTCGATTGATGCGCGGAGTTCGGCTGCCATTTGCTGACGAAGGGCGCTGGCTGTTCCGGAAACAGATACGGATAGGACGGAATCTGATAGTCGCCGGAATTGCGGCCCCAGATATCGGCGTGAACGGCAAAGTTTCCGCCGCCGGCATCGAGCAGGACGGCGCCTTCGCGGCCGCGATCGACGGTGGTGATCGAGCCCCGACCCTCCAGCGCGAGGCCGCGTCCCGGGATCGAGGTCGGGATGCGGTTGTTCTCCGCATTGACGACGCCGCCGATCGCCTGCGAGCCGTAACGCAGCGTTGCCGGTCCACGGATGACCTCGACCGTTTGCGCGGCCAGCGGATCGATCGGCACGCCGTGGTCTTCGCCGAGTTCCGAGACGCCGCTTGAGCCGATGCCGTTCTCCTGGATGCGGACCCGGTAGTTATCGAGACCGCGGATGATCGGGCGGCTGGCTGAACCCGGCGCAAATCCGGACGAGGTGATGCCGGGCTTTTCCTGCAGGATTTCGCCGAGCGTCTGCCCGGTGGACCGATCGATTTCGCCGCGCGGCATCAGCGTGACGGTCGCAAACTGGTCGGCTACGATCGGCAGCGTGCCCTGGTAGAGTTCCGGCGCGGGAGGCGGCGGCGCGGCATCGAACGGCGTGTCGGGCGCGGACTCGCGCGGCCCGGGCGTCGGTGCCGGGCGAACGGCGCGGCGCACGATGGGGCTTGCGGTCACGGTGATGGCAGGCAGTTCGACCGATTGCGCAACGGCCGGAGTTTCAAAAACCGGCAGCGATATCAGCGCTATAGCAGCAACACGGCGAGCAGCCATGATAGTCCCCCATTCCCAGTGATGTTATAATATAACATTTTGTTGACCATGAGTGTCAACGCGCACGGGGGCTGTGGCGCTGGCTTGGTCGCGGAAGCAACGGCAGTGTGGCTGG
The DNA here is from genome assembly GCA_964641065.1 of uncultured Hyphomicrobiales bacterium. Taxonomy (GTDB): domain Bacteria; phylum Pseudomonadota; class Alphaproteobacteria; order Rhizobiales; family Xanthobacteraceae; genus Pseudorhodoplanes. Next base: position 2,149 of record CAZXJZ010000054.1, on the reverse strand, counting down.
AGGGCCTCGGTCGACGGCAATCAGGTCAGGCCGCCCGCGATGTCCCGCGAATCGCCCAGGACGCCGGACGAGCCCGCGGGCTCGCGCTTCGTCGTTCGTAAGTGGTTCGTGAACCGCGGGTGCGGAGCGCGAGCTTGTCCGCGCTCTACAGGATGAAGCGGCTGAGATCGGTGTTGCGGGCGAGGTCGCCGATATTCTTCTGCACGTAGTCGCCGTCGATGGTCAGCGTCTCGCCGCTGCGATCGGTCGCGGTGAAGGAGATGTCGTCCAGCACCCGCTCCATCACCGTCTGCAAGCGTCGCGCGCCGATATTTTCCACACTGGTATTCACCAGCACGGCGATATCGGCGATCGCATCGATGGCGTCGTCGGTGATCTCGAGGGTAACGCCCTCGGTCCCCATCAGCGCAATATATTGCTTGATCAGGGAGGCTTCGGTGTCGGTCAGGATCCGGCGGAAATCCTCCCGCGTCAGTGGTTTCAGTTCGACGCGGATCGGCAG
>CAZXJZ010000054.1:814-1637 GCA_964641065.1 uncultured Hyphomicrobiales bacterium | reverse complement strand
GGCGCCCCTGCAATTCGGGCAACAAGTCCGATGGCTTCGACACATGGAACGCACCGGAGGCGATGAACAGGATGTGGTCGGTCTTCACCGGCCCGTGCTTGGTGGACACGGTGGTGCCTTCGATCAGCGGCAGCAGATCGCGCTGCACGCCCTCGCGCGAGACGTCGCCGCCGACGCGGCCGTCACGCGCGGTGATCTTGTCGATCTCGTCGAGAAACACGATGCCGTTCTGTTCGACCACGCGGATCGCTTCCTGCACCAGGGTCTCGGTATCGAGCAGTTTGTCGGCTTCCTCGTTGACCAAAACGTCGTGCGATTCACCGACCGTGATGCGGCGGGTCTTCGACTTGCCGCCGAGCTTGCCGAAAATGTCGCCGATCGAGATCGCCCCCATCTGCGCGCCGGGCATCCCGGGAATGTCGAACATCGGCATGCCACCGCCGCCGGACGACACCTCGATCTCGATCTCCTTGTCGTTCAGTTCGCCGGCGCGCAGCTTGCGGCGAAACGATTCCTTGGTTGCCGGGCTCGCATTCTCGCCGACCAGCGCGTTGACCACGCGGTCTTCGGCCGCGGCCTCGGCCCGCGCCATCACGTCCTTGCGCTTGCGCTCGCGGGTCTGCGCGATTCCGACTTCCACCAGGTCACGCACGATCTGCTCGACGTCGCGGCCGACATAGCCGACTTCGGTGAATTTGGTGGCTTCGATCTTGAGAAACGGCGCGCCCGCAAGCTTGGCCAGACGCCGCGAAATCTCGGTCTTGCCGCAGCCTGTCGGGCCGATCATCAGGATGTTCTTCGGCAGCACCTCCTCGCGCAGCTT
>CAZXJZ010000054.1:0-804 GCA_964641065.1 uncultured Hyphomicrobiales bacterium | reverse complement strand
GCGATCGCGACCGCGCGCTTGGCGTCATGCTGGCCGATGATGAAACGGTCCAGCTCGGATACGATTTCGCGGGGAGAGAAGTCGGTCATGTCAACTCGTGTGCAAACGCGTGGTGCTGCATGATCAGTACGCCGTCGGTTCGGCCTTCGAGATGCGGCACCGGCCGGAAACCGGCCTTGGTATAAGCACGCACCGCGCGGGTGTTAAGCGGGTCCGGATCGATGATGATCGTATCGTGTCCTTGATCGCGAAGCATGCGCACGAATGCCGCAAGCGCCGCAGAGCCAATGCCGCGCGACAATTTCAGCGGGTCGCCGATCGACAGATCGACGCCAATCGTATCGGGGGGCAATTCCATCAGCCAGGGATGGTCCTTCACCCATTGTTCGTTCTGGTGATGGCCGATGAACCAGTACTGGATGTAACCGATCGGCTCATTGTCGAGCACGATCAGGAACGGACGCGTGGTGTCGCGACCCTCGACCATGTCGCGGATGAACCCGAGTTCTTCGTCCGGATCGCCCCACCATTCCCGCATATGCGGTGCGTTGAGCCAGGCCTCCAGCAACGGGTAATGGTCGGCCTGTACGGGAACGAAGCCGATCTGCCGCAGGTCAGGCTGCATCAAGCGTTTCCACGGTGATGCTGCGATTGGTGTAGACGCAGATATCGGCGGCGATATCCAGCGACTTGCGCACGATCTCCTCGGCCGAGAGTGGGCCGTCGGCGAGTGCACGGGCGGCGGCGAGCGCGTAGTTGCCGCCCGAGCCGATGCCGGTGATGCTCGATTCGGGTTCCAAAACG
>CAZXJZ010000053.1:0-24857 GCA_964641065.1 uncultured Hyphomicrobiales bacterium | reverse complement strand
GGTGCGCAACCGCACGGATGGCAGTGTCGAGGCCTTGTTTGCGGGTCCGGCCGAGGCCGTCGCCGGCATGATCGAAGCCTGCCGGACGGGGCCGCCAAGTGCCCGGGTGGAGCGGATCGACGAGCAGGATGCGGCGCCGTCGGACCTCGATCTCCGCCGGCCGGGCGAAAGCTTCAGCGTCCTCGGGACCGTGTAGAAACGTTACGCGGTCGCTGCCCGCGGCGACCGTCGACGCAGCTTTCGGCGCCCCCAGACAATCAGCCCGGTGGCTAGAAGCCCCACGAAGGCAATCGAGATCAGGACATTGACGAGCGCCGATGTGATCCCGAGCCAGTTCCCCTCATGCAGAAGCCGCGGCCAATTGCGGGGTGTCGGGGTCAGCCCCTGGCCGGTGATGGCGAACACGCGCATTTCGCCGCCGTCATTCAGCCGCACCAGCAACCTCGGTCCGATCGACCGGATCCATATCACTTGGCCGAGATCGTAATCCTTCGCGACGCGTTGCACCGCCTCGCGCAGCGGCAAGGGTCTGCCCTCCGGAGCGGAAGGGGCGGGCCCCGCAAACGACATGCCGAATGCCAAAAACAGGCCGGTGAGCGGACTAAGGATCAGGAGCGGCAGCAGGAACCAGCCGATACCCTTGTGCCAGCCGGATACGGTGTTTCGGAGCCGCGGCCATCCCATCGCGATCCCGATGGCGATCAGCATCAGCAGCGCGATCGTAGACGCGGTGACCAGCCATCCGAGATCGAGTAGCAGGGTCTCGTGCAGGCGTCGCGAAATCGCAAATGTCTCGGCCATGGCGCCCGGCGAATCAACGCGCTCGTTGGTCGACAGAACGACATGAGTTGCGTCACCCCGGCGGGCACCACCGATTGAAACGATGCCTGAATAGCCTCGGACGACAAGCGAGCGCGCGGCGCCGGTCGGATCGTGTTTCGCAAGGACCGCATCGACCGTCTCAGCCGTCAAGGACCCGCGTGCATTGTGTTGGACGATCGGCTCGAACGATAGCATCAGTCCGGTGACGATCAGCACGGCAAGCGGAATCGACAATGTCAGCGTGATCCAGCGATGGAAGCGCAAAAGCCAGAGCTGCAGCATGGTTGGTACGTCCTGGAAACGGACCGCGACCGTATCGCACGGCAGCCCGGACGACGATTGATCCTGCTCAAAGGGCGTTATGCGAAGCGGCCAGTCTGCGTTGCGATGGGTGCAGACATAGCGTGGTCTTCAATCCGGTTCGACACGCCGAACAGGCCATCGAACTCGGCTTTCAGCGCGGCGTCGAGGTCGTCCATCGTCACCGGCAGGCCGAGATCGATCAGGCTGGTCACGCCGAACTTTTGCTCGCGGACGCCGCAGGGCACGATGCCTCCGAAATGCGACAGGTCCGGCTCGACATTGATGGCGATCCCGTGCAGCGACACCCAGCTCTTCAGCCGAATGCCGATCGCGGCGATCTTGTCCTCATAGCCGTCACCCTTGTCGGGGCGGCGTACCCAGACGCCGACCCGGTCGTCGCGCCGCTCGCCGACCACGTTGAAATGCGCCAGCGCCCGGATGATCCATTCCTCCAACGTCGCCACATAGGCGCGCACGTCCTGCCGCCGCCGCTTCAGGTCGAGCATCAGGTAGACCACCCGCTGGCCGGGCCCGTGATAGGTCATCTGGCCGCCGCGGCCGCTCCGGTGGACCGGGAAGCGCGCATCGAGCAGTTCCGCGTCGGCGGCACTGGTTCCCGCGGTATAAAGCGGGGGATGTTCGACCAGCCAAACCAGCTCGTCGGCCCGGCCGGCCGCGATGTCGGCAACCCGGGCGTCCATGTCCGCAAGGGCCGTGTCATAGCCGGTCAGGCCCGGTTCAATCCGCCATGCGGCGGGCGGACTGCCGGGGCGGGCTTGGAGCCCAAGCGGAATGGCGTCGCGCGTGTTAACCATCGATTCACCATAGCATGGTGACACTGGCCGTCCGATCCGGCATCCGGACGGCCGGAAAGGACATAGCCACGTGCCCACGCTCGACAAGGTCTCGCTCGATATCTCGGTTGTTCTCGGCACCTGCATCATGCCGGTGCATCAGGTGCTGCGGCTCGGCCGTGGCGCCATCATCGAGCTGGATGCGGGGGAGGACGACGACGTCAAAATCCTGGCCAACAACCTTCCGGTGGCGGAGGGGACGGTGGTCGTCAACGGCAACAGGATTGCGGTCGAGGTCAAGCGGTTGCTGCAGAAATCGCCCGATATGCGCTGAGGGCCTGGATCCGGGCGCCTTGGGAAAGCCGCGCGGCAAGCCCTTGTCGCTGCGGATCGCATTTGTTACATGCTGCCGACCTCACGCCGGGATGACCGGCGCTAGACCCCAAAACGCGGCCGTGGCGGAATTGGTAGACGCACTGCCTTGAGGTGGCAGCGGGTAACACCGTGGAGGTTCGAGTCCTCTCGGCCGCACCAAAATTTGGCGAGTCCCATCGGCTCCAACCGCACCGAATCAAAGGGGCCGCCCAACGGAAAGCGGCCCCCCGAGACTGTCTGGTCCGTGCCGTCTGGTACAGCACGTCTGGCATTCGCGGTCTGTCTGCTAACGACTGCGTTCTGCAGCGATCGGATCATGCCCGCGATGGCGCTGACGCTCGCTCGCGGAGACCCCCGCATCTGACTGGCAGTAAGGCCGACAGGTTGGTGCGGTTCGAAAAGCAACTTGCGCGCTAAATTCTAAGAACTGCTCACCCAGGCCTGGACGATTTTAACGGAACCGGAATTTCCCGATGATTTCCGCCGGCACCCGATCACACTGTCGGGAGACCGCTTCGGACTGCACCGGATCGAAGTGGGCTCACGGATCCGACGTCAGGCTGCCACGCGATCGAGCACCGGTAAAAGCCGCGGGTGCAGGTGCGCCTGAAGGCTCTTGAGGAAATTGATCAGCGCCAGTTCGTTGTCGTGCAAACGGCCGGTCCTGCCGATCCGGCTGGCTGCCCACAACACGTCTTCATCGGTTGCGCGTGGGGTTTGCCAGCGATACTCGGCGCCGGCGTCGTCCGTCGTGGGCTCGCGATAGGCGTCGCGGACTGCACCGACGCCGCCCGATACCATGCGCTGCATGAATGAGGCGACACCGGGCGGCGGTTCGTCGAGCCACGCTTCGCGCCGGAGCGCCTCCTGCCGTGAGGGAACCTGATAGCCGGACGCCGCCATCAGGAAATTGGCTGCGGCCTTGACGAACAGATCCGACCACGCGGGATCGTTGAGCGGGTGATGGGTCGCGTCATTGATGTCGAAAAGGATCTCGGCCTCGGGCCGCGTGATCGCGACATTTCCGTCGCCGCCGAAGGCGTAGAGAATACGCCGCACCAGTTCGGTCTCGTGATCCTCGACCGTCCCGACATTGCATGTCCGGCGCGCGCCGACCGTGCCTGCGCGGGTGATCACGCCGATCTTGACCTGCTCGAGCGCGAAGCGAACCAGTTCCAGTGGGCTTTGCTGCGAGCGTTCGAGCACCTTGATCAGCAATTCGAGCTCGCAGGCGGTATCGACATGGCCCGAGCGTCCGATCCGCTGCATCAGCCAGGCCGCGTTCTGCTCGGAGACATAACCGGAGGGGTGCGCCTGGTTGACGACATAATCGGTCAGGGCCTCGACGAAAAAGCCTGGCCAGGCAGAATCCGCCTGCTGATGCAGGCGATCGTTCAATGCGAAGGCGAGCTCTGCGTCAGCCTCCGTGACCACGCCTTTCCAGAACACGCGATGGCGCAGCGTGAGGATGTCGTCGGCGGTAATGACGCCGCGCGACAGGATGGACTGGACGTGCTCGCTGTTTGGCATGATGTCGGCTCGCGATCCCGGAGCCCCGAGTGTTCCATATCCGCGTTGCGTTTCGGCTAAACCGAACGGTGAACACTCCGCATGCTTTTGCCCGGGAATTGACAATGATGCGGTAAGCACTCGGCAACTGTCGGCTTTAGCGGGAGAGAAGCGAGATTGCGGCGGAACCGCATCGGTTTGCGGTGATCGGCGCGATTCTTCCTGTTGTCACCAACACTTGCCACGCCTACAAGCGGCCGATTGCGTCACGGTATCGGTGCTGGGACGGCGCGTTGTGGGGAAATCATGGTCGGGCAGGACGCGCACGAGGCGGACGTGGATCGTCCCGATCCGAGCCCGGACGCCGATTCCTTCCGCGACGACACCGGCGCGATCCGTCCTGAAATTCTGGAGCGGGTGACGGATGCCATCCGTCAGCATGACAGCGCGGCGCTGAACGAACTGGTCGGCGACCTGCATGAGGCCGATACCGGCGATCTGCTCGAGGCGCTGGATACCGAATTGCGGCCCCAGCTGATCGAGCTGATGGGCAAGGACTTTGACTTTTCGGCGCTGACTGAGGTCGACCACACCGTCCGCAGCGAGATTCTCGAAGAGCTTGAGCCCGAAACCGTCGCCGAGGGCGTTCGCGAACTCGATTCCGACGATGCCGTCTACATCCTGGAGGATCTCGACCGTCAGGACCAGGTCGACATCCTGAACCAGCTGCCGCCGATCGAGCGTATCGCGCTGGAACGCAGTCTGCTCTATCCGGAAGAATCCGCCGGACGGCGGATGCAGACCGAGTTCATCGCGGTCCCTCCGGACTGGAATGTCGGCCAGGCGATCGACTACATGCGGGAGACGGTCGATCTGCCGGATCGCTTCTATGAGCTCTACATCGTCGATCCGGCCGGCAAATTTCTCGGAGCGGTCGCGCTCGACCGACTGCTCCGGGCAAAGCGGCCGGTTCCCGTAATCGACCTGATGGATCCGGATCGCCGAAAAGTCCGTGCCGTTGAGGACCAGGAAGAAGTGGCGCGGCAATTCGAGCGCTACAATCTTGTCGCCGCGCCGGTGGTGGACGAGGACGACCGGCTGGTCGGCGTGCTGACTTTCGACGACATCGTCGACGTGATCGAGCAGGAGGCCGAAGAGGACATCAAGGCGCTCGGTGGCGTCAGCGCCTATGAAGAGCTGTCCGACTCGGTCTGGGACATCGTCAAGGCGCGCTTTCCCTGGCTGCTCGCCAATCTCGGCTGCGCGCTGGTTGCGGCCTGGGTCATCGGACAATTCTCGTCGTCGATTGAGAAAATGGTGGCGCTCGCGGTGCTGATGCCGATCGTGGCGTCGATGGGCGGCAATGCCGGAACCCAGACCATGACGGTCGCGGTGCGCGCACTCGCGACCCGCGAATTGTCGGATACCAATGCCTGGCGCGTGGTGCGGCGCGAACTTCTGGTCGGCATTTTCAACGGCATTGGTTTCGCGATCATCATCGGCGCTGTGGCGGCGGCGTGGTTCGGCGTCACCGATCTGTTCCTGGTGATGGGACTGGCGATGCTGACGGTGCTTGCAGCGGCGGCGCTTGGCGGCATCGTGATCCCGCTGATCCTCACAAAGCTCGGCGTCGACCCGGCCGTGTCGTCAGGACCGTTCGTGACCACGATAACCGACGTCGTCGGTTTTTTCGCGTTTCTCGGGATCGCAACGCTCTGGTTCAGGCTCGGCTAGCTGAAGTCGGCGGCGCGAGCAGAGCGTCCAGCGCGAGCGCTGTGTCGGCCGCGCTGACCGATTTCGGATCGAGCAGGCTCTGTCCGAACAGGAAAGCGTAGACCGTCATGGCCCGGGCAGAGGCGTCGCGCGCCGGCCAGCCAAGCCGTTCGAACAGGGCAGCGACGAGCTGCAATCGTTCGGCATCCACAATGCGTATGGCGCGTGCGGCGTCGTCGTCGTTATGGGCGAGCGCGCGGATGGCGAGCTCGATGGCAAGCCCCTTGGCATTGCCGCGTTTAGTATAGAGATCGGCAAGCCGGCGGAGCGAGAGGGCAGGGTCACCATCACGCGGTGCCTGCTCGCGGATCGCGAGGATGCGTCCGTCCGCCCATTGCGCCAGCATGGCATCGATCAGCGCGCGCCGGTCGGCGAAGTGCCAGTAGAAGCTCCCCTTTGTGACGGACAGCGCCTTGGCGATCGGTTCGACCCGGACGGCGTCGATCCCGTCGCTGGCCAATACGTCGAGTGCGGCTGCCACCCAAGCTGCCGCGTCCAGCGGACCGGACCGGGAAACGGCCTTGGCCGAAACATCTTTGGTGCGCGCCACTCGGCTTGACTCCAACCATACGGTGCCGTATTGAAACATACGCTACCGTATGGGTCAAGCAGGAAGCCATTGGCATGAGCGCGTTCGAGCCCCGCAATCCGCTTTGGGAGCAGCGCGTGCGCGAGAGTTTTGCACGGCAACCCTTCATGACGCTGGTCGGCGGCGAGATCGCGTTGCTGTCGCCCGGCGCCTGCGCAGTGGCGCTGAAGGCGCGGCCTGATCTGTGCCAGCAGCGCGGATTTCTGCATGGCGGGGTCACCACGGCGCTGGCCGATACGGCGGCTGGATTTTCCGCTTATTCGCTGATGCCCGAGGGATCGGCGCCGCTCACGGTCGAACTGAAAATCAACCTGATGTCGCCTGCGGTTGGCGAGCGGTTCGTCGCGCGGGGCAGGGTCTTGCGCCCGGGCCGGACCCTGACCATCGTCGAAGTTGATGTCGATGCCGAGCAGGGGGCGGAAACCAAGTTGATCGCGCGCATGCTCGCGACCATGATCTGTCTGGAGAATACGCCCGACGCGCCGCAAGAGCCTCAAGAAGACGCGCGCGGCTAAGGTGCAGGAGCGGCCCATGATTTCCAACAGCTGGACCGGGTTCGATTTCGGACTTGGCGAAGACGTCGACATGCTGCGCGATAGCGTCCGCCGGTTCTCGCAGGCGAAGATTGCGCCGCGTGCCGACGAGATCGACCGCAAGAACGAATTCCCCCGCGACCTGTGGCCGAAGCTCGGGGAGCTTGGCCTTCTCGGCATCACGGTCGAAGAGAAACTCGGCGGGGCGGGGCTCGGCTATCTCGAACATTGCGTGGCGATGGAGGAGATTTCGCGCGCCTCGGGTTCGGTCGGTCTGTCTTATGGAGCGCATTCCAATCTCTGCGTGAACCAGATCCGCCGGAATGGGACCGCCGACCAGAAGAAGCGCTATCTGCCGAAGCTGATATCCGGCGCCCATGTCGGCGCGCTGGCGATGTCGGAGCCGGGATCGGGCTCGGACGTGGTGTCGATGCGCACCCGCGCCGACAGGAAGGGCACGAAGTACATCCTGAACGGCTCCAAGATGTGGATCACCAACGGTCCGCTCGCCGACACCATCGTGGTCTATGCCAAGACCGATGCGACCGCCGGCGCACGCGGCATCACCGCCTTTCTGGTCGAGAAGAAGTTCAAGGGCTTCTCCACCGCCCAGAAGCTCGACAAGCTCGGGATGCGCGGCTCCGACACCGGTGAGATCGTGTTTCAAGATTGCGAGGTGCCGCAGGAAAATGTGCTCGGCGCTGTCGGCAACGGCGTCAACATCCTGATGTCCGGCCTGGACTACGAGCGCGTCGTGCTCGCCGCGGGTCCGCTCGGACTGATGCAGGCCGCAATCGATCTGGTGATCCCGTATATCCACGACCGCAAGCAATTCGGCCAGTCGATCGGCCGCTTCCAGCTCATGCAGGCCAAGATCGCGGATATGTATGTCGGCATGAACGCGGCAAAGTCTTATGTCTATGCTGTGGCCAAAGCCTGCGATGAGGGCCGCACAACCCGCGAAGATGCGGCCGGTGCGATCCTGTTCGCATCGGAGCGCGCAACCCAGATGGCGCTGGAAGCGATACAGGCGCTCGGTGGCAACGGCTATATCAACGAATTCCCGGCCGGCCGGCTTCTGCGTGACGCCAAGCTTTACGAGATCGGCGCGGGGACCAGCGAGATCCGCCGCATGCTGATCGGACGGGAGATTTTTGAGAAGACGCGGTGATCGTTGCGATGAAAAGCACGACGCGCGCCGAGCGCAGCCACCGGGCCACAGCGTTAATGGTTCATTGAACGATTGCGTGGATGATGCGGGCATGACTGGAAAGCCCGATCTGCGATTGCGACTCAAAGCCGACGGCCGCATCGTCGAAGTTCTTCCCGATGGTAGCGAGCGGACGGTGTCCGAGTCCAGCCATTTCCCGCAATTCACCGCGACCGCTTCACCCGGTCCTGCTGGAGGCGACGCCGCTTATGCACGCGCCATCCGTGCGGCGGCGCGCATGACGCAGGCCGAGTTTGCCGCCCGCATCGGCGTGCCGGTCGAGACCGTGCGAAACTGGGAGCAGGGCAAGCGCTCGCCACGCGGTCCCGCACGCGCGTTGCTGCGCGTTATCGAAGGCGCGCCCGCGGTCGCGTTCGAAGTTCTCGGCAAGAAGCATTAGTCTGACGTGATTCAGTCTCGCGCCGCGTCTGCCGCATCGTAGACTGTGCGAGCCGCTGCGATTTTGGTCTGGGTTTTCTCGGCCCAGGTGATCAATGCGACCAGAGGTTCAAGCAGCGACTCTCCGAGTTCGGTCAAACGATAGTCGACGCTCGGCGGCTTGGTCGGGAAGACGCGGCGCGCAATCAGCCCATCGCGCTCGAGGTCGCGCAGCGTCTGCGTCAGCATACGCTTCGAGATGTCCGGGATTGCACGTTGGATTTCGCTGAAGCGATGGGGCTTGAGCGCCAGCACGATCACGATCAGCGTCGTCCATTTGTCGCCGAGGTGGTCCAAGATACTCCGCACCGGACACCTAACCGGGTCGAATTTCATGCCGCTCCAGGCATCGAACCGCTTGGCAAGGCTCTCATGAGCCCGGCGGAGGTTATTGGTGCGTAACCCGGTCACGAAATTCTGCCTCCTTCCCTAATTCGATTAGGTCTCATAAGTGGACAAGGTCTCAAATATAGACCTGGAGTCCAACCATGACAACAACCGAAACAATTGCCATCACCGGAGCGACCGGCCAGTTGGGGCGGCTCGTCATTGCCGATCTGCTCACGCTGGCGCCTGCCGTTCGCGTGATCGGCCTGGTGCGGAACGCGACGGCGGCACAGGATCTGGTTGATCGCGGCGTCGAACTGCGTGTTGCCAATTATGACGATCCTGCGAGCCTGAGAACGGCGCTCCAAAGCGTCGACAAGCTGCTCCTGATTTCTTCGAGCGAGGTGGGACGCCGCGTGCCCCAGCATCGCAATGTCATCGATGCCGCGAAGGCGGCTCACGTCAGGCTCCTGGCCTATACGAGCATATTGCATGCGGATGTCAGCCCGCTTGCATTGGCGGTGGAACATCGCGAGACCGAAGCGCTGATCCGCGCATCCGGCCTACCATTCGTGTTGTTGCGCAACGGTTGGTATACGGAAAACTATACCGGCAATATCGCTGCGGCCATTCAGCATGGTGCCGTGCTGGGTTCGGCGCAGAATGGACGCATCTCATCCGCCGCGCGCACCGATTATGCAGCCGCCGCAGCGGCGGTGCTGTCAAGTCGCGAAAGTCAGGCCGGCAAAATCTATGAGCTTGCGGGCGATACGAGCTTTACACTTTCGGACTATGCGGCCGAGATCGCGCGGCAATCCGGCAAGCCGGTCATCTACAGGGATATGCCGGAGCCTGAATACAAGGCTGTACTGCAGAATGCCGGTTTGCCGGAAGCGTTTGCCGGGTTGATTGCCGAAAGCTCCGCAAAGTCCGCGAACGATTCGCTGTTCAACGACGGACGGCAGTTGAGCACCCTGACCGGGCGTCCGACCACCCCAATGGCGCGATCCGTGGCTGCTGCTCTCGCCGGTTGATCGAGTTTTCCCGGGCGCATCGCGGCCACGCTTGGCAGCGGCCGTCCGGCACGGCATTCTCCCGCGCGATTGAAATAGGGGGCGTGCGAATGGTTCCAGTGGTCGAAGTCAAGGGGGCGCGGATTCCGGCCATTGGGCTCGGCACGATGACGCTGAAGGGCGACATCTGTGTCGAGGCCGTCGCCGCTGCCCTGAAAATGGGCTATCGCCATATCGACACCGCCGCCTTCTATGACAACGAGGCCGAGGTCGGGGAGGGCATCCGCAAGTCCGGGGTGCCGCGCGACGAGATCTTCCTGACAACCAAGGTCCGTCACATTGATCTTGCTCCGGGCGACTTCGAGGCGTCGGTCGAGGCCAGCCTGAAACGGCTCGACCTTCCGCATGTGGACCTGCTGCTGATCCACTGGCCCAATCCCGATATTCCGCCGGAGATCTATATCCCCGCCTTGTGCAAGGCCAAGCGCAACGGACAGACGCGCCATATCGGCGTCGCCAACTTCACGATGGCGCTTCTGGAAGAAGCCGAAAAACTCGCCGACGAGCCGATCGTCAACAATCAGATCGAGACGCATCCGTTTCTCGATCACCGCACCATCCTGGCCTATTGCAAGGGCCGCGGTATTTCGGTGACCGGCTATTGTCCGCTGGGGCGCGGCCGTATTCCCGGCAATGCGGTGCTGGAGCGAATCGCCAAGACGCACAACAAGAGCGAGGCGCAGATCGCGCTCCGCTTCCTGGTGCAGGAAGGTGTGATTCCGATCCCGCGCACCGCGACGCCGGACAAGCTCAAGGCCAATGTCGACATTTTCGATTTCATGCTGGCGGAGTCGGAGATGACGGCGATCCGCAGTCTCGCCGAGCCGGACGGTCGCATCGTGAAGCCCGCGCAATCTCCGAAATGGGATAGCTGACCGCGATGATGTATCTCGACGCCAAGGGCGCGCATATTCCGGCCATCGGCCTTGGAACCTGGGAACTGCGCGGCCGCGATTGCGCGCGTATCGTCGAGCAGGCGGTACGGCTGGGTTACCGGCATTTCGACACCGCGCAGATGTACGGCAACGAACGCGAGGTGGGCGAGGGTATCCGCGCCTCCGGCATCAAGCGCGACGAGGTATTCGTCACCACCAAGGTTTCACCCGACAATCTCGCGCCGATGCTGCTGGCACGATCGGTGAAGGAATCCGTCGGCGCATTGCGGCTCGGCGAGATCGACCTGCTTCTGCTGCATTGGCCCAACAAGGGCATTCCGCTCGCCGAGACCATCGATGCGCTGGTTGAGATGAAGCGCGACGGCCTGGTGCGCAATATCGGTGTCTCCAATTACACGGTGGCGCTGATCGAGGAGGCGAGCCGGCTGTCGGGCGAACGTCTGGTCTGCAACCAGTTCGAGTTTCACCCCTATCTCGACCAGTCCAAGGTTCTTGCCGCATGCCGCGCGCATGGCATGGCGGCGGTGGCCTATTCTCCGATCGCGAAGGGCAGCACGAAAGGCGATTCCGTGCTCACCCGCATCGGCCAGCCCTATGGCAAGACCGGCGCACAGGTCTCGCTGCGCTGGCTGGTCCAGCAGGGGGTCGGCGCGATCCCGCGCACGAGCAAGGTCGAACGGCTGGCCGAGAATATCGCGATCTTCGATTTCAGTCTGACCGAGGCGGAAATGGCAGAGATCGGGAGGCTCGCGCATGCCGATGGGCGGCTGGTCGACTGGGCCTGGTCGCCGAAATGGGACTGAGCGGCGAAACCGCTTTGGTGCTGTTTTCCGGAGGACAGGATTCGACAGTCTGTCTAGCCTGGGCTTTGCAACGGTTCGAAACGGTCGAAACCGTCGGCTTCCATTATGGTCAGAGGCATGCCGTCGAGCTGGATGTCAGGCCGGCCTTGCGCGACACCCTGCGCGGGCTCGACGCGAACTGGGCGCAACGTCTGGGCGACGACCATATGATCGATCTCGCGTCGCTCGGTCAGATTTCGGATACCGCCCTGACCCGCGATGTCGCGATCGAAATGGCGGATAGCGGTCTGCCGACGACCTTCATGCCCGGCCGCAACCTGGTTTTCCTCACCTTTGCGGCCGCGCTGGCCTATCGCCGCGGCGCCCGGCATCTGGTCGCCGGGATGTGCGAAACCGACTATTCCGGCTATCCGGATTGCCGCGACGACACCATCAAGGCGATGCAGGTGGCGTTGACGCTTGGCATGGACCGCCGATTCGTGGTGCATACGCCGCTGATGTGGATCGACAAGGCGGCCACCTTCGCGCTGGCTGAGGAGATCGGCGGCGAGCGGCTGGTACAGGCGGTCGTCGAACTGACGCATAGCTGCTATCTCGGTGACCGTTCGCGCCGCCATGATTGGGGCTATGGTTGCGGCGAGTGTCCGGCCTGCGAATTGCGCGCGGCGGGCTACGCCAAATGGAAAGAGGAATGCAAACGTCAATGACGAACGAGACGCGCCGCTGGGTCGAGGGCTCGGTGTTTTTTCTGCTGTTCTGTCTGACCATTCCGGTGGCGAACTGGATGATTTATAATGTCGGCACCGTTTGCACGCGTGACGGTCCCTGTCTCATTCCCGTCGCGCCCGGATTGATGGCGCCGTCCGGCGTGCTGATGGTCGGTGTGGCGCTGGTGCTGCGGGATCTCGTGCAGAGGCGTCTCGGTCTGATCGCGGCGGTCGCCGCCATCCTGATCGGTGCCGGGATCTCCGGGCTGGTCGCGCCGCTCGCGCTGGTCACGGCGTCGGCCGCCGCGTATCTGATCTCCGAATTTGCAGACCTTGCCGTCTACACGCCGTTGCAGGAGCGCCGGTTTCTGGCGGCGGTCGTCGCATCGAGCATTGTCGGTCTAATTGTGGATTCGATCGTGTTCCTGTGGCTTGCTTTCGGCTCGCTTGATTTCCTGGCCGGACAGGTGGTGGGCAAGGCCTGGATGGTGCTGCTGGCGGTGCCGCTCATTCTTTATCTGCGCCGCCGCGACGAACAGATAAACCTCAGCCCGGCGTGATCGAGGGATAGACAAATGAGTGCGCTCGACGACCTGCGTCACATCACGACCGGGACCATCACGACGATCCTGCTCAAGCGCGGGATCCGTCACAGCTGGATGCGCGGACCGATGCCGCTCGTGCCCGGCGGCAAGCGCGTCGTGGGTCCGGCCTTCACGCTCCGCTTCGTCCCGGTGCGCGAGGATCTCGCGACGCCGGAAAGCTGGGGCAAGCCGATTTCGACGCGTGCTGCGATCGAGGCCATGCCGGAGGGGTGTATCGCGATCGCCGACGCGATGGGCGTGCAGAGCGCCGGGATTTTCGGCGACATTCTCGTCATGCGCATGGTCAAGCGCGGCGTGCAGGCGCTAATCACCGACGGCGTGATGCGCGACAAGACTGGCGTCCTCAAGACCGGATTGCCGCTCTGGTGCGCCGGCATTGCCGCGCCCGCATCGGTCAACGGGCTGACTTTCGTCGGCTGGAACGAACCGATCGGTTGCGGTGGCTGCGCGATTTTTCCAGATGACGTGATCGTCGCCGACGACGATGGCGCGGTGGTGATTCCGCAGGCGATGGTCGAGACCGTCGCCAAGGAGGGCGCGGAACACGAAATTTATGAGGAGTGGGTGGTCCGCGAAGTGGAGAAGGGCGTGGCGCTGCCCGGCCTCTATCCGATGAATGACGAAACGCGGAAGCGCTACGAAGCCGAGCGGGCGAAAAAATAGCTGTGCGATGGCCGGAGCCACGAAGAGATAGCGATGTTCGGGCTGTCGAAAATCCTCGGCTTCTTCGCGCTGCCATCCAATCTTCTCATCGTATTGGCGCTCGCTGGCATCCTGCTCATGCGCACGCGCTTTCGCAGGTTCGGGCAGGGGCTCGTGATCGGCGCGATTCTCCTGCTCGTGGTTGTCGGCATCGCGCCGGTTGGCAATGCGCTGATGCTGCCGCTGGAAGAGCGCTTCCCGAAATGGGATGCGAAGAGGGGCCCGCCGCACGGCATTGTGGTCCTCGGCGGCGCCGTGTCTCCCGACGTCTCGGCCGCCCGTAACGAGATTGCGCTCAACGAGGCGGCGGAGCGAATGACGGCAACGGCGAAGCTTGCGCGTGAACACCCGAACGCGCGGATCGTCTTTACCGGCGGCAGCGGCCGGCTGTTTGGGGGCGCGACCGAGGCCGATTTCGTCACTGATCTATTCGAAAGCTTCGGCATTCCCCGCGATCGCATCACCCTGGAGAATCGTGCCCGCAATACGGTCGAAAATGCCGTCTTCACCAAGGAGCTGGTGCAACCCAAGCCGGCCGAGCGCTGGTTGCTGGTGACTTCGGCCCATCACATGCCGCGCTCAGTCGGCATCTTCCGCAAGGCCGGCTTTCCGGTCGAGGCTCACCCAGTGGATTTTCGGACAAGAGGCGTGGCCGATCTCACCGGGCCCTTCGGCTCGCTCGCCGCCGGGCTCGCCCGCACCGACGCGGCGATGCATGAATGGGCGGGCCTGATTGTCCACTGGCTCACCGGGCGGACCAGCGAACTGTTCCCGGGCCCGCACGCGTCGGCTGGCTGCGATAAGGCTACGGACGGCTGCCGGCCTTAACGCCCCGTTACGGTTACCAATTCGAAAACATTTTTGCGGAGACTTCGATTCGTCAGGGCGGAGGGCTCGGAATGCGGATCGAGGCACGCGTTATACCGGTTGACGGAATCTCGGCGGTACCCGGGGTCAGCCAGGGCATCGACCAGGAGATGGAGGATGCCGAGGCGCGGCGGCAGAAGCGCGAATTGCTGCTTCTGAATGTCGCGACCGGGTTGTCCGTGGCGCTGGTGTCCTGCGCGTGGATTGCGATCGCGCTCGACTGATCATTCCGCAGCCACTGACTTGCTGGCGTCGGACGTGAATTGCCGGCCCCACATCACTACGACGATCGCTGCGGTGCTCGCGAACAGCAGCCAGGGGGACACGAACCAACCGAGATAGCCAAGCGCGAAGAAGAACGCGCGCTGGCCGCGGTTGAAGTGCCGGCCTGCCGACTCGCACAGCCGGCTGGTCCTGAGCGCGTGCTGTTTCGCTTCCGGCTGGTCCTTTTCCGAAGACGGCGGCATCGCGCCGATCATGATCGCAACGTAGTTGTAGAGCCGGTACGACCAGGCGAATTTGAAGAAGGCATAGACGAAGATTACGGCCAGTCCGATCGCCTTGATCTCCCACAGCATGCGCGTCGTCTGAACGCCGAATGGCAAGGTCGACACGATAGTGATGAGATCGTCGGTCGAGCGCAGGATGGTGAGGGTGCCGCCGACCGCGATCAGGGAGGTCGAGGCGAAGAACGCGGTGCCGTTCTGCAGCGACGCCATGATCTGGGCGTCGACCATGCGCATGTCGCGCCGCAACATCTCCTGCATCCAGTTCTCGCGATAGACGTGCATGCGGGCGTTGAGGCCGGTTTCTCCATGCTTGGTCCATTCGAGAACCAGCGCGTAGCCGAGCCAGCAGACGACGAAGAAGGAGAGCGCGAGAAGATCGGGGATCGTGAACAGGGGCATGGGCGACTCGATATGCAGCTCGGTCAGCATCCTCGCGAATTGTCGCACCTGCGCAAATGCAACCTGTAATTGTAATTCAACTGACCCGCCTGTGTTAGACTAAAGTCGTAGTACGGAATACGGTGGAGCCACGAGCTCCTGGCAGTGGCCCTCCGCAGCAAACGAGGAGACGGCCTATGGCACACGACCAGACCCAACAACCGCAGCAACCTCAGGAATCCATGCTGTCCACGGCTCTGTGGACGGGCGGGGCGCTTCTTGTCGTCCTGGTGGTCGCGGTTTACGCCGCGATGTAACGCTCGCAAGCGTCAATCCGGATCATGGCGGCGCGGCGTCTCCGCGCCGCTTTTGTTTTGACTTGAACGCCGACCCTGATTTTGGGAGTTACGGCGCAACCGGAAAAGGTTGCGCTATGACTCAAAGCATTACCAAAAGCGTCAAGTCGCTTGTCGAAGAAGCCGAAAAGGACATCGAAAATCTTTCGGTCGAGCAGGCCATCGGTTTGCATGGCAAGGACGACGTGCTGCTGGTCGATATCCGCGACATCCGCGAATTGCAGCGCGACGGCAAGGTGCCGGGCGCCTTTCACTGTCCGCGCGGCATGCTGGAATTCTGGATCGATCCGGAAAGTCCTTATCACAAGCCGGTTTTCGCGCAGGACAGGAAATACGTGTTCTTTTGCGCAGGCGGAATGCGCTCCGCGCTCGCCGCTCACACCGCGCAGACGATGGGGCTGAAGCCGGTCGCACATATCCGCGGCGGCTTCGGCGCCTGGAAAAAGGCTGGCGGCCCGATCGAGGAGCCGCCTGCCAAGGCGTAAATGACTGGCTCCATTCACGCGCCTGATCGACGCAATCATTTCTTTTCGCTTGCGCGGGAACGAAGGGGCACCCATGCAGGGTCGTTCGCTTGCATCGAGAGGCACCGATGGCGCTGAAGCTCATTCTCGGTAACAAGAATTATTCGTCCTGGTCGCTACGGCCGTGGATCGCGATGCGCCATGCAGGGCTCGACTTCGAGGAGGAAGTGATCCCGCTCTATGAGCCCGGGAGCCGCGAGCGGATCCTCCGCTATTCGCCCACCGGCAAGGTACCGGTCCTGATCGACGGCGACATGACGGTCTGGGAATCGCTGGCGATTCTCGACCATATCGCCGAGCGTTTTCCAAAGACGCAGCTTTGGCCCGACGATCCGAAAGCGCGCGCGCACGCCCGCGCCATCTCGGCCGAAATGCATGCGGGCTTCGGACCGCTCCGGCGATATTGTCCGATGAACATGCGCCGCACCAAAAAGCGCGAGCTGACCGCCGAGGTCGATGCCGACGTGACGCGGATTTCGGAGATCTGGACGGACTGCCGGGCGCGCTTCGGGGAGGGCGGGCCCTTCCTGTTCGGACGCTTCAGTGCTGCCGACGCCATGTATGCACCGGTCGTTTCTCGCTTTGCGAGCTACGAGATTGGCGTCGGGGCGGCCTGCGAAGCCTATATGGCGGCCATGATTGCTCTTCCCGCGTGGCAGGAATGGCGAGCCGCAGGGATCGCCGAACCCTGGGTCATGCCCGGGAACGAAATGGATTGAGGTGACGCGGACGGAACCTCTGCTGCATCGCGGCGTTTTCCTGTTCCATACGAACGTGAACGCGTGCGATGCCGACCAGTCTGCTGCGCAAGAACAGGAATGTCTGGCGCGTGGAGCGCGCCGGCCGGGCAGCCATGCTGGTCGACGGCGCTGCCTATTTCGCGGCGCTGCGCGAGAGCCTGCTCAAAGCAAAGCACTGCATCTATATCGCCGGTTGGGACATCGACAGCCGCATGCGCCTGGTCGGCGCGTCCGGCAAACCTGATGACGGCCTGCCGGACACCCTGGCGGAATTTCTCTCCGCCATCGCGCAGCGCCGGCCAGACCTGACGATCCATCTGCTTTTGTGGGACTTCTCGGTTCTCTATTCCCTTGAGCGCGAGGTTTTTCCGACCCTGTCGCTGAACTGGAGAACGCCGGACCAGATCCGCTTTTGTCTCGATGACGACCTGCCGCTTGGCTGCTCGCAGCATCAGAAGATCGTGGTGGTGGACGACGCCGTCGCCTATTCAGGCGGGCTCGATCTGACGATCCGCCGCTGGGATACGCCGGATCACGACCTCAACAACGACCTGCGGCACGATCCTTCGGGCCATCCCTATCGGCCCTTCCATGACGTACAGGCCGTGATGGATGGCGCGGCGGCGAAGGCCCTGGGCGATCTGTTTCGCGACCGCTGGCGCCGGGCGGGATGCCTGGAACCGGAGGTGTCGGCCGTTGCCACGGATTGCTGGCCGGACAGCGTCGTCCCCGATTTCACCGATGTCGATATCGGCATCGCGCGTACCTATCCGCAGCGCGAGGGGGCACCGGAGATCCGTGAGGTCGAACGCCTTTTCCTCGACATGATCGATGCCGCCGAGCGCACCATCTATGTCGAAAACCAGTTCATGACCTGCGATGCCATCGCCCGGCGTCTGGCGCAGCGCATGCGCCAGCGCCGCGACCTCGAGGCCGTGTTGGTGGCGCCGAACACGCCGGAGTCCTGGATCGAGTCCCACACCATGCGCAATGGCCGCATCCGCTTCCGTCGCATTCTGGAGGACGCAGGCGTGTTCGACCGCGTGCGGTTCGTGCATCCGCAGGTCCAACAGGATGGCGCGAGCGTCGACACGATGGTGCATTCCAAGGTGATGGCGATCGACGACCGGTTGCTTCGTATCGGGTCCGCCAACCTGAACAATCGCTCGATGGGGACGGACACCGAATGCGACATTGTGATCGAGGCAGGCAACGAGAAACAGCGCACCGCGATCGGCGAACTCAGGAACAGACTGCTCGGCGAGCATTGCGGCGCGAGCGCGCAAGATGTCGCCGAACTGCTCGACGACGGCGGATCAATCACACAGGTCGCGGATATCCTGTCGCGGAACGGCCACGCGCTGCGCCCGATCGACGACGGCGAACCGGATAGCACCGAACCGGCCTATATCGAGGCCATCGCCGATCCGCCAAAGCCGCTGTCATGGCGATGGCTGACGGGATGGCGCCGGAGTTCCGCGGCCGGGATGTTTTCCGGTCATGCGTGGAAGTTTGCGCTCGCCGGTCTCGTTGTGGTGGCGCTGACGCTGGCCTGGAATACGACGCCGCTGGCCGAATTGGCTGACGTGGATCAGTTGCAGGACCTTGCCGCCGACGTGGCGGAAACGTCGTGGGCCCCGTTCGCAGTGATCGCGGCTTTTGTCGCCGGCGGGCTCGTCGCCTTCCCCGTGACGATCTTGATCGCGGCAACGGCCGCAAGTTTCGGGCCTTGGACCGGCTTCGGCTACGCGCTCGCGGGTGCGCTGGCGAGCGCGATCCTCACCTATGGGATCGGGGCCGCCGTCGGCCGCGACGCCCTCAAAAGCGTGCTCGGCAAACGCCTGAACGAAATTCGCAACAAGATCGCACGGCAGGGACTGATCGCGGTTGTTGCGATACGGCTGGTGCCCATCGCTCCCTTCACGCTGGTCAATCTCGTTGCCGGCGCGAGCGGTATCAGGCTCTGGCATTACATCGTCGGCACGGCTCTGGGGCTGCTTCCCGGTCTGGTCGTGATGTCGCTTCTCGGCAGCCAGATCATGCGCCTGTTCACGTCGCCGAACCCAACGGAGATCGCTATCGCAGCGCTGCTGTTCGCCGTCTGGATTGCGATGGTGTTCGGCCTCCAGGCCGCCGTTTCGAAATATGGAAGCGCCTCTTGAGTGTCGAACGGCGGCGCGCCATCCGCGTGATGACCTGGAATATCCACGGTGCGCTTGGCCGCAATCCGCGCTTCGACTTGCAGAAGGTCGTCGCGCTGATCCTGCGCGCCGATCCCGACATCGTTGCGCTGCAGGAGGTGGATTCGCGGCGGCAGGCGGGGATCGACCCGTTCGTGATGCTTCAGGAGGCGCTTGGCCATTACGGGATCGGCGCGAAGTCGATCGTCACCGCGGACGGCGCCTATGGCCAGATGCTGATGAGCCGCTGGCCGCTGCGCGACAGCGAAGTGCGCGATATCTCCTATGGCGAATTCGAGCCGCGGCGCGCCATCCGCGCCTGTATCGACACGCCGCAGGGGGCCTTGCACGTCGCAGCCACCCATCTTGGCCTCAGCATGCGCGAACGCCAGCGTCAGGTGCGGGTGCTGCTCGATATCATCGGGGAGCACACGCCGTTTGTCCTGCTGGGCGATTTCAACGACTGGTTCTGGCCGGGTTCGGTGCGCCGGGTTCTCGCGCGTGTCCTGCCGGACCGATCCCGGCATCGTACCTTTCCATCGGGCTGGCCGCTGCTGCGGCTCGATCGGATCTATTGCCGACCGCGCGGCATTCTGGTCCAGACCTGGAGTGACCCGGAGGCGCAGAGCATCTCAGACCATTTGCCATGCATCGGCGATCTGCTGATTGCGGAGGAGGGCGAAGACATGATGCTCGCCCCGAGCATCGCACCCCCGATCGCGGTCCCCTGAAACAGAAAACCCGGCCGCTGGCCGGGCTTCCCATCCGACGCGCGACACCGGGAGTACATCCGTCCCGCGCGCATCGAAACTTTACAGACTATCGCAAGCAATCATTAACGATTTGTGACCGTCCACGAAGCCAACGCCCGAGTCGGTACACGGTTCCGCCGGAGCCTTAAATCGCCCCGGCGGATTACCCAGCTCAGCAGGCTAGGCGTCGATGACCGCGACAATCCGGTAGCTGCTCGGCTCGATGATGATGATTTCATCCTCGACAAGCACGAAGCGATAACCGCGCCACTGCGGATAGACCTCGACGACTGTAGGCGGCAGCGCATGGAGCGTGACCGTACGCGGGACCGTCGTCCCGACCGAGATGTTGAAGTTCACGTTAGTTTCGCGCTTCACGTTCGTCTGGCGAATGTTCGTGGAAATCTTGCTGCGCTGTTCGCTGGTCAGCGAGGCGCTGCCAGAACCGGCGGCACCCTGTCCGGTCGTCGCGTCGCCCTTGCGATCCGACTTGGTGTCAGTGGCGTTACGGTCAGCCTTCGGCGAGGATTTGTCCTGTGCGCGATCCTGACGCTGTTCACGCTGTTCCTGCGTGCGTTGCTGCTTCTGCTCGCCGCGATTCATATCCTGCTGGGCGCGGGCCGGAGGCGCTTCCTGGCGCTGCTGCATCTGTCCGCCCGGGGCCCCGCTGCCACCCGGCTGCGAAGGTGGGGTGGATTGCTGCGCCGGCGAAGTGGTCTGCGGCGCTGCGGCCGGGCCCTTGTCCTGCGCATGCGCGAGCCCTGCGCCCGCGATCAGTGCTGCGGCGGAAACTGAAACGAGTAATCGAGACCTCATGGGGTGACTCCTGTCGTTGCTTTTGTTCATGAACCCCGTGCTCCGGCACGCACCGGTCGCGCTTTCAACGTGCTGCGGAAGGCACCGTTCCCCATGCGTGCGGCGAATTGCGGCTGCGCGATCACTTCCGGCAACATTGTGTTTCATTGCTCCCGCTTGTGGCCAATCGCTTCGCATCGCGGCATAGTTCCGTTCCTTGAGAATCGGGGAGGGTGGCGTGGCGCGCATCGAATCTGTGGTCGACACCCGCTCGCGCGAGTTTCTGATCAATGCCGGGCAATGGCAGCTGCTGATCGACGAAGTGAGGGCGGCGCGCGCGGCCGCAGCACTCGGCGGCAATGAGAAATCGCGCGAACGCCATGTGTCACGCGGCAAGCTGCTGCCGCGCGAGCGCGTGATGCGCCTGATCGATCCGGGCTCGCCGTTTCTGGAACTGTCGCCGCTTGCCGCCTACGGCATGTATGACGACGACATCCAAGCCGCCGGCATCATTACCGGGATCGGCCGGGTGTCTGGTCGCGAATGCATGATCGTGTGCAACGACGCTACCATCAAGGGCGGCACCTATTATCCGATGACCGTGAAGAAGCATATCCGCGCGCAGGAGATCGCGCGCGAGAACCGGCTGCCCTGCA
This sequence comes from uncultured Hyphomicrobiales bacterium, assembly GCA_964641065.1. Lineage (GTDB taxonomy): Bacteria > Pseudomonadota > Alphaproteobacteria > Rhizobiales > Xanthobacteraceae > Pseudorhodoplanes. Next base: position 3,641 of record CAZXJZ010000053.1, on the reverse strand, counting down.
TCTATCTGGTCGATTCCGGCGGCGCCAATCTGCCGAACCAGACGGACGTGTTTCCCGACCGCGATCATTTCGGCCGGATCTTCTACAACCAGGCGCAGATGTCCGCCGCCGGCATTCCGCAGATCGCGGTGGTGATGGGGTCCTGCACCGCGGGCGGCGCCTATGTGCCGGCCATGTCGGACGAGTCGGTGATCGTAAAAAATCAGGGCACGATCTTTCTCGGCGGCCCGCCGCTGGTGAAGGCGGCGACCGGGGAGGTGGTGTCGGCGGAGGACCTTGGCGGTGCCGACGTGCATACGCGAAAATCCGGCGTTGCCGATCATCTTGCAAACAATGACGAGCACGCGCTGGCGATTGCACGCCGCATTGCCGCCAATCTCAACACGGCGAAGCGGGTCGACATTCCGTTGATCGCTTCGTGCGAGCCGCTATATGACGCAGCCGAGCTGCAGGGCCTAGTTCCGACCGACTTGAAGAAGCAATATGACGTGCGCGAGATCATCGCCCGCATGGTCGACGCGTCCGAATTCGACGAGTTCAAGAAGCTCTATGGCACCACGCTCGTCACCGGCTTCGCGCATCTGTCCGGCATGCCGGTCGGGATCATTGGCAATAACGGCATTCTCTATTCGGAAAGCGCGCTGAAGGCGGCGCATTTCATCGAGCTGTGCTGCCAGCGCCGGATCCCTCTGTTGTTCCTGCAGAATATCGTGGGCTTCATGGTCGGGCGCGATTACGAGGCCGGCGGCATTGCCAAGGACGGCGCCAAGATGGTGATGGCAGTGGCCAACGCACGGGTGCCCAAGATCACCCTGATCGTCGGCGGCTCGTTCGGCGCCGGCAATTACGGCATGTGCGGGCGCGCCTATGGCCCGCGCTTTCTCTTTACGTGGCCGAACGCGCGCATCTCGGTGATGGGGGGCGAGCAGGCCGCCTCGGTGCTTGCCACCGTGCGGCGCGACAATATCGAGGCCGGCGGCGGCGCATGGAGCGAGGTGGAGGAGGAAGAATTCAAGCAACCCATTCGCGAACAATACGAGCGGGAGGGCAGCCCTTATTATGCCACGGCGCGGCTTTGGGACGACGGAATCATCCTGCCCGGCGAGACGCGCCGCGTGTTGTCGCTTGCGCTGTCCGCAGCACTGAACGCGCCGGTGGAAGAGACGAGGTTCGGGGTGTTTCGGATGTGAGAGGAACCGGTATGTCGGCTTTGCGTTGCCTTTTTCAGGCAACGACAACACGGAGGACCGCCATGTATCGCGTCTATTCCGGGCCGGCAGGTTCCGAAACACTCAGCCCGCTCGACAAGGGCCGTCATCTGTTCAAGGAATGCGCCTCGATGGACGAGGCCGTCAGCTTCGCCCAACACCTGAAGGCCACGGGCCGGGTGGCGTTGCTGATCGAGGGTGACGATGGCACCCATCTTGACCGGTCGGCACTTGCCAAAACGCTGCACCATCGCGACAGCGAGCAGACTCGTCACGCCTGATCAACCCCTGCGAGGCGAACTCGAAAGGGCCGTGGCGACCGGCGCCACGGCCTGAACACGCCTTACTTTGTGGCCACGGCTGCGACCACGTCGACCTCGAACATCATGCCCGGGCGTGCGAGCTGAACCACATTCAGGAACGTATGCGGCGGCAACGGAAGATCCTTGAAGGTTTCCTGCCGGCATTGCCGCATCTCATCCCGATAGCGCACGTCCGTCACATAGGTCGTTGCCTTGACGATATCCGCGAGCGTTGCGCCGTTGGCCTCAAGCGCCTTTTTGATCTTGGCCCAGGACATCCGGCATTGCTCGAGGAAGTTGTCCTTGTGGTGGATCGAGCCGTCATCGGGATCCTCGGAGCCGATGCCGGCGAGATAGATCATCTTGGCAGGCCCGGTGATGACGACCGCTTCCGAGAAGGCATTTTTCGCGAACTTGCTATAGTTGAAATTCTCCTTTTTGAATTGCGCGAACGCGGATGACGTGGCGAGTGACAGGGCGATCACAGCCGTTGCGAGAAGGCGCGGGAACATCGATGATAGTCTCCTGATCGGTTGGGATGGACGAACGCCATCTTGCGTTTTGCGAGCAAGGAGCATGCCATCCTGATCGGCGCGCAACGGTGATGTTGCCTGGACCCGCGAGGATTGTTCATGTCTGCAGAAGCGTTCAACACTGCCCTGATCGTGGGCGCAGGATCCGGCCTGAGCGCATCCCTCGCGCGGATGCTTGCGCAGGCCGGGCTCAAGATCGCGCTGGCCGCGCGCTCGCCGGACGACCTCGCCGCGCTTGCCGGCGAGAATGGCGCGAAGGTTTTCAAATGCGATGCGTCAAATCAAGGGCAGGTCGAGCGCCTATTCGCCGACGTCGAGGCCGCGCTCGGCGCACCGGATGTCGCGATCTACAATGCGAGCTTCCGAACGCGCGGCGCGTTGGTCGATCTGGTGCCGGCGGAGGTCGAAAAAGCCATTGCGGTGTCCGCCTTCGGCGCTTTCCTCGTCGCGCAACAGGCCGCAAAACGCATGCTGCCCAACCGGCATGGCGCCATCTTCTTCACCGGCGCGTCTGCCAGCGTGAAGGGCTACGCAAAGTCGGCGCCGTTCGCGATGGGCAAGTTCGCCTTGCGCGGGCTGTCGCAAAGCCTTGCGCGCGAATTGCAGCCACAGGGCATCCATGTCGCGCATTTCGTCATTGATGGCGGCATCCGCTCGGAGCGCCGGCCGGTGCCCGACGACAAGCCGGATTCGCTGCTCGATCCCGATGCGATCGCGCAGACCTATCTCGATGTGCTGCGCCAGCCGCGCAACGCCTGGACCTCCGAGGTCGAATTGCGGCCCTGGGTGGAAAATTTCTAGGCGCTACGATGCGTAGACCGGATGAGCGAAGCGACATCCGGGATCGCCTCCCACACCCCGGATTTCGCTGACGCTCATCCGGGCTACGATCTCCGGCCTGGACGCGGAAGCTAAACGTCAACCACCAGCCCATCCATCGCGCATTCGAGCTCCACATCGGCCAGATGTGCCAGCATGTCCTCGCTCAGATGCGTGAGGATGACACGCTTTGCGCCGATCGCCGGCAGGTGTTGCCGTAGCACGGTCAGCGTCATGTGCGACTTCCGCAGCTTTTCGTACATGTAGCATTCGCAGATGAAGAGGTCGGCGCCGCGCGCGGCGTCGATGAGCGCGTCGGTCCATTCGGTATCACCGGAATAGCATAGCGTCTTGGCTTCGCTCTCGATCCGATAGGCGAGGCAGGGACCGGCGCGGTCATCATGCTTCACGTGAATCGGAGTGACCTGCATTCCGGCGAGCGGCTGCGCCACACCGATGTCGACCTCGCGCAGGTCAAGCTCGAATGCCAGCGTCCGCTCGCCCGGAAAAGCCAGTGCCATGGCGCGTGCGTACCAGTCGCGCAGGCCCGGAGGTCCGGCGATCAGCAGAGGCCGCGTTCGCTTCACATTGAGCTGCTGGTCCAGAATGAAAAATGGAATCCCGCCGAAGTGGTCGGCGTGGAAATGGGTCAGGAGGATGGCGTCGATCGCGCCGCGGTCGATCCCGGCTTTCTTCAGCGCCACCAGCGAGCTTGCGCCACAGTCGAGAAGGATGGATCGACCGCCGTCTTCGACATGGATGCAGGTATTGAACCGGCC
>CAZXJZ010000052.1:24546-24934 GCA_964641065.1 uncultured Hyphomicrobiales bacterium | reverse complement strand
GCCGCCCTGGCCGCGCACATCTTCGATGTTGTCGCTGCGGCGGAAATCATCCCAACGCATCCGTCCCTCCTGAAGCCGGCGGCAAGTGTCGCCGATCGAATCGCGTCCGTCCACGCCCCAGAACGCAGAAAGCGCCAATACGGTTCGTTACCAAATGGTTGTTGTTCGGGGTAAACGCCAGTCTCACAAAGCCATTGCAATTTAAGGGGATTTTTACCTTGGCCGGTCAGTATCCGGATTGTCGGTTGTAGGTCCCGCGTCACCGACCGCGTCGCCAGGTCTTGAGTTCTGAGTCATGGTAGAGTCGCGTCGCGGGGCGGCCAGGCCGCCCCCCCCGTTGTCTACCGAGAAAATTTGAAGGTCCCCCCAACACGGTGGCGGCAGGCGT
>CAZXJZ010000052.1:0-24536 GCA_964641065.1 uncultured Hyphomicrobiales bacterium | reverse complement strand
GCGTCCAGGCGGACGCCCCGTTTGACTCCTGAGAAGAGTGAAGGCTCCCGCATACTCGTGGGCGACTGCGTTGCGCAAATGGCGACGCTGCCGGCCGAGTGCGTCGATCTCGTCTTTGCCGATCCTCCCTACAATCTGCAACTGCAGAGCGATCTGAAGCGCCCGGACGATTCAAAGGTCGACGGCGTCACCGACGACTGGGATAAGTTCGGTTCTTTCAGGGAATACGACGAATTCACCCATGCCTGGCTGAAAGCCTGCAAGCGGGTCATGAAGCCGTCCGCCACGCTGTGGGTGATCGGCTCGTATCACAATATCTTCCGCGTCGGCGCCATCCTGCAGGATCTGGACTTCTGGATTCTGAACGATGTGGTGTGGCGCAAATCCAATCCGATGCCGAATTTCCGCGGCCGGCGGTTCACCAACGCGCATGAGACCATGATCTGGGCCGCGCGCGATCCCGGCGGCAAGGGCTACACCTTCAATTATGAAGCGCTGAAGGCCGGCAATGACGACGTGCAGGTGCGGTCCGACTGGACCTTCCCGCTATGCACCGGCGAGGAGCGGCTGAAGGGCGATAACGGCAAGAAGCTGCATCCGACCCAGAAGCCGGAAGCGCTGCTCGCGCGAGTCATTCTCTCGGCATCGCGACCGGACGATCTCGTGCTGGATCCGTTCAATGGTACCGGTACCACCGGGGCGGTCGCCAAGAAGCTCGGCCGCCGGTATGTCGGTATCGAGCGCGATCCGGACTATGCCAAGGCCGCGATGAAGCGAATCGCGGCGATCGAACCGCTGCAGGCGCCATCGATCGCACCGTTCATGACCGCCCGCGATGCACCGCGGGTTCCGTTCACAGCGCTGATCGAGCGCGGCCTGATCGCGCCCGGCGCCAATCTCGTCGACTCCAAGAAGCGCCACAAGGTGCTGGTGCGCGCCGACGGCGCAGTCATGCTCGGCGAGAAGGTCGGCTCGATCCATCGCATGGGCGCCGTCGCGCAAGGGCTCGAGGCCTGCAACGGCTGGACCTTCTGGCATGTGGAGACCCGCAAGGGCCTGATGCCGATCGACGATCTGCGCGCCAAGGTGCGCGCCGAGATGGATATCTAACCCGCCTTCGCCAAAACACCGGCCGGCGCATTGATCGCGTCGCGCGGCGGGCGCCCCGCCAGCACATCGGCGATATTGTCCACCGCGCGCATTTCGATGGCCTGCCGGACTCGGCCGACGGCCGAGCCGAGATGCGGCGTGAACAGCGTACGCGGATGGGTTCGCAGCCGCGCGTCGATCGCCTTCGGCCGGTCCGGCAGCGCCCAGTCCTCCATTTCGAACACGTCGGCCGCGTAGCCACCGAGCGTACCGGCCTCCAGCGCAGCGGCGACCGCGCGCTCATCCACCACCGAGCCGCGCCCGACATTGATGAGGAGGGCGCCCGGCTTCATGCGGGACAGCGCGTCGGCTTCGAGCTGGTGGCGCGATCCCGGTGTCAGCGGCGCGCACAGAATAATGAAGTCGGACGTTGCGAGCGCGGTATCGAGGCTCGCGCCGGTAATGCCGGCCGGCATGTCCGCCGCCGGATCGATCCCGAGAATCCGGCAGCCGAAACCGGAGAGCCGTTGCGCCACCGCGCGTCCGACCCGGCCCATGCCGACGATCGACACGGTCGAGCCGTCCAGTCCGGTGCCGTACAGAACCGGGCGCCAGCCATCGAATTGTCCGGCGCGCACCAGCGTATCGCCGTCACGGATATTGCGTGCAAGCCCGATCGCCAGTCCCACCGCAAGTTCCGCGGTCGGTTCGGTCAGCAGGTCGGGAACGATGCTGACCCATATGCCGGCCGCGCTGCAGGCATTCATGTCGAAATTGTCGTAGCCCTTGAGCGCGCAGGCGACGACGCGAAGCCGCTTGCAGCGGGCGACAAACGGTGCGTCGATACAATCGGTCATGAAAGCGAGGATTGCGTCAGCTTTCTCCGCGCGACGCAGAACCTCGTCGCGCGGCCACGGTGTGCGGGAGTCGTTGGCGTCGACGTCGCCCAGCAGCGAAAGCCGCTGCAGCGTCGCCTCATGCACCCAGTTGGTGACCAGGATCCGTGGCCGCATATTCATTTCAGCGCCTTGCGCAGGCGCGCGCCCATGCCGTCCACCACGATCACGCAGAGCAGGATGGTGATCAGGATCGCCGACACCTGATCGTAACGGATGATGCGCAGCGCGGCGATCAGCTCGAAGCCGATGCCGCCGGCGCCGACGATGCCGAGCACCGCCGAGGCCCTGAAATGATATTCCCAGCGATAGATGGTGATGTCTGCGAGCTGCGGCAGCACCTGCGGCAGCACCGCGTGGGTGATCACCTGGAAACCGTTCGCGCCGGCCGCGCGCGCGGCTTCCAGCGGGCGCGGATCGACATGCTCGATCGCCTCCGCATAGAACTTGCCGACCATACCGACCGAATGCAGCGCCAGCGCCAGCACGCCCGGCAATGCGCCAAAGCCGACCGCGGCGACGAAGATGATGCCCATGATGATTTCAGGCACCGACCGCAATGCGGCCAGCACGATGCGCGTGGCCTGATACACCAGCGAGTTGGGCGAGGTATTCGGTGCCGCGAACAGCGCGAGCGGCAACGATATAAGGACGGCCAGCGCGGTTCCGGCCACCGACATCGCCAGCGTATCGATCAGCGGCTTGACCCAGTGCTGCCAGCGCGAAAAGTCCGGCGGCACCATTTCGCTGAACAATTGTCCGAGCGCGGGCAGGCCTTCCATCAACCGCTGCGCGTCGAAAAATCCGGTAATCCAAAGCGAGCCGATGCAGGCAATGACAATGATCGCGACGAGACCGGCATGCCGCAAACTGGCATGCCGGTCTTTGGCGAGGATCGTGTCGTGACGGGAAACGACGTCCGACATCAGCTCATCTTGCCGAGGTCGAGGTCGAGGATTTTCGCGGTGTCGCGCAGGATGTCGTAGGCCTTGTCGTCGGTCGGTGCGAAGCCTTCCACCCGGAACGATTTCAGGATCACCGGATCCTTCAGTTCTATGAAGGCCTTGCGAATCTTGTCCTTCAGCTCCGGCGTGAGGTCGGCCTGCATGGTCATCGGATAGTTCGGGATCGGATCGGTGACCGCGAGCACCGTGAGCTTGCTGCCGTCGATCGACTTGCGCGCGATCAGCGCCTCGTAGATCGCCTTCGACAACGCGCCGGCCGGCACCTGGCCGTTCTGCACCGCGCGCGCCACGCCGTCATGGGTGCCCAGATGCACCGGCTTGTAGTCCTTGCTGCCGTCCAGCCCGTTCTTCAGCAGATGCGCGCGCGGGATCAGATGGCTCGAGGTCGAGGCCTGGTCGCCGTAGCCGAACGGCTTGCCCTTGATGTCGGCGAGCGTTTTCACCGGTCCTTCGGCCTGGGCGATGATGATCGAATTGTAGGTCGGCGAGCCCTTCTCGATGCCGACAGCGAACGGCTCGATGCCGGGCGCCTTGGACTTCGCCAGCACGTAGGAGAACGGACCGAAATAGCCGATCTCGATGCGGCCGAAGCGCATCGCCTCGATCATCGAGGAATAATCGGTGGTGACGACCAGTTCGATCTGCTTGCCGAGCGCCTTTTCGAGATGCGTTTTGAGCGGCTGCGCCTGCTGGATCAGGGTTGCGGCATTTTCGTCGGGCAGCAGCGCGACACGCAGCTTGGCGGGGTCCTTGGTCTGGGCGAAAGCGGAAGCGGGGATGAGCGCGAGGGCGGCGGCGGTTCCATGCAGAAAGAGGCGGCGGTTGATCATGCGTAGGTTCCTGTCCTGAGGGGGGCGGGTTCGAAATCGGAGTCTGTGTCGGCGGACGTGCTGCCATAGATGCGGCTCACCTCCGTCCTGCCGAGCCGGGTGGGCGGGCCGTCGAACACCACCGCGCCCTGCGCCAGCGCGACGATGCGGTCGGCATAGCGTCGCGCGAATTCGAGCTGATGCAGGCTGACGATGGCGGTGATGCCGTCGGATTTGCAGATGCCGTGCAGCAGCGAGAGCACGCGGTCAGCGGTCGCGGGATCGAGGCTTGCGACCGGTTCGTCCGCGAGAACCAGTGCCGGCTTCTGCACCATGGCGCGGGCGATGCCGACGCGCTGCTGCTGTCCGCCGGACAATTGATCGGCGCGCCGTAGCGCATGATCGATCAGGCCGACGCGATCGATCGCTTCCAGCGCCATCGTCTTCTCGGATCGCGATGGCGGCAGCAGGGTGCGCAGGCCGGAATGATAGCCGAGACGTCCCATCAGCACATTGGTGAGGACGCTGCAGCGGCCGATCAGCTGATGCTGCTGGAAGATCATGCCGGTGCGACGCCGGTGTGCCTGCAGGTTGCGGCGGACGCCGATGTCGCCGATGCCGTCGGCGGTGACGCCGCCGCCGGTCGGTGACACCAGCCCGTTGAGCGATCTCAGAAGCGTCGATTTGCCGGCTCCGGACGCGCCGAGCAGCACCGTGAAGGCGCCGGTCTCGAAGCGGAGCGAGCAGGGGTGAAGGGCGCGCGCGCCGCCGGGATATGTGACTTCGAGATCGTCGGTTCGGATCATCTCAGGCCGTGGGGTTGCTGCAATGCACCCCTACGACCCACACATGACAGTTGGACGACAACCGGCGTCAGGATTGACCGGTCTGTGGATGGAGCGGTGCACCGCATTGTCGCAGGTCATCCTGCTGCTTCCGGATCCCGCAGGAAGCGGAACGTGCAATGTCACGCCGGCTCTGGACGTTGCTCTTCGAATGTCAGGCTGGTGACGACGAATGACCGGCTTTGCAATTGTTGATCATCGGTAAACCATTCGCAGAACGCGTTGGGTCCATTGATCGTGGCAATGGTCATGCGCGGTCCGCCGGACCTGAGGATGACGACGTCGCCGGGCTGGAACTGCTTGTCTGTCACCTGGGTCTGCTCCGGACGTTGAATTGCGGTGCTCCCGTTATCATAGAGCGACGCGCATTGCATCGGGCCGTGAGGTCGATTCCAAACGAACATTCATCAGCCCGACCGATGCGCCGCGGGTCACAGCCTTGTGAGCCGCAATAAATCGTTCCGAACCTCCGTCCCGGAGTCATAAGCACTTGTCTGTAGAGCGTGAATCGCTACTATGCCCCGCCCTTCAGCGAGAAGGGCGGCGAACGAAGGCGGTAGAGCCATGGACGAAAAATTGACACGCCGGTCCCTGCTGCGGACCCTTGTCGGCGGAGCAGTTACAACGGCGGGTGTCGTCACTCTCGCCCGTACCTCACTGGCCAGCGTTCCCGAAGCGCCTCTAGACCTTAATCCGACCGATCTCGACGTGCAGGCACGCGCCGCGGAGCTCGAGTCGGCTGTTGGCCCTGCCGGCGAGGCGCATGCTCAATTCATCAACCTCCCCGGCGTGGGCGGCTTTGGCAATCGCGGCGGTTTCCGCAATGGCGGCGGCTTCTTCAACGCACCGTTCGGAAATGGCGGTTTCCGGAATGGCTTCCGTAACGGCGGCTTCGGTAACGGTGGTGGCTTCCGCAACGGCGGTGGGTTCCGCAACGGTGGTGGGTTCCGCAACGGAGGCGGCGGTTTCCGCAACGCGTTCCGCAATCGCTAGAGCATGATCTCTGCTGATCAGGTCGGTCCTCTGGAGCTTCTCGTTGTCCAGCCGACCCCGTTCTGCAATCTCGACTGCTCGTATTGCTATCTTCCGGACCGGCTGGACAAACGGAAGATCACACTTGAGACCCTGGAAAAGACCTTTCACTGGGCCTTTTCCTCCGGTCTGATCCGCCAGAATTTCACCCTGTTGTGGCATGCCGGCGAACCCATGGTTCTGCCGGCATCGTTCTATGAGCAGGCCACGCTCCTGCTCGAGCGTTGCAACACCTCGGGGTTCGAGGTCACCCAGTCGCTTCAGACCAATGCCACTCTGGTCAACGAGGCCTGGTGTGACTTTATCCGCCGCCGCAACGTGCAGATTGGCGTCAGTGTCGACGGCCCCGATTTTCTGAACGACCGCAACCGCAAGACCCGAAATGGCAGCGGCACGCTGGAACGCGTCATGCGCGGCGTGCAAATGCTGCGCGACCATGACATCTTCTTCGATGTGATCACGGTGCTGACGTCGGCGTCGCTGGATTACCCGGACGAGCTCTTCGATTTCTACGTCGAGAACGGCATCATGGATGTCGCCTTCAATGTGGAGGAGATCGAGGGGCCGCACGTGACATCGTCGCTGGCCGGTAGCTCGACCGAGCCGCGCTTCCGCCGATTCTATTCGCGGTTCATGGACCTTGCGCTCTCCTGCGACCCGCCGATGCGGGTGCGCGAATTCGAGACATCGCGCAGTTCGATCGCGCACCGCGAGCAGTTCTCGATGCGAACGCAGGAGAATAGGCCGTTTGGCATCCTGAACGTCGACTGCGCGGGCAATTTCTCGACCTATTCGCCCGAACTGCTCGGTCTCAGTTCGCCCCGCCTCGGCAGTTTCGCGCTTGGCAACGTGGCGACGGATACGCTGGACTCGGTGCTGGCCATGCCACGGTTCGTTGCGCTCGACGACGAGATCCGCCGCGGCGTAGATCTGTGCAAGGACAGCTGCCGCTACTATCCGTTCTGCGGCGGCGGCCCGCCCGGCAACAAGTATTTCGAGAATGGCAACTTCGCCACCACCGAGACGATGTCCTGCCGCCTGCACAAGAAGGCGACTTTCGACATTGCACTCGACAAGTTTGAACGCCTCAAGGCGATGACGTGACGGCGTCGTTTACGGTTGCACCGAATTTCCAGTGCAAGGGATCATGGGCGGAGCGGCTGCTGGTCGGCGCCGGGGACGCTTGGCGCGCCCCGGACGATAACGAGCTGGCCAGCCTCACGCTGAACACTCCGCCGGCCGGCGGCACCGTTTGCTCCTGCCTGTTCTCGGTGCCGAACCACATGCGCCACCGGTTTTGGGCCATGCTCGACGACGAAGCCAAGGCGGGCAGCGGCGACTTTGAGTATTTTTCCGACGATCTGGCGCAGTTCCTGGCGTTCAAAGCCCTGCCACCACCGGCGGATGCCGTATACGAGCTGCTCGTTCAGGACGCCGGCGGCAAGGTGGCGACCGCTGACGCCTGGGCGCTGGTCAATTTCGGCGAAGAACCAATTCTGCTCGGCTGGCCCGGGTTGCAGCTTCGGCTAAATCCGGGAGAGGGCGTGCAGCCCGACCCGGCAGCGCCCCCGGAGGTCCTGCCGCCGGTGAACGATGAGTTGAACGTACTGGTCGCCATTCGCCGGGCGCCTGCATCCGGCGCGGACGCAGCCGAAGGGTCTGTGCCGTAATCCCGATCGCCGACAGCGTCAGGCTCTGCCGGCCCGCCGCTCCACATTGCCGCTGCGCTCGGGCACGCCGAACTCTTTGCGGCAGATATCGGCGAGGATCGCGATCCCCTCGCGGATGTCGCTTTCCGTCGGACTTGCGAAACACAGCCGCATGCGGCTCCTCGCATGCGCCGGATCGGTCGACCATTCCGGACCCGGATTGATCGCGACGCCGGCGGCCAATGCGGATTGATACAGCTTCATCGTATCGACCTGATCCGGCAATTTGACCCAGAGGAAAATGCCGCCGCGCGGATCGTCGAACTCGGCCGCGGTGCCGAATTGCTCATCGAGCGCGCTCATCAGCGCGTCGAGCTTCTTGCGCAATCCGCGCCGTAACGCCGGCACATGCGACGCAAAATGGTCGCTGCAATATTCGGCCAGCACCATCTGCTCCAGCGCACCGGAGCCGGCATCGACCTTCAGCGCGATCATGCGCGAGAGGATCTGCCAGGGCGCGACAATGAAGCCGACCCGCAACGCCGGCGCGATCGATTTCGAGAATGAGCCGATATGGATGACGTTCCCGGATGTGCTCATGGCATGGAGCGCGGGCGGGCGCTCGCCGTTCCAGATCAGGTCGGCATAGCAATCGTCTTCGAAAATCGGGACGCCGTATTCTTCCGCCAGCGCCAGCAATTGTTCGCGGCGCTCCATCGGCATGATGGTGCCGGTCGGGTTCTGCACCGTCGGGATGGTGTAGATGTATTTCGGTCGAATGGTCCTGGCCTTCAACGCCGCCAGGGCATCGGCGAGCGCGTCCATGCGGATGCCGCCGTCATCGAGGGGGACGCCCACCACGTTGATGCCGGCGCGCTGGTAGCGGGTCAGCATGCCCTGATAGGTATCGCGCTCGACGATCACGGTATCGCCCGGCGCCAGCAGCGCGCCGTTGATCAAATCGAAAGCCTGCAGCGAGCCGGAGACCAGCAGAATATCGTCTGCGCTGCAGGCGATCCCGGCATCGCTGTTGAGTTTTGCGGCGAGAAAGTCACGCAGCGGCCGGTAGCCCTGCGGGCCGTTGGCGACGCCGTAATAGGCGAGGCTGCGGCCCTCACGCCACAGCACCGCATCGGTCGCGGTGACCAGCCCGTCGAGCGGCAATTGCGCGGGATCGTTGTTGCCGCCGGTGAAATTGTATCGCGCCGACCCGGTCCATCTCGCCGCGGGCGGCGGCACGCCCGGCGGCAGCAGCGGCGTGAAGTCGAAAGCGGCCATCTCGTTTTATTCTCCCGGCGGCAAGACCGCGACGGTAGAAGGCGGATCGACCGGCTGCAAGCTTGCGCGGTGGCTCAGCTCCGCTTCGGACCGTTGCCGGCGCCGCCGGTATAGCGCGACAGGATGGCGACGATCATCAGCGCGCCCACCACCGTGATATGCTCACCTGCGGTGTGAAAAGCCTGCGTCGCCTTCGGCTCCGGCATCGACCAGAAGTGGTGCACCAGCGGAATCGTCAGGAGTGTGAAGACCGCAAGCGCGCCGGCGCCGAGCCAGGTCCAGCGATTGAGGATGATCAATAGCGATCCGCCCAGCTGGGTGACGATGGTCAGGATATTCATCAGCACCGGATTTGGCAGGTTGAACATCGCCATTTCGGCGACCCCACCCTGAAAGTCGATCAGCTTCGCAAGCCCGCTGCCCCAGAACGCAAAGGTGAGCACGATGCGGGCGAGCACCGCGAACCAGGTTTGATCGAGCAGGCGTGCAAACAAAGTCGGCATTGGTCGTCCCCAAAAAAAGAAAACGCGCGCGAAATCGCTTCGCGCGCGCCGCCAGAACGGAAAACTTTGCGACCAAACCGAGGCGCGCCGTTCACCGTTCGTTGATCGGTAAACCAGAAGCTGCCTGTGGAATCATTCTCACTTCGCCGCCGTCACCATGATCTCGACGGTGTATTGCGGCGCAGCGAGCCGCGCCTGCACGGTGGCGCGGGCAGGGGTGTTGCCCGGCGACACCCAGGCATCCCACACCGCGTTCATCTCGGCGAAGGTATCCATATTGGCGAGCCAGATATTGGCGGTTAGCAGCTTCGATTTATCGGTGCCGGCCTTGGCCAGATGGCTGTCGATGGTGGCGAGAATTTCCTTGGTCTGGTCGGTGACGCTCTTGCCGCCGCTTTTCTCCGCGACAACGCCAGCCAGATAGACCGTATCGCCATGGATGACGACCTGGCTCATCCGTGGCCCAACTTCGTGACGTTCGACTTTCATGGCATTCCCCGTGGTTGCTGTCGCATTTGCGGCAGCCTTCCTGCGGCAGCGGACCCCGAATTGCAACAGCCTTGGATCCTCAAGGGCGTTGGATCGTCAACAGGCTTGGATCGCCAAGAGCGTTGGATTGCCAACAGCTTGGAATTGCAGCAGATCAAACCGCCGCTGGTGACGCTTTGTTAAAGCGCTTTTCAGCTCTGCTCAGGCGGCATGTGTCTGCCGGAGCCGAATGCTGATAGATTGCTGCGTGATTCATTGGCGAGGAGGCCGCGATGCCTGTAGCTTTTTCAGTAGACCCTGAGACCCTGCGCAAATTCAAGCTCTGGTTCAAAATCTACGGTGGAATCCTGATTCTGCTGGGCGCTGTCGCGATCATCCTTCCCGGGATCGCGACGCTCGCCACCACCATCACGGTCGGGTGGCTGCTGATCGCGGGCGGCATTTTCGGGCTGATCTCGGTGTTTCAGTCCGGCACCGGATCGCCGGGCTTCTGGTGGAATCTCCTGACCGCGATCCTGTGCGTGGCCGCTGGCGGCGTGATCCTGTTCAACCCGATCCAGGGCGTGCTCACCCTCACTATCATCCTCGCGGCCTATCTGCTGGCCACCGGCATTGCCAAAGCCTTCATGGCCTTCCACTTCCGCACGTCCATCCCGAAGGCCTGGGGCTTCATGCTGTTCTCCGCGCTGGTCGATATTGCGCTGGGCGTGATCATCTTTGCCGGCCTGCCCGGCAGCGCGATCTGGGTGCTGGGCCTGCTGGTCGGGATCAACCTGCTGTTCACCGGCGTCGCCCTGATCACGGCTGCGATCCATTGCGAAAGCGCCAACACGCCGCCGGAGCCCAGTGCGGCCGCGAAGGCCTGACGACGATCAATGACGAAAGCCCCGGCGCGGCGACCGGTCGCGCCGGGGAACTTCTGCTCACACACCTTATTGATTCCGAATTCACAGTGATTCCGAATCCGCGGACCTTGAAAGGGACCTTCGGCAATGGGCTGGTTTTCCGACGACATCGAGACCATGGATCATCTGTTCGTCCATTCGCTGCAGGACATCTATTATGCCGAGCATCGGATCGAAAAATCGCTGCCCGACATGATCGAGAAGGCGTCCGATGCCGAACTGAAGCGCGCGCTCCAAATGCATCTGCGGCAAACCAAGGCGCAGATCAAAAGGCTCGACCGCGTCTTTAAGAAGATCAAGCGCACGCCGCAGGGCACCAAGTGTCCGGCGATCGACGGCATTCTCGACGAGGCGAGCGAGATCGCGGCCGATGTCGGCGACAAGCTGGTTCTGAATGCGGCGCTGATTGCGGCGGCGCAGGCGGTCGAGCATTACGAGATCACGCGCTATGGCACGCTGACGTCATGGGCGAAGCTGCTCGGTCATACCGAGGTCGCGAAGCTTCTGTTCATGAGCCTCAAGGAAGAGAAGGACACGGACAAGAAGCTGAACGACATTGCCAAGCGCAAGATCAACAAGAAGGCGCTGGCGAGCCAGCCGAAGCCGCTGACCGTCGAGGAAAAGCTGGAAGAGGCGATGATCGGCATCCCGGTGATCGGGTAAGCTTGTCATTGCAGGCGCCTGCGCAGCAGGCAATCCGGCACATCAACGGTTGGCGGAGAGACACCCTTATGCCCAGATTGCGGAAAGCCGGATTGCTCGCACTCGCGTTCGCCTCCGCTGCGATCGTGGCGCTGCCTGAGGCGGCTAACGCGCAGAGGCGGACCCGGCCGCAGACCGAATGGTGCCTGCGCGGCCCGACCGGCGGCATGGCCTGCCTCTACAATACATTCGATCAATGCCGCAAAGCCGCGCACGGCACCGGCGGTTCGTGTCGGCGCAATCCGCGCTTCCAGCGCTGACGGCAATACCCGCGCGGCAGCCTTTACCTCGATGCCGACCGCAGCGCCGAGTTCAAGGCACGCGACAGCGTTTGCTCATCATAGGGCTTGCGGATGGTCGGCGCCGAGAACGACTGCGGCACCATTATGTTGTCGCCATAGCCGGTAGCGAAGACGAACGGGATGTTTCGACGCACCAGCTCTTCCGCAACGCTCAGCGAGGTTTCGGTGCCGAGATTGACGTCGAGTACGGCGGCATCGGGATTGAAGTTCGCGAGTTTGCGCAGGGCTTCGGCCGGAGAAGCGGCTGTTTCGATCGCGCCGGCACCTTTGCTCGCGAGCATGATTTCCGCATCCATCGCGATGACGAGCTGGTCCTCGACCAGCAGAATGCTGAGGCCGTCCAGCGTTTCGTTCGTGGTGTCGTCAGCCGTTCGGATATCCTTGCGCCGCTCCGCTGACACTGACTTCGAGATATAATTGCCTGGAATAAGAAAGCGGGCCCTGACGCCACCGGCTTCGAAGGATATCTCGCTTTCGCCGCCGAGATCGTAGGGGACGCTGCGATTGATAAGCACCGAGCCGAAGCCCTGCGAGCGCGGCGGCTTGACGGCAGGACCGCCGTTTTCCTGCCACACGAGTTCGCAGCCGCCTTCCTCGGTCCGGTGCCAGCGCACGCTCAGCTTGCCGCGATTGCCCGACAAGGCGCCGTACTTGGCGGCATTGGTCGCCAGTTCGTGCAGAACCAGTGCCATCACCGAGAACGCGCGCGAGTCGAGCCCGATGGGCGGCCCGTCGAGCGTGATGGCGGTGCCGTGATGCAGATAGGGCGACAATTCCGCCTCCAGCAGATCGCGCAGGGCACCGCCGCCGTCGCCGCGAATGATCTGATCGTGTGCATGCGAGAGAGCTTGAATACGCCCCTGCAGCGACGTGACGTAGTCATGCAGGTCGCGTCCTTCGTCCACCGGATGCGAGACCAGTGACTTGATCAGCGACAGGATGTTCTTGACGCGGTGGTTGAGTTCCTCGTTCAGCATCCGCTGCCGGATATCCGCCTTGCGTCGCTCTTCGTTCAGCAATTCGCTGTGCCGCATCAGGACCTCGAGCAGCGCGGTTCGCGTCGCCTCCGCAATATCGAGGTCGGCCTGGGTCCAGGGATGCGATTGACGCTCCACCGTCTGTTTCCAGATCGCGAAGCTCTTGCGCGGCGTCAGCCGGTCGCCGTGCGGCCCGCTTGTGTAGTCCTTTTCCGGCCTGCCGGCCCAGGCGATGGTCTGAATGACTTCCTTGCGGAACAGGAACAGGTAGTCGCGCGGTGTGTGCGACAGCGGAATGGCGAGCACGCCCGATGCGGCAGCCTGGTAGTCTGCGGCCTGAGGCAGGTTGTCTGCCAGCGCATGCGTGGCCCAGATCTGCCCGTCCGCCACCGAGTTCACGAACCGCGCCAGTGCCGGGATTGCCTCGTCCGGCGGCACCGAGCCGTCGGCGCTCCATCGTCCGTTCATCCAGATCCCGACGCCGTCGCACGGCATCAGTTCGCGGAAGTCGCAGATGCTGTCGCGCAGAAAGCGCGGCAGGTCGGTATGGTGGGCGACATTGCGCAACAAGCTATCGAGCGCTTTGCGCGCCTGAATCGCTGTGTCGAGGCTCTGCTTGCGCAGCATCGCCTGCAAGTGAAGCGAGAAGAAATCGCCGAACATTTCGGCGGCAACCCGCAACGGCATCGGCAACGGCCGCGGCGAATAATGGTGGCAGGCGATCAGTCCCCAGAGACGGCCGGCGACGATCACCGACACCGACATTGAGGCCGCGACCCCCATGTTGCGCAGATATTCGCAATGGATCGGCGAGACGCTGCGCAGATTGGCAAAGGACAGGTCGAGCGGGTTGCCGGAGGCATCGATCGCCGGCTCGATGTCGACGAATGCGCCGCTGGAATCGCAAATCACGCGAATGGTATTGCGGAGATACAATTCACGCGCCTGCCGCGGAATGTCGCTCGCCGGAAAGTGACGGCCCATGAAGGTTTCGAGCGCTGGCGCCTTGGCCTCGCTGATGACCTCACCGGAGCCGTCATGCGCGAAGCGATAGATCATGACCCGATCGTAGCCGAGCGCGCCGCGAAGATAGCGTGACGTCCGGTTACACAGATCGTCGACCTTGGTCACCTGATTGAGCCGCGCAATCAGCGCACGCGCAATCTCCAGCGGGGCGTCGGCCTTGCCGCTGTCGACAGGTTCGAATTCGACGATGGCATTACCCTTGTATTGATGCACCGCCACATTGAAGAGGGCGTCTCGCCCCGGCAACCGCAGGCCGAGGATGAGGCCGGGGCGCGAGGGATCGGCCGAGCGCAGCAAAGCGTTGCGCAGATCGTGAGCGCAATCCTCGCCGACCACGTCCTCGAGTCGACGCCCGTTGATATCCTCGAACGGCAAGGCCAGAAGCTCGACGGCATTCAGCGAATGCCGGCGCACCAGCGAGAGATCGCTGTCGCATGCGAGCAGCACGCCGTGCGGCTGGATGCGCCCTGGAATGTGGATCGGCTCGCGGTCGCAGTTGGTGAGGTCGACTTGGTCGGGCGCAGTTGTGCTGCGCGCATTCGGATGCATCCGTTGCTCCCGGGAGATACTATTCGAGACTGCCGCGCGCTTCAGCTCAGACCGGCGCCCTGTTGGGCGGGCGCTTGGTTGAGCGAGGCAACGACAGCATTCCAGCTCCGCGCGGATCGGAGATGCGCGCGGCAGTTCCGCCTAGGGTCCATAAACCGTGTGATCCTGCGCGCGAATGATGACGCCTGCGGCCGGAGATAGGCACTTGGAAAGCTACAGCAATGCCGAAGATTCCGATGTGTTGTTTGACATAGCGGCATCGATTGTGGGCCCGTCCAGCCATTCAAACGACGGAGACCTCGGCTGGTGTTGTCCTTCAACGACCGAACCGCCTGCCGGGTTCCATCCCGGTTCCATTCGAACACGCAACGGGCATCGCGTCGCCCTGCCTTGCTCAGCGTGACTTTCGGTGCGGCCGGACCGCGCCGGTGTCGGCGCGCGAATGCGCGATCACCTTGCGCATAACGTTCGGAAAGGCTTCGCCCTCGATCTCATCGGCAGCGATCCAGCGCATGCCCCTGGGTGCACGGGTCGCTTGCGCGACGTGTGCGCGATACACGACAAGCTCCAGCGGGAAATGCGTGAAGACGTGGTTCACAACCCCCGCCATGCGCTGCCACGTCGCTTTCAACGGCGCGTCGTCTAGCGCATTCGCGTCATCGAAGTCGTGCGTCCATTGCGTGGTCGGCACTTCGGTCATCTTCGCGAGCAGGCCCTTGTCCGGCCGCGTGCGAACCAGCAGCGCACCATCCTTGCGCATCACAACGAAAGCGGCGCCGCGACGGAGCCGGCCTTCGGCTTTCGGCGTCTTGCGCGGAAAGCGCTCCTGATCGCCGCGCGCGCGAGCGAGACAGGGCTCGCTCCACGGACACAACGCGCAGGCGGGGTTTTTCGGCGTGCAGACCATTGCGCCGAGGTCCATCATCGCCTGCGCGAAATCGCCGGGCCGCGCGTCCGGCGTCAGGGCGGCAGCGCGTGCGCGGATGATCGGCTTGGCGGTTGGCAGGGCTTCTTCGATCGCGAACAGGCGGGTGACGACCCGCTCGATATTGCCGTCGACCGGCGATGCCTTGCGGTCGAAGGCGATGGCGGCAATGGCCGCGGCGGTATAGGCGCCGATGCCGGGGAGGGTGAGGAGTTCCGCCTCGGTCTGCGGGAAGCGGCCGCCATGCTTTTCGAGGATTACGCGAGCACAGGCGTGAAGATTGCGAGCACGGGCGTAGTAACCCAATCCGGCCCAGAGCTTCAGCACTTCTTCGAGCCTTTCCGCGGCCAGATCGGTGACCTGCGGCCAGCGCTGAAGGAACCGCAGGAAATACGGCGCGACCGCCTTCACGGTGGTCTGCTGCAGCATGATTTCCGACAGCCACACGCGGTAAGGGTCTGACGGCTCACCGTTTTCCGCGCGCCAGGGCAATCTGCGGCGGTGCCTGTCATACCAGGCGAGCAAGGCCGCCGCCGAAATCCGGCGCGACGCCGCAGCCGCATCGGCGGCTTCGCCTGATCGGCCGGGCTTTGTCCGCGGCTTGCGGTTTGCTAGCGTCATCCGTCCCGTGTGGCAGAGGCCCAAGCCCCGAACAAGCCCGAACAAGGCCAGATTCTTGAACAAGCCCAGACGCTTCGCCCGCTCGCTCCCGGACATTGCCGGATCGCTGCTGGCTGAGTCCTTCCGCAAGCAGGGCTTCGCCTCGTCGGAACTGGTGGTGCGGTGGTCGGCGATTGTCGGCGACGATGTGGCGCAGTATGCGGAGCCGCTGAAAATTCAGTGGCCGCGCGGCCCCGAGGGGCGGCAGCCCGAACCCGGTACGCTGGTGCTCCGGGTCGCGGGCCCCGCCGCGATCGAGATCCAGCATCTGTCGGGCGTGATCCTGGAGCGGGTGAACCGCTATTTCGGCTTTGCCGCAATTGCCAAGATCGCCATCCGGCAGGCACCGCTGCGCCCTCCGCCGGTCCGGCCGGACCGCTCGCTCGACCCGCAAGCGGTTGAGCGCATTGCCGGAACTTTGCCGGACTCCGCCGATCCGGCCCTGAAAGACGCGTTGGCCCGGCTCGGCGCTGCCATCAAGGGAAAGTGACGGCCGCCCGGGCGGTGGCGGCGCCGCCGCGGCATTGCCACATGACCCGTGACAGGATAGCCAGATTTCGAATTTGCCGGTTCAGCCGCAGGAGTTTTCCGTGCTCATCACCCGCCGCCAGTTTCTCGCCACGTCTGCCGCGTTGTCGGCTGTGCTCGCACTTCCGTTCGGCAGGGGATCTGCGTTGGTCGGCGATTTTATCGGCACCGCGCAGGCGCAGACCCCGAGTTCGGTCGAACTGATGCAGGCCGGCCCGCTCGGCGACGTGGTCGTCGGCAAGGACGACGCGCCAGTGACCATCATCGAATATGCCTCGATGACCTGCGGTCATTGCGCCACCTTCCACAACACCACCTATCCGGAGCTGAAGAAGAAATATATCGACACCGGCAAGGTGAAATACATCCTGCGCGAATTCCCGCTCGATCCGCTGGCCGCTGCGGGCTTCATGCTGGCGCGCTGCGCCGGCAACGACAAATATCACGCCATGGTCGAGATGCTGTTCCAGAAGCAGAAGGACTGGGTGGTGCAGAACCCGATCCCGCCGCTGCTGGCGCTGGCCAAGCAGGCCGGCTTCACGCAGGAGAGCTTCGAATCCTGCCTGAAGGACCAGAAGGTGCTGGAGGCCATCGAGAGCGTGCGCACGCATGCCGCCGACAAGCTCGGCGTGCAATCGACGCCGACCTTCTTCATCAACGGCAAGCTGTTCCGCGGCACCCTGACGATCGCCGAACTCGACAAGCAGCTCGAGCCGTTCCTGAAGAGCTAGTCCGCGAGAGCGGTTGCAGAGCCTGTCGTTATGACAGGCTTGCGGCATCATCGTTTTTGTATCATCGCCCGCGAAAGCGGGCGATTTTCATTTGGAAGCAGTGAATGCGACAACCGCGCACGTTTGCCGGATGACGCACAAGACAGGCAGCCGTTTCTGCTGACAAGCCGGCGCAAATCATTCCCGGATCCATCGGCCAATCCACTCCGCCACCTCGTCCAGTGTCTGAAATGTACGTTCCTCCATCCGCTCCAGGCTGTTGAACGCAGCTTCGGCGTACCACCGTCCCTCCAGGTCGTCGTGCGTCGCGTCGAGTTTGACCAGTACCGCGACCAGCGCGCCGTTGAAGAACACAAGCCTCCCCTCCGTCTGCCCTTCGACATGCACTCTAACGGTCTGGAAGGTTATGTTGTCCGATGCTGGCATGTTTGAAATGCAGATACGTCTCGTCGAATAAGGCCGCTTCCTTGAGCCCGTCCCAGTTCAATATTGTGAGGCGGTGGCGGTTCCAGCTCACAAGCCGTTCGTCTTTCAGCTTCTTGAGCGTTTTGTTGACGTGCACCAGCGACAGGCCAGTTGCATCCGCAAGGTCGGATTGGGTAATGCCGAAGCTCGCACTTTGCCCGAGTTCGACAAGGCCGATCGCGGCCATCCGCACATGCTGTTCCGCCAGGAAGTGGGCTAGCCGTTCCTTCGAACTCCGCACGCCAAGGCTGGCAATGGACGCATGCAGCTTGGACGTGTCGACCAGCGTGTCACGCCATAATGCGTAAGCGAGGTTCGGGTATTGTTCGCACAGTGTCTGAATGGCCGTATGCGGGATGTGCGACACCCTGCAATGCGTCAGGGCACCGACAGCATGGTCGAGCTTCTTCAGCACGTAGCTGTAAAGGTCGGTGATATCGCCGGGATATTGGAAACTCAGGATCTGCCGGCGCCCGTCGTGAAACTGTTTGTATCGGCAGGCGATCCCTTCGATGACCACGGTCGAGTGTTTGGGTTCGCTTCCATCCTCTGCGATATCGTCGCCCCGCTTGATGTCGCGGGTATGGGAAATCGCCGCGAGCAGCGCCGCGGCTTCTTCGTCGGAGATGGTGTGAAGCGCGGAAAGCTTGCGCAATAGGACGTGCATCAGGAAAGGGGCCGCTGTACGAGGCGCTCGGTCAACGGTCAGCCGAGGGATGAGTTCCCGCTTGGCCGCCCCCGCCCGTCCGGGTTAGCCGACCGGTACGGGGTGCCGCCGGGTCGCCTGCCTGAGGCCAAGCAGGGTCCGGGCTATCCCGCGCGGTCGCGAGCTGCGTCCGGGGTCCGAAATTCGACCGGCACACTCCCAAATTTCCCTGTCAATACTGATTTTTCCGCGATTCCAGCCACTTGGGGGAAACGCGGTTTTCGCCTTGCCCTTGGCACAAGGCGTCCCCATTCTCCGGCCTCCTTAAGGGGCGCACCTCTAGCGATTCGCCCCCGGTTCTGAATGAAGCGTCCTATGGGGCGCTGGCACGGAAAGAAGAAGTCCAGCAATGAAGCTGACGCGACTGCGGTTGACCGGTTTCAAGTCCTTCGTCGAGCCCACCGATTTCCTGATCGAACCCGGCCTCACCGGCGTGGTCGGGCCGAACGGTTGCGGCAAGTCGAACCTTGTCGAGGCGCTGCGCTGGGTGATGGGCGAGAATTCCTACAAATCCATGCGCGCCACCGACATGGACCAGGTGATCTTCGCCGGTTCCGGCAACCGGCCCGCGCGCAACAATGCCGAAGTGTCGATGGCGATCGACAATTCGTCGCGGCTGGCGCCGCAGGCCTATATGGACGTCGACATGATCGAGGTGGCGCGGCGGATCGAGCGCGACCAGGGCTCGACCTATCGCATCAATGGCCGCGAGGTGCGCGCCCGCGACGTGCAGATCCTGTTTGCCGATGCCTCCACCGGCGCGCGGTCGCCGGCCTTGGTGCATCAGGGCCGGATCGGCGAGATCATCCAAGCCAAGCCCGAGCAGCGCCGCCGCGTGCTGGAAGAGGCCGCCGGCATTTCCGGTCTGCATGCGCGCCGGCACGAAGCCGAATTGCGGCTGCGGGCCGCCGAGCAGAATTTACAGCGCCTGGAAGACGTGATCGGGCAGCTTGCCTCGCAGATGGAAGCGCTGAAGCGCCAGGCCCGGCAGGCGATTCGCTATCGCAATGTGTCGGCGCAGGTGCGCAAGCAGGAAGCCACGCTGTTCCATCTGCGCTGGCTGAATGCCAATACCGAACTGGCCGCAGCCGATCAGGCGCGCGACGAAGGCGTCCGCGTGGTGGCGGCTGCCACGCTGGCACAGACGCAAGCCAGCAAGGCGCAGGAAGAGGCTGCCGCGGCCTTGCCGCCGTTGCGCGAAGCCGAAGCTCGCTCCAGCGCCGCCTTGCAGCGGCTGGTGGCCGCGCGCGAAACTCTCGACCGCGAGGAAGTGCGCGCCAAGGAGCGCCTCGCCGAACTGGCGCAGCGGCTGCTGCAATTCAACGACGACATCGCCCGCGAGCGCCAGCTTGCGGTGGATTCGGAAACTGCACTGGCTCGGCTGACCGAAGAGGCCGCAACGCTGCGGCGCGATCTGGAGGCTGGCGAAAGCAAGCGTCTCAATGCCGACGAGCGCGTGGCGGAAGCCGATGCGCAGCTCGCCGAGTCGGAGAAGAATTTCAGCGAGGCGACCGGTGCGCTCGCCGACCTGACCGCGCGCCGCAATACGCTTGAGCGGGCGGCCCGCGAGCAGACCGAACGGCTGACGCGGCTTGAGCGCGACATCGCCGATGTGGTCGCCGAATTTGCGCGGATCGACGCCGCGAACGAAGGCGGTCCCGATCTTGATGCGCTGTTGTATGCGGTCGAAGCCGCGCAGGAAGCGGTGGGTGAGGGCGAAGCCGCGGCCTTGCGCGCCGAGGCCGCGCATTCCGCTGCGCGTCAGGCGCTCGATGTCGAACGCAAGCCACTCGCCGAGGCCGAACGCCGCGCCGGACGGCTCGAAACCGAAGCCCGCACGCTGCGCAAGGTGCTTCACGTCGACTCGGGCAGCCTGTGGCCATCGGTGATCGACAATCTCAATGTCGAGAAGGGGTACGAGACCGCGCTCGGCGCGGCGCTGGGTGACGATCTGGAAGCGCCGGCCGATCCGCGCTCGCCGATGCGCTGGGCCGGCGCCATCGTCGATCCGACCGATCCTGTTCTCCCCGAGGGAGTTGAGCCGCTCACCAGTCACGTGACCGCGCCGGCCGAACTGGATCGCCGCCTGCGCCAGATCGGGCTCGTGGAACGGGCCGAGGCCGATCGCTTCGTGCCGCTGCTGAAGCCCGGCCAGCGGCTGGTGTCGCGCGAGGGCGATCTGTGGCGCTGGGACGGATTTGCAGTCGCAGCCAATGCCCCCACCGGCGCGGCGCGCCGCCTCGCCGAACGCAATCGCCTGGCAGAAATCGAGGCCGAGCTCGATTCCGCGCGTGCGCATGCCGAAGCCAAGCGCGAGATCGTGGCCAAGGCCGAGCAGGAAGTGGCCTCCGCCAATGCCGCCGAGACCGAAGCGCGCAACCGCTGGCGCGAGTTGCAACGTGCCGCCAATGAAGCGCGCGAGCGCCATGCCGCCGCCGAACGCGATCTCACCCACATCACCACCCGCCGGGCGGCATTGACCGAGGCGCAGACACGTCTTGGTGCCAATCGCGACGAGGCCGCCGCCGCTCAGGCGCAGGCGCAGCAGGCGCTGTCCGAATTGCAGCCGACCGCGGAACTGGAGGCCCGGCTGGAAGAGATCCGCAACCAGATCTCAGCCCGCCGGGTCGGTGCCGCGGAATTGCGCGCGGAAGCGCAAGCGCTGACCCGCGAAGCCGAGATCGCGAAAAAGCGGCTGGAGGCGATTGCCGGCGAGCAGCAATCCTGGATCGATACGCAGGAGCGTACCGCCAAGCAGATCGCAGCGCTCGAGACGAGGCTCGGGGAGGCCACGACCGAACGCGACAGCCTGGTCGATGCGCCGCGGCTGTTCGAGGAGAAGCGGGTCGCGTTGCTTGAAGAGGTGCAGATCGCCGAGGAAGCGAAGCGCGAGGCCAGCGACCGGCTGGCTGAGGGCGAGAGCGCCGCATCGGCTGCGAACAGCGCCGCGCGTGCTGCGCTCGAAGCGCTCAGCACCGCGCGCGAGCAACTTGGCCGTTCCGAGGAGCGCGGCGAGGGCGCGCGCCGCAGGCTCACCGATGTCGAGCACGAAATCCGCGAGATGCTCGAAGTCGAGCCGCAGGGCGTCGCAGCCATGGCCGAAATCGCGGAAGGCGCGACGCTGCCCGATGTCGCCGAGGTCGAGAGCGATCTCGAAAAACTGCGGCGGGAGCGCGAGCGGCTCGGCGCCGTCAACCTGCGCGCCGAAGAGGAACTGACCGAGGTCGAGACCCAGCACACCTCGCTCGTCACCGAGCGCGACGATCTGGTCGAGGCCATCAAGCGGCTGCGGCAGGGCATTCAGAATCTCAACAAGGAAGCGCGTGAACGGCTGATCGCCTCGTTCGAAGTGGTGAACGGACACTTCAAGCATCTGTTCACCCAGCTGTTCGGCGGTGGCGAGGCCGAACTGCAATTGATCGAAAGCGACGATCCGCTGGAGGCCGGGCTCGAAGTGATGGCGAAGCCGCCCGGCAAGAAGCCGCAGTCGCTGTCGCTTCTGTCCGGCGGCGAGCAGGCGCTGACCGCGATGGCGCTGATCTTCGCGGTGTTCCTTACCAATCCGGCGCCGATCTGCGTGCTGGACGAAGTGGACGCGCCCCTCGACGACGCCAATGTGGAGCGGTTCTGCGATCTGCTCGATGAGATGACGCGTTCGACCGAGACGCGCTTCGTCATCATCACGCATAACCCGATCACCATGGCGCGGATGAACCGGCTCTACGGCGTGACCATGGCCGAGCGCGGCGTGTCGCAGCTGGTATCGGTGGATCTGGAAGCCGCGGTCGCGATCCGCGATCAGGCGGTTGCCTGATCGCCCCGGCGGCGCCGCGTCAGAGCGGCGTCGCGCCGAAGCGCTCGCGCCATGTCTCGGCCTGGACGCGGATGTCCTCGCGGTCAGAAGTGCTCATGCGCTCGAGCGATTTGTAGGGCATCGCCATGCGGATATTGCCTGACAGCACCTTGCGGTTGCGATCGAGAAAATCCCAATAGAGCGCGTTGAACGGACAGGCGTCGTCGCCGATCCGTTTCTTCACGTCGTAGCGGCAGGTGCCGCAATAGTCGCTCATCCGGTTGATATAGGCGCCCGATGCGGCATAGGGCTTGGAGCCGACGATGCCGCCATCGGCGAATGTCGCCATGCCATGGGTGTTCGGCAGCTCGACCCATTCATACGCATCGGCGTAGACCGCCATGTACCATTCGTTGATCGGGTCGGGATGGACGCCAAGCAGCATCGCGAAGTTACCCGTCACCATCAGGCGCTGGATGTGATGCGCATAGGCGTTGTCGCGCGTGGTCGCCACCACGTCGCGGATACAGGCCATGTCGGTTTCGCCGGACCAGTAGAACCACGGCAGGCGGCGGTCGGCATTCAACGCATTGCGCTTCTTGTATTCCGGCATCCGCAGCCAGTAGACGCCGCGGACGAATTCGCGCCAGCCGAGGATCTGCCGTACGAAGCCTTCGACGGCATTCAGCGGGGCTGATCCCTCGCGATATCGCGCTTCCGCGCGGCGGCAGACATCCATCGGATCGAGCAGGCCGAGATTGATGCTGGTCGACAGCACCGAATGCCAGAGCCATGGCTCGCCCCTCGCCATCGCGTCCTGGTAATCGCCGAATCCGGGCAGAATATTCTCCAGGAAGAAGGCCAGCAGCCGTTCCGCGTCCTGCGGTTCGGTGGGATAGGCGAAGCTGTCGATCGAACCGAAGCCGTCGGGAAACCAGCGCGCGACGTCGCCGAGCGCCTGGCGTGCGACCGAATTCGGAACGATGAAGCGCCGCGCCGGCGCATCAACCGATTTCGGCAGCCGCTTGCGGTTCTCGGTGTCGAAATTCCAGCGCCCGCCGCAGGGTTCGCTCCCGTCCATCAGGAGTCCGGTGCGTTGCCGCATGTGGCGGTAGAAATGCTCCATTCGCAGCGTCTGTTTGCCCCGCGCCCAGTCGCGAAAAGCGCCGTGCGAACACAGGAAGCGGTCGTCCTCCCGGACCTCCAGTCGAAGCGCGGAATCCTTTGCCAGCGCGTCGAACGCCTCCTTCAGCCGCCACTCGCCGGGCTCGGTCATCACCACCTGCCGCAAGCCCTCGGCGTCCGTGGCGCGGGCGATTTCGCCTGCCAGCGTATGCGTGTTGTCCGGATCGTCGAGCCGGACATAGCGCACCCGGACACCGCTTGCCCGAAGCCGCTCCGCGAAGCCGCGCATGCCGGCAAAGACCAGCGCGATCTTCTGGCGATGGTGCGGGACATAGGTCGCCTCCTCGCGGACCTCCGCGAACAGCACCACATCCCGGGCTGGGTCCAGATCGATCAGGGAGGAGAGCCGGCCGTCGGAAATCTGGTCGCCGAGGACCGGACGCAGGGTACCGGCAGGGGGCATGCCGCATTATCGGGCTTTCATTAGCCAGGGGCAATTCCGGGTGTTGACGTGCCCGGTTCCGCGCGCCATCACGATTTCATGCCAATCCGCCTCGACAGCCGCAGCTCCCACTTTGCCAAGCGTTTTGAGGACTTTCTCGCTACCAAGCGGGAGGCCTCCGTCGACGTGGATGTTTCCGTCCGCGAGATCGTGGCGGACGTGGCGGCGCGGGGCGACGCGGCGCTAATTGATCTGTCGCTGAAATTCGACCGGGTCGATCTGGGCAAAATCGGGCTGCGGGTCAGCGCGGCCGAAATCGACGAAGCCGAACAGGCCTGCGATCCGCGGGCGCTGGATGCGCTGAAGCTCGCGCGTGAGCGTATCGAGGCATTTCACCTGCGCCAGAAGCCGAAGGACGATCGCTTCACCGATGCGCTGGGTGTCGAACTCGGGCATCGCTGGACTGCGATCGAGGCGGTCGGGCTGTATGTGCCGGGCGGCACCGCTGCCTATCCGTCGTCAGTGCTGATGAACGCGGTGCCGGCCAAGGTCGCCGGCGTGCCGCGGATCGTGATGGTGGTGCCGGCGCCGGATGGCGTCATCAATCCGTTGGTGCTGGCGGCCGCAAAACTCGGCGGCGTCGACGAAATCTATCGCGTCGGCGGTGCGCAGGCGGTGGCGGCGCTGGCCTATGGCACGCAGACCATCAAGCCGGTGTCGAAGATCGTCGGGCCGGGCAATGCCTATGTGGCGGCGGCGAAGCGCCAGGTCTTCGGCAAGGTCGGCATCGACATGATCGCGGGCCCGTCCGAGGTGCTGGTGCTGGCCGACGGGACCGCCAATCCGGACTGGATCGCGGCCGACCTCCTGGCCCAGGCCGAGCATGACGAGGCGGCGCAGTCGATCCTGATCACCAGCGATGCGCGGCTCGCCGACGATGTGGAAGCCGCTGTCGCTTCCCAGCTCAAGACGCTGCCGCGTGCGCAGATTGCCGGCGCCTCCTGGCGCGATTACGGCGCCACCATCATCACCCGCGATCTTGAGGAAGCAGTCCCGCTGGTCGACGCGCTGGCGCCGGAGCATCTCGAACTGATCGCCGCCGATCCCGAAAGCCTGATCGGAAAAATCCGCAATGCCGGTGCGAT